>JBAUHS010000103.1:0-28222 GCA_049680405.1 Salaquimonas sp. | reverse complement strand
CAGAAGGTACAGAAATGGTAATGCCAGGTGATAATGTCGAGATGACTGTTGAACTGATCGTTCCAATCGCGATGGAAGAGCGTCTGCGCTTTGCTATCCGCGAAGGTGGCCGTACAGTTGGCGCGGGAATTGTTGCTTCAATTATCGAATAATTGAAGCAAATATCCAAAGCGCCAACGTTGTTTGATAATGCGAAATGCGGAACACCGCATTTCGTGTGGCGCGGGAATTGTTGCTTCAATTATCGAATAATTGAAGCAAATTTCCAAAGCGCCAACGTTGTTTGATAATGCGAAATGCGGAACACCGCATTTCGTGTGGCGCGGGCATCGTGGCAAGCATCATTGAGTAGATCAATCGCGAATGCAATTCGCCAACTTTTAATAGTTGCAATCTTTTCGGCGGGTGCAAATGCATCCGCCGATTTTGTTTGCGCGCATCAGCTTTGTCCTGACAGTCCGCGTTGTTCCGGCTGTGGTTGCAAAGGCGGAACCGGATATCGTTCGAAAAAGACGGGAAAGTGCATTGGTTTCAAACAATTGAATAAACAGTGTGGTTCACTTCCCGAAAGTCGCTGCGTTTTTGAGAATGCTCCTGGGACAGGCGCGAATGCAGAATGCGCTATGCATAGCCACAAAAAGAAATAGCTTTTTTGATTGGAAATTAATTCATGCGCCTGAACCATGTTGCCTTGACTGTTTCAAACCGTGAAACCTCAGCGGAATTTTATGGCAGGTGGTTCGGTTTGACTGAACGCATTCACGAAGACGATCATTTGCTGATCCTGTCAAATTCAACGGGTGATTTGCTTGCCATGTCTGAAGGCAAGGTTCCTCCCCAACCGCCACGCACCACCCATTTTGGGTTCCAGATTGATCGTGTGAAAGACATTCAAGCCCTGCGTGCGGCCTTCGCTGATGCTGGCGTAACTGAGGCTGAATGGCAAGAACACGGGCCGACTAGAATACAGGTCTTCGATCCCGACGGTTACCGAGTGGAAGTATATGCTTTTTAATGGGAATGCTCGAAATCCTCTTGCGTTCTGCCATGCTTTAGGGCTATCAAGCGCCAGTCTAAAACAGACAAGTCTGAATAAGACCTTTTAGGGGTGTAGCTCAGTTGGTAGAGCGTCGGTCTCCAAAACCGAAGGTCCACGGTTCGAGCCCGTGCGCCCCTGCCATTTCGCGAAGCGAAATGGTGCAAGCTATATAAGCTCACATTACTATCAGCGGCAGGTGTATTTGTGAAACAAATCACCGGGAGCCATCTTCTAAGTTTTCCCGTAGCCGTTAAAGCGGAACCATGCTCTTGGATGCTGCTGTTATTGAGAGGGAAGCTTGATTTGACTGACTTCCTCAACGTCTTCATGGTGGCAGATTTCGAAAATATCCAATTTAGGATTGTAGTCTGCCGTATCGACTTCGGCTAACTCAAGGAGGGTATGAAAAAGATTGTCTTGGCTTAACTCCGTTCCAGAAATGTCTGCCATACATGCAGGATCGATTTCTTCCTGCACTTGAAATTCATCGGACAGCCAGAAAATGAGTGGCACCTTTGTCTGGTATTCTGGAGCAATGAAGTAAGGCAATCCATGGAGATAAATACCATTTTCGCCGGTCGATTCTCCATGGTCGGACATGTAAAGCATGGCGGTATTGAATTGGTCCGTTTTAGATTGCAGATAGTCGATTATCTGGGCCAGTACCGTATCAGTATATAAAATGGTGTTATCATAGCTGTTCAGGATTTCTTCTCGACTACAATTGCTGATTTCAGCCGTGGCGCATTCAGGCAGGAATTTTTTATACTGCGCCGGGCTTCGTTTATAATAACTTGGTCCGTGGCTTCCTAATTGATGAAGTACGATCATGATGTCTTTGTTTGGATCCAGCGTATCGACATATTCTTTCATCTTGGAAAGGAGTATTTCATCATAGCAACCGTCTTCGTCACAATACGGGTTGTCTTTTAAATCTTTGACGGCGAAATAGGGAATACGGTCTGCCTGTCCCTTACTGTTACTATTATTGTCAAACCAGGCAATTTGGACCTCTGTTTTTGCGATAATATCGAGTACATTTTCCGTATGGCTTGCTTCTGATTTTGAATAATTTTCCCGACCGAATTTGGAAAACATGCAAGGCACTGAGACGGCCGTTGCTGTTCCGCAACTACTCGCATTAGAGAAGTTATAAATGCTCCGTTTCTTAAGTTCAGGATTGGTTTCTCTCTCATATCCATTCAAGCTGAAGCTTTGAGCGCGTGCCGTTTCTCCCAGAACCATCACCGTGAATTTTGGTCGCCTTTTTTGTCCATCCTCTTCTGTGTCCAAAATGGCATCATTACCAATTTTCGTCAGTGGCATATCCGCACTGGCAACTTGGGTTCGGGTATACTTGATCATTGCGCTGATGGGCTGGGAAGGCGTCAGGCTTTTGGCAAGGTCGCGATGATTGCGTACAATGGAAACGTAATTCACGTAGTTTGGCAGAACCAATGCGGCTGCAGCGATGATGCAGCCAGTAACGAATGCCACGTTTTGAAAATAGGTCTTCTTGAACGCGGCAAAATCAATCCTTACCCAGAATATTGCCAGTATTGGCAACAGTACAAAAACTAGCAAATGCAGAATCAACCCTGATGTTAAGAGCTCCCCAGCTTCGCCTGTATTGGTGGAAAGGGTGTTGTCGATCATTTCCTTATCGATAATGGTTCCGAACGTGTCAGAAAAATAAGCGCTCGTACCGGCGATCAAGATCAGTAAAATTGAAACTGGCTTGATCATGTATTTGTAAGCGAATGATCCGATGATTGCATTCAGCGCGAAAAATAGAGCGGCTGCAGCCCCGATCAAAAACAGGGTATTTTGATCTGAATAGTCCCAAGCCTTTTTCCAAAAAGTGAAATTGCAAAGACCCAGGATATAAAGTGAGATCAAAACAACCAAGGTAAAACGGCTTAAACTGATACGATACATGTTTTACTCTCAATCTTTATTCGAAGGGAGACAATCCCATTTTCCGTCAATGGAAGTTATTTTGGTCAATTTCATGTCCGAGGCAATTGTTCAAAAATATTGTAAACTGCTAAACCATTCTAAATTCACCAAAGCTCTCAACCGGGGGATAATCCCCGATTTTCGATCTTTTCCTTGTATTTCTTGTCCTATCGGGCGCCATTTCGCTTTATTTATGAATCCTGACCCTAACTTCCAAGTGTGTTATCTTTCACAGACCTACATGGTTGCTTGACCTAGCATGCGCCTTGTCAAATTTAATGATGCAAAGGTTAGAGTTTTGATTGGCACGTTGAAAGCATTTTCCGATTGGGTTTTGAGGGCAGGGATCAGCGGTTACAGCCGCGAAGACCGCCGCCGGCTTTCCCTTGTCAATCTCGCCGGATATTTGGCCGCACTCTCCTCCTTGTCTTACGCGATCAATTTCGCCCTACATGATTATCAAAATCTGATGCCCCTGATTATTGGCAATTGTGCCTCTGCAATCATCACCGCAACGGCACCCTTCTGGCATCGCTATAATTCCGTTTTTAGCGCCACCGTGCTGACCGTCACTGTCTCATTATCACTCTTTTATTTCGTTTCTCTGCTCGGAACAGATTCGGGCATTCACCTCAATTATATTGGCGGAGCGGCAATCGGTTTTGCGATTTTCGGCATCAGACATATGAGAGTAATCTGGACCATCGGGATTATTTGTATCACTGCCAATATCGCTGCTGAACTTCTATTTGAAACCGGATCGCTTCAAAACTTCATTGATCCTGGTTTCATGAAACAGCTATACGCCCTTTCGGCTATCTCGATTATTGTCATTGTGACCTTGATTGTCTGGTATGGGTTTTCGATAGCCGCTGATGCGGAAAAGCGGTCCGAACAATTGCTGCTGAACATCTTCCCGCCGCGTATTGCCGATGAATTGCGCTATAATCCTGACATCTCCATTGCGGACAGATTTGATGAAACGACAGTAATGTTTGCTGATATTGTAGGCTTTACCGAAATGTCGAGTGCAATGGATCCCGATGATCTGGTGGCATTGCTCAATGAGATATTCACGGAATTCGACGCGCTAGCCACAAAACACCATGCCGAGAAGATCAAAACCATTGGCGATGAGTATATGGCCGTGTGCGGTGCGCCGGATCCTGTTGAAAATCATGCGGAGCGTATCTTGGATCTCGCGGTCGACATGTTGGAAGCGAGCAAACGATTGAGCGTTTCGACGGGTTATGAACTGAAATTGCGGGTTGGTGTTGCGACCGGACCGATTACCGCCGGCGTTATCGGCAAGACCAAATTTGCCTATGATGTTTGGGCCACCACAGTGAACATCGCATCGCGGCTTGTGTCGACCTGTCCCATCGGTGGAATTCATGTGACGGGGGCCACTCATATTGCAACGAGGGACAAGTTTTCTTTCAAGAAAGCGCCAAAAGTAAATCTTAAGGGTATCGCATTTCAGCAAACATGGTATCTGGACTGCAAGTGATAGCTCTCGCATTTCAACCTTGTAAAGACTTTACAAATTTACAAATCAAATGTGACTCTATCTTCACAAATCAACACGATTTTACCAAATAATCCCTGACAACTGCCAGGAATGTTGTAAAAGCTGTAACAGAAATCCAATTTTACAAGATTTGTAAAAGTTAAATCACCTATCGATCAGGCGACATCTTAACCGATCCGTCACTCAGGAGAATAAAATGACTGCACATCAATCAAATTTTCAACCAAACGGAGGTAACGGCATGTCTTATGAAGCTGAAATCGCCAATGCAAAAGCCACAATCGATCAACAAGGCGCTGCCTGGAGTGCAATTGATGCGGAATCCGTAGCTCGTATGCGCCTTCAAAACCGTTTCAAGTCCGGTCTTGATATCGCGAAATACACCGCAGATATCATGCGCGCAGACATGGATTCCTATGATGCCGACCCGAAAAACTATACCCAGTCGCTCGGTTGCTGGCATGGCTTTATCGGCCAGCAAAAAATGATCTCCATCAAAAAGCATTTCGGTTCCACAAAAGGCCGCTACCTCTATCTTTCCGGTTGGATGGTCGCAGCCCTTCGCTCTGAATTCGGTCCGCTACCGGATCAGTCCATGCACGAAAAAACATCCGTGCCTGCGCTCATCGAAGAGCTTTACACTTTCCTTCGTCAGGCTGATGCCCGCGAATTGGGTGGCCTGTTCCGCGATCTCGACGCAGCCAAGAAATCCGGCGATGCTGCGAAAATCGCTGCTGCAACTGCTGCCGTCGACAGCCACCAGACCCATGTCGTTCCGGTAATCGCCGATATCGATGCTGGCTTCGGCAATGCCGAAGCGACTTATCTTCTTGCCAAGAAGATGATCGAAGCTGGTGCGTGCGCTCTGCAAATTGAAAACCAGGTTTCCGACGAAAAGCAGTGCGGCCACCAGGACGGCAAAGTGACCGTTCCTCACGAAGATTTTCTGCAAAAAGTCCGAGCCTGCCGCTATGCTTTCATGGAACTCGGCGTTGAAAACGGCATCATTGTTACCCGCACCGACTCCCTCGGCGCTGGCCTTACAAAACAAATCGCTTATTCCACCCAGGAAGGCGATCTCGGCGACCAATACAATTCTTTCCTCGATTGCGATGAGGTCACCGCCGATGAACTAAACTCTTCAGACGTTGTCATCAAACGCGACGGCAAACTACTCCGTCCAAAACGCCTTCCGTCAAACCTCTACCAGTTCAAAGCTGGCACAGGCGAAGCACGTTGCGTTCTCGACTCCATCACATCGCTCCAGAATGGCGCAGACCTGTTGTGGATTGAAACCGAGAAGCCTCATATCGGCCAGATCGGCGGAATGGTGAATGAGATCCGCAAGGTCATTCCTAACGCGAAACTCGTTTACAACAACTCACCGAGTTTCAACTGGACCCTAAACTTCCGCCAGCAAGTATTTGATGCCTGGGAAGCTGAAGGCAAGGACGTTTCAGGCTATGACCGCGCCAAACTGATGAGTGTCGACTATGACGCTAGCGATCTGTCCGTTGAAGCCGACGACCGCATCCGCTCCTTCCAAGCTGATGCGGCCCGTGAAGCTGGTATCTTCCACCACCTGATCACGCTGCCGACCTATCACACAGCGGCTCTTTCAACCGACAACCTTGCCAAGGAATATTTTGGCGATCAGGGCATGCTCGGCTATGTCAAAATTGTTCAGCGTGCAGAAGTCCGTCAAGGCATCGCCTGTGTCAAACACCAAAACATGGCCGGTTCGGACCTCGGTGATGATCACAAGGAATACTTCGCTGGCGAAGCAGCCTTGAAAGCATCCGGTGAAGACAACACCATGAACCAGTTTGCGAATGTTTAAATCGCACGTTGAGGGCGGCCTCTGCCGCCCGAAGCGCAAGATTTAAGCCAATGTAAAGTCAAAGCGTATGTTGAAGGCAGCTCTTACCGCCCAAAACCCAGGCGCTGGGCAGGCGAGCGCAACACACTGATTAGCCATGGCAGTTAATCCAGAACGGGGAGTTATCAGGCTCCCCGTTTTTGTGTGCGAAACACTTTGTAATGGCCGCACAACGGTTAATGCTGGCTTGAGCATTCACTTTCTGTATCCTTTTGTTTATTTGGCGTTAATTAGGGTCAGGACCCAAAAGGCCTCTAATCAAAAACTCATCGCAGGACGGTCCTGCACTTTGCGGCCAAGCAGGCTGGCACCGAAGCCCGCTACTTGTGTTGCTTTGCAGTCTGCTCGCTGCAACTAAGATTGCGCCCCATGAAAGACAAAATCACACCGACCTGCCGCCGCCCATTCCATCATCTGCTTATAATACACTTGCATAATTGGACGTACGACCTAATAAATAGACGGCAAAATCAAATGGGAGGATAATATGAGAATTTTTGGAGTACTTGCACTACTGGTTTCATTCGCGGCGGCACCTGCGGTTGCGCAAACACAATTGTCGATTGCTACCGGAGGAACCGGCGGTGTCTACTATCCGATGGGCGGCGGTATCGCTGAAATCATCAACAAGCACGTCGAAGGCTTTTCCGCCACTGCGGAAGTTACCGGCGCATCTGTAGAAAACATGGGCCTAATTGCCACTGGCGATGCAGATTTTGCTATCGCACTGGCTGATACAGTTCAGCAAGGCTATTCAGGTACGGGCCGTTTTGAAGGTAAGCAATTGCCGATGGTCCGCGCAGTTGGCTCTCTTTACGCCAATATGATCCAGATCGTTACACTGGCCGACTCTGGAATCATGTCAATCGACGATCTTAAAGGCAAACGCGTCTCTGTTGGGGCTCCTGGTTCTGGAACAGAAGTTAATGCAGCGACCCTGCTTTCAGCCAATGGAATCTCCTTTGACGATTTTGAAGCCCAGCGCCTCAATTTCAATGAAACGGCTGATGCTTTGGCAAATGGCGATGTCGACGCAGGTTTTTGGAGCGTTGGCGCACCGACATCATCGATCCTCAACCTTGCCACAACCAATAATATCCGTGTCATCGGCCTGACCGAAGCGCAGATCGCTGCGGCTGATGCGGCTGATCCAACCTTTGCTCCGACAATGCTGAGCGGTGGCGTTTACAATGGTGTAGCCGAGGATGTTTCAACACTTGGAGTTCCTAATGTTCTGATTGTCTCTTCTGAAATGGATGAAGAAACGGTTTATCAGGTCACCAAAGCGATTTTCGAGAACATTGCAGAATTGAAAGCGGTACATCCAGCTGCCAATGAGACCACCATCGAATTCACTATGCAGGCTACACCGGTTCCACTTCATCCAGGTGCGCTTCGTTATTTTGAAGAAGCAGGAACGACGATCCCGGATAATCTTCGCTAGTGAAAAGAGCAACAAGGGGAGGGCTTTTAGCCCTCCTTCTTATCGTTTCTCCAGTCTATGCTGATAATCTGACTGCAACATTGGCAGACGGTACCCAGATCGCCAGTCTGCCGATTTCTAATGGGGCTGGCTGGTGCGTGATTTGGAATCATTCGGTAGCTGGATTTGAGGTTTCCGACTGTTATGAGAACCGTGGCGGACAGATGGTGCTGACCCGTTCTCACCAACCCGATTTTGCTGCCGGGCTCGGACATCTGATTGGCCGGGGAAAGCAAGTGTCGGACGGAGCTGGGGGGTACTGGATATTGGAAATTGACGAGCCTGTGCCCGGCAATTCCTATGTGTTGCGTCCGGGTGGGCCTGCGGTTAATCACCGCCTTCGAACTGATACCCAGGAAGTGTCGCTTTCGGCTTTGGCTGCCAGAAAACCCGTTCGCGTGGCATTAAATCAGCATTTGAATGAAGAGTTGCAACAATGACCGGACAAGCCAACGAAGTTATTGTTAGCGAGACAGCCGGGCAACAATCCTTTTTTGTGCTGAAAGTGATCATGGTAATCGGCATTGCCTTGTCATTGTTTCAACTCTATGCGGCAGGAATTCAGCCACTTGGCCTGTTCTTTCAACGGCCCATCCATCTCGGTTTCATTCTCGTTCTGTGTTTCCTGATTTTTCCGGTTACCGGGAAAAGACCGCGCGGTGCGATGGGGTGGATCATTGATGCCTCTCTGATCTTGTGCAGTGTGTTGGTGGGCTTGTGGGTGCCGATGAATATTGATGCCATTGCATCTGCCATTGTTCCCAGAGACCAGGACGTCGTCGTCGGAATCATCACCACACTGGTCGTACTGGAGGCTGCTCGGCGTGCGATCGGCCTGCCGATGACGATTATTGGCTTAATTTTCATTATTTATGCCTTTATGGGTACCCGGGGCGAACTTCCCTGGCTTTCAGACCTTTTGCCTGGCATTCTTAATCACCGCGGTTATTCTATCGAACGTCTGGCGAGCCAGTTGACGCTGGGAGCTGAGGGTATATTCGGGCTGCCATTGGGTGTCGCAGCAACTTTTATTTACGTCTTTGTCCTTTTCGGCGCGTTTCTTGAAGTAACCGGCGCGGGAAAATTCTTCATCGATCTCGCCTATGCTGCCACTGGTCGCCAACGGGGCGGGCCGGCAAAAGCGGCTGTAATCGCATCGGCAGGCATGGGATCAATTTCTGGCAGCGCCATCGCCAATGTGGTCACAACCGGAGCCTTTACCATTCCGTTGATGAAGCGTCTTGGGTATCGCCCGGCGCAAGCTGGCGGGATCGAAGCTGCAGCCTCTACCGGAGGTCAGATCATGCCACCATTAATGGGCGCAGGGGCATTCCTGATGAGCGAATTTACCCGCGTGCCTTATCTCGACATTGTACTTGTATCCATATTCCCGGCCTTCCTCTATTTCGGAGCCGTCTATCTTCTGGTTCACATAGCCGCATTAAAACAAGGCTTGCAGGGAGTGCCTGCTTCAGAGTTACCCCGTGTTAGGGATGTGTTGAAAGAAGGCTGGCATTTCCTGTTGCCGCTGGTCGCTCTTGTATGGTTTCTGGTCGCCGGATACTCGCCAATGCGTGTCGGCTTTTATGCGATTTTGACGGTGATCGCAGCCGCATGCCTGCGCGGGTTGTTAGCCTTTTACGCAGAAGATCGCACTATGTCGGGATTCATCACCCTGGCTAAATCGGGCTTGGCGAAAACTCTTGAAGCCCTTGAGCTCGGCGCTCGCAACGCTGTCGCAGTTTCCATGGCCTGTGCGGTCGCGGGCATCATCGTCGGCGTAGTTGGTCTGACTGGTCTGGGATTGAAATTCTCGGCCATGATGTTGGCCTTTTCCGGAGGTAACCTTTTACTGGCGCTGTTGCTGGTTGTTATCGCAAGTCTGATCGTTGGTATGGGATTGCCTGTTACCGCCGCCTACATTGTGCTGATCATTCTGGTTGGGCCTGCATTACAGGAACAGTTCGGCGTGCCGCTACTAATTGCCCATCTGGTGGTATTTTGGTGGAGCCAGGATTCGAATGTTACGCCGCCCGTCGCGTTAGCCGGATTTGCCGGCGCTGCCATTGCCGGTTCCAAGCCGATGGAAACTTCAATTCAGGCATGGAAATACGCCAAAGGGCTATATCTGATTCCGCTCTTCATGGTTTACAATCAGTCAATCATCCTTGGTGGACCGCTAACGTTGGTGCTTTGGGACGGTTCAATGGCAATTCTTGTTATTGTGGCTTTTGCAGCCATGTTGGAAGGCTATCTATTTGCGCCTATTCCATTGTGGCATAGGCTTGTTTATTTCCCCGCAATCGTTGCTGTCTTCTGGCCACTCTTCGCTGCGGAAATGGCAGGGGCGGTGGTTCTTTGCGGGTTGCTCTTTTTGAACTGGCGAAACAGTCTAAAAAACGCCGCTCCAGCGTAAACGTCACAGCGGCGCTGTTTCCCGCTAAATCAAAAACTCTTCGTCGGGCGGTCCAGCACCTTGCGGCCCAAAAGACTGGCGCACAGGTCTACCATCAGTTTGGCTGTGCGGCCGCGCTCATCGAGGAACGGATTAAGTTCGACCATATCAAGCGAGGTCACCAGTTCACTGTCGCAGAGCATTTCCATGATGAGATGCGCCTCGCGGAAGGTTGCGCCGCCTGGCACAGTGGTTCCCACGGCTGGCGCAATGGCAGGTTCCAGAAAGTCCACATCAAGGCTCACATGCAGCCGCCCATTGGCCGCAACGACCCGCTCCAGAAATGCCCTGAGCGGAGCTGCCACGCCATGCTCGTCCAGCGCCCGCATATCATGCACATCAATCGGCAATCTGCCCAAAAGCGCATTTTCCGCCGGGTCCACGGAGCGAATGCCCATCATGCAGATATTGGCAGGGTCAACAGCATGTTGCAGCGGCGGGTAAATGTTTTCAAAGCCCGGTTGTCCAGTGAAATAGGCAACGGGGGTCCCATGCAGATTGCCGCTCTTGGTCGTGTCCAGGGTGTGGATATCCGGATGGGCATCGAGCCACAAAACAAACTGCGGTTGATTGAGCTCAGCAGAGTAGCGCGTCACGCCAGGAACTGTTCCGATGGAAAGGCTGTGGTCACCGCCGAGAAAGATAGGAAAGGCATCGTCTTTGGAGGCATTATAAGCTGCTTCTTCCAAAGAGATGGCCCAGCCAATGGTCTGGCCCAGATGGTGGATCGCGCTATTGGGGTGAGGTGGTCTGGTGACCGGCTCTGGAGCCATATTGCCAAGATCGGCAACTGTAAACCCTAGGGTCTCAAGGGTTTCAGCGAGTTCTGCTGCCCGATAAGCATCGGGGCCCATAAGACAGCCAGTCTGTCCTGCACCACATTGGGTTGGCGCGCCAACCAAATTACACTTCAACGTCATTTCCAATTCCTTTGGCTGTTTTTTACAAAGCATGCCGTTTTGCAACAAATTATCAATGCATCCGCCAAAATGAAATTCTTTGTATTCATGCTGATACCGATGCATTCACTCTTGAAGCCGCTAATCCAAAGGGTAGCGCGAGCCTGTTGATGAAAAACACAACAAAGGTTTGCAAAAGCAGTCTTGGAACAAAGGGATCTGTAATAATTTGAATGAAACGACCAGATGGATTTTCGTGAGATAAAATATGTAGCCCGTTCAAGGCAACGGGAACGGCCAGATAAAGCAGCGTTAGATAAAGAGCATATTTCCAAAGGCTTTTTGAACTTAATGTCCGAATTCCACGTTTATTAAGATGATGCGCGACCAGATAGGCAGGCACGAAGGCCATAAACCCGACGACCCAGGCAAACTCAGGCGTTATTGTCAGATGGGCCTCACTGAGAAAGAACAAGAAACCACAAAGAGCCAACGTCAATGCCGTGTACAGTAAATATAGAAAGCCAATCATCCCAAAACCTTAAACAAAAACAGTCGTAAAAGTGCCTGTAGATAGGTAACAAATGAACGTTAAGATTTTGATGTTGAAGGCAATCCTTGTTTATTTAAACCGCAGGCCTGTGTAACAGTGTCGAAAATTCAAGCTTGAATACCATTCCCAATGATATCTAAAGGCAGTCAAATGAAACTTACCCTTCATCATATTAATCTGGCTACTGAGAATGTCGAAAGGATGAATACATTTTATCGCGATGTTCTGGGGTTGGATGGAGTGGATGCGGGCCTGCCGACTCTGGAAAAGAAAAAGGGCTATGCAGGCGATGTGGCCTTTGCAGGCGCTAAGACCCATAGCGACGTGGTGCAGTATCATTTGGCCCAAAAGGATATTCATGCTGGTTTCAATTCCGGCCATACGGTCAACCCGGTTTCACGGGGACATATCGCTTTTCGAACGGATGATCTTGACGCCTTCAAAAAGCGTCTGGAAGCCAAAGGCGTGCCTTACTCTGACTGGGGTAATGCGGCCGTCGAAACCTGGCACCAGATTTTCTTTTATGATCCCGATGGTAATGTGATTGAGGTTCATCAAGTTCAAGAGGCTTAATGCTGAGCAACGGCTTCTCGTCAAAGATTCTATGCGTCACCTCTTGCGCTTTGATTTCATGAGGGTTATTTACACCCAACGAATGAAGAAGCGCGCTCGGCTGCCATACGGCTTTGCGCGCTTAAGTTCATGGAAACAAAGAAGTTTTTCAATTTGTTGAAGTGGATGGAAGAGATTCTGAAAAGTTGCGCCAAGTGCGTAATCGCTCAGAAACTCATAAATTTGATTGAACACGAAACCGGAAGCAGCGTCAGATGGCATCGAAAAGTAATCCTTTTACTTTCCTACAGCAGGTCCGTCAGGAGATTGCGAAGGTTACTTGGCCAACACGGCGCGAGACTGTAACAACCACGATTATGGTTTTTATCATGATCATTCTTGCGGCGATATTTTTTCTGGCGGTTGATCAGGTTTTGAGCTTGGCTATTGGGGCGCTTCTGAATTTCGGAAGCTAATTATTGAATAAATTGGATCGGGCCTTTCAGGCTTGTTCCACGAGGAAATTGCGGAAGACATATGACGAAGCGCTGGTACATTGTTCACTCCTACTCGAATTTCGAGAAAAAAGTGGCTGAGTCTATTTTGGAACAGGCAAGGCAAAAGGGTCTGGAAGATCTTTTTGAATCTGTGATTGTTCCAACCGAGAAGGTTGTTGAAGTGCGCCGTGGCCGCAAGGTCGATGCGGAACGCAAATTTTTTCCAGGCTATGTGCTTGTGAAAATGGATTTGACCGATGCCGCATTCTCATTGATCAAGAATACGCCGAAGGTTTCCGGGTTTTTGGGGTCCGATAACAAGCCTCAGCCGATTTCTGATCGCGAGGCGGATCGTATTCTCAATCAGGTTCAAGAGGGTGTGGATCGTCCAAAGCCTTCTATCTCTTACGAGATTGGCGAACAGGTTCGCGTGTCCGATGGCCCATTTGCATCGTTTAACGGCGTCGTTCAGGAAGTCGACGAAGAGCGCGCCCGTTTGAAGGTGGAAGTATCAATTTTTGGCCGGGCAACCCCGGTCGATCTGGAGTACGGTCAGGTTGAAAAATTATAGTTCAAATCGCACGTAGAGCGAGCATTCAGCGAGTGATGCGCAAGATTTGAACCAACAAAGAATACTCAAATCGCACGTAGAGCGAGCATTAAGCGAGTGATGCGCAAGATTTGAGAAACTCCGTGGAAGGGGAAGCTGGCTGGCCGCCAGGGATAACCGCACCACGGTCTGCAACGTCTCTCATGAACGTCTTTCGGGGAGATAAACTGAAACGCCCGAATTGTTCGAATTGAGCAGGGCATTTGAAAAGGCAGTAACATGGCCAAGAAGATTACAGGTTACCTGAAATTGCAGGTACCAGCAGGCAATGCCTCACCGTCGCCGCCAATTGGTCCGGCTCTCGGTCAGCGTGGTCTGAACATCATGGAATTCTGTAAGAATTTCAATGCGAAGACACAGGAAATGGAAAAGGGTGCTCCGATACCGGTCATCATCACCATTTTTGCTGACAAGTCTTTCACATTCGAGATGAAACAGGCTCCAATGTCATATTTGATCAAGAAAGCGCTTAATCTGAAGTCCGGTTCGAAAGAGCCAGGTAAATTGGTTGCCGGCAAGCTTTCCGCGAAACAGGTTCGTGAGATCGCTGAAGCAAAAATGAAAGATCTGAACGCAGACAACATTGAAGCAGCAATGCGCATGGTTGAAGGTTCTGCCCGTTCAATGGGTATCGAGGTGGCAAGCTAATGGCTGGTAAACGTTATAAAAACGCTTCTGAAGGCGTTGATCGCAAAAAACTTTATTCAATCACTGATGCAGTGAAAATGATCAAAGCGCGCGCGACTTCAAAATTCGATGAGACCATCGAAATTGCTATGAACCTTGGTGTTGATCCTCGCCATGCTGACCAAATGGTCCGCGGCGTTGTTGAATTGCCAAATGGCACAGGCCGTACCGTTCGCGTTGCTGTTTTCGCAAAAGGCGACAAGGCAGAGGAAGCCAAAAAGGCTGGCGCTGATATTGTTGGTGCTGAAGACCTCGTGGAAAGCGTTGCTGCTGGCAAGATCGATTTCGATCGCTGCATTGCAACACCGGACATGATGGGTCTTGTCGGACGTCTTGGTAAGGTGCTTGGCCCACGCGGCATGATGCCAAACCCACGCGTTGGAACCGTTACTCCTGATGTTGCAGCCGCTGTTGCTTCAGCAAAAGGCGGCGCTGTTGAGTTTCGCGTTGAAAAAGCGGGCATCATCCATGCAGGCGTTGGTAAAGCATCCTTTGATGACAAAGCGCTCGAAGAAAACATTCGTGCTTTCACAGCTGCTGTTACCAAAGCCAAGCCACTTGGTTCAAAAGGTACATATCTGAAGCGTATCGCAGTATCCTCTACAATGGGCCCTGGCATACGTGTGGATCTGTCGAGTATTGCTGACGCGTAAGGCGTTTGGTGAAGAAATCGGAAAGCGGGTGTAAATCCGCTTTCTGTAAAAGTCCTTGGTATTGTCCCTCATGGATTTACGCTGAGGCGGTCAGTTTGAGATTGGTAGCTTAGCTGCTGACTTTGATCTGATTTCCTGTCCGAGATTGCCGGTGGCATGCCCTTTTTTGGGGATGTCTTAATATTTGATCTGCCTTGGCAGATTGATGAGCCTGCATGAGATGGGAGGGAGAAACGAAATTTCGCCGCGAATGCGGCAAGCTTCGGTTCGAACTCGTTGACCTTGTGATGTTTCTATATCTGCCAAGTGGATAGAGAAATAACCATCAGGGGGCAGGACCTTGAAGCGTCGCCTAGACGCCAGTGTTGCTCCTTCTGTTTTCAGAAAAGCGTAGTGCTGGAAAACAGGCGGCAATGTCAACCGATCTGCATCTGATTTCAGATGTGGGTTAAAACGGAGAGAGACTGTGGAAAGAGCGGAAAAACGCGAGTTTGTCACATCCATGAACGAAGCATTTTCGAATGCGGGCGCAGTGGTAGTGGCTCACTATTCCGGCTTGACCGTTTCGGAGATCAGCGCATTTCGTGCGCAGGTTAAAGAAGTGGGTGGCCAAGTCAAAGTTGCGAAAAACCGCCTCGCCAAGCTCGCTCTTCAGGGTACGGACGCAGAACATATTTCAGGTCTCTTCGAAGGTCAGACACTCGTTGTCTACTCAGAAGATCCTGTATCTGCTCCAAAAGCATCCGTCGAATTTGCCAAGAAAAACGAAAAACTCGTTATCCTTGGTGGAGCGATGGGCGCGACCAACCTCGATGTGAATGGTGTTAAGGCGCTTGCCGAATTGCCATCACTTGATGAATTGCGTGCGAAAATTGTTGGTATGATTTCAACACCAGCAACCCGTATCGCAACAATCATCAATGCACCTGCAAGCCAGCTTGCAAGAGTATTCGGGGCTTATTCCCAGAAGGACGAAGCGGCGTAAGGCCGTTATTCGCGTAACGAAAATAGTTCGAACTGAACAAAGGAAACTAAAATGGCTGATCTAGCTAAAATCGTGGACGATCTGTCCGCACTTACAGTGTTGGAAGCTGCTGAGCTTTCTAAAATGCTTGAAGAAAAATGGGGCGTTTCTGCTGCTGCTCCAGTAGCTGTTGCTGCTGCTGGCGGTGGCGCTGCTGCTGAAGCTGTTGAAGAAAAAGACGACTTTGATGTTGTTTTGACTGATGCAGGCGCACAAAAAATCAACGTCATCAAAGAAGTTCGTGGCATCACAGGTCTTGGCCTGAAAGAAGCTAAGGACCTGGTTGAAGGCGCTCCTAAGACTGTTAAAGAAGCTTGCCCTAAAGCTGAAGCTGAAGAAATCAAGAAAAAACTTGAAGCAGCTGGCGCTAAAGTTGAGCTTAAGTAAGTCTCTTTTTCGGCTGGTTTGTCCAGCTGACAAAGCATTAAGGCTCCGGATTTATCCGGAGCCTTTTGCCCGTGATATTACTTGAAATGACATTATAGTCGTCACAAGTACAATTAGGGGTTGGTTTTTGAGTAAACCTGACATAGATAGGGGCACGCGAATGGATGGCGTATTCCCTTTGGCACGTAGAGTCCCGGTTTGCCTCCGGATAATTTGAGCGGTTATGTCGCTGATCATGCCTAAAGAACCGAAAGAATGGGTTTTTTGGAGATGTTTCAGGCGGACAGCCGCATTTTGACGTTTTGGGCGGTTGCAGGATGGTCTCAGCCGCAAACCTGATCAAGGAGCACAAATGGCTCAGGCAGTTACTTTCAATGGACGCAAACGCGTAAGAAAGTTTTACGGTAATATTTCCGAAGTGGCGGAAATGCCGAATCTCATCGAGGTGCAAAAAGCATCTTATGACCAATTTCTGTTAATGCACGAGCCTGAAGGCGGCCGCGGCGACGAAGGTCTGCAGGCTGTATTCAAGTCCGTTTTCCCGATTTCGGATTTTTCTGGCTCGGCAATGCTCGAATTCGTTCGCTACGAATTTGACGCGCCTAAATATGATGTTGAAGAGTGCCGCCAGCGCGACATGACTTACTCAGCGCCGCTGAAAGTCACCCTGCGTCTGATCGTTTTTGATATAGACGAAGATACCGGTGCAAAATCCATCAAGGACATCAAAGAGCAAGACGTCTATATGGGCGATATGCCCTTGATGACCGGCAATGGTACATTCGTGATCAACGGAACCGAGCGCGTTATCGTTTCCCAGATGCACCGTTCCCCTGGCGTGTTCTTTGACCACGACAAAGGCAAAAGCCATTCATCTGGCAAATTGCTTTTCGCAACCCGCATCATTCCTTATCGCGGCTCCTGGCTAGATATCGAATTCGACGCAAAAGACATTGTTCATGCCCGTATCGACCGTCGCCGCAAATTGCCGGTGACATCGCTGCTGATGGCGCTTGGTCTTGAGCCGGAAGAAATTCTGTCAACTTTCTACACATCTTCCATGTTGAAGCGCGAGAAAGACGGATGGCGTATGCCGTTCAATGCTGAGGCGTTGAAAGGTACAAAACCAACCTATGATCTTGTTAATGCTGACACAGGCAAGGTAGCTGTCGAAACTGGCAAGAAAATCACCCCGCGTCTGATCAAGCAGCTTGAAGAAAAAGGCCTCAAGGAAATTCTGGTTTCCGATGAACAGGTTTATTCTTCCTACATTGCTCAAGATATCGTCAATGTTGAAACCGGCGAAATCTATATGGATGCAGGTGAAGAGATTGACGAGAAAAACCTCGCAATACTGATCGAAGCGGGCATTACAGAATTCCCGATCCTTGATATCGACCACGTTAACGTGGGCGGTTACATTCGTAATGCGCTTGTTGCTGACAAGAATGACAATCGTCAGGAAGCTTTGTTCGATATCTATCGTGTGATGCGCCCGGGCGAGCCGCCGACGATGGAAACTGCTGAAGCAATGTTCCAGTCGCTGTTCTTTGACTCAGAGCGTTATGACCTTTCAGCTGTTGGCCGCGTGAAAATGAACATGCGTCTTGGCCTTGATGCGGAAGACACTGTTCGTGTTCTTCGCAAGGAAGACATTCTTGCAATCGTGAAAACCCTTGTGGATCTTCGCGACGGCAAAGGCGAAATTGATGATATTGACAACCTTGGAAACCGCCGCGTGCGTTCCGTTGGTGAGTTGATGGAAAATCAGTATCGCATTGGTCTGCTTCGCATGGAACGCGCTATTAAAGAGCGTATGTCATCCATCGAAATCGACACAGTGATGCCGCAAGACCTGATCAACGCGAAACCAGCTGCTGCTGCGGTTCGTGAATTCTTCGGATCTTCGCAATTGTCACAATTCATGGACCAAACCAACCCGCTATCAGAAATCACTCACAAGCGCCGCCTTTCAGCCTTGGGCCCTGGCGGTTTGACCCGTGAGCGTGCTGGCTTTGAGGTTCGTGACGTTCACCCAACCCATTATGGCCGTATCTGCCCGATTGAAACACCGGAAGGTCCGAACATCGGTCTGATCAACTCGCTTGCCACTTTTGCCCGCGTGAATAAATATGGCTTCATCGAAAGCCCGTATCGCAAGGTAAAAGACGCCAAAGTAACCAGCGATGTGGTTTATCTTTCCGCGATGGAAGAAGCCCGTCACTATGTTGCCCAGGCGAATGCTGAATTGGACAAGAACGGCAAGTTCACTAATGAGTTCATTGTCTGCCGCCATGCAGGCGATGTGATGATGATCCCTTCAGAGCAAGTCGATCTGATGGATGTGTCACCGAAACAGCTCGTATCCGTTGCGTCATCGCTGATCCCGTTCCTTGAGAACGATGATGCGAACCGCGCCTTGATGGGCTCCAACATGATGCGTCAGGCCGTGCCTTTGGTTCGCGCTGAAGCACCATTTGTTGGTACCGGCATGGAAAGCATTGTTGCTCGCGATTCTGGCGCTGCGATTGTCGCAAAGCGTACAGGTATTGTTGACCAGGTGGATGCGACCCGTATCGTTATCCGCGCTACTCAGGATCTTGATCCGTCAAAGTCCGGCGTTGATATCTACCGCTTGCAGAAATTCCAGCGATCCAATCAGTCAACCTGTATCAACCAGCGTCCGCTGGTTCGTCAGGGCGATGAGATCAATAAAGGCGACATCATTGCTGATGGTCCATCTACGGATCTTGGTGATTTGGCGCTGGGCCGTAACGTGCTGGTCGCGTTCATGCCTTGGAATGGTTACAACTACGAGGATTCGATCCTTCTTTCCGAGCGTATCGTGCGCGACGATGTATTCACTTCAATTCACATTGAAGAATATGAAGTCATGGCCCGCGACACCAAACTTGGACCGGAAGAAATCACCCGCGATATTCCAAATGTTTCTGAAGAGGCTCTGAAAAACCTCGATGAGGCAGGTATCACCTATATTGGTGCGGAAGTTGGCCCGGGCGATATCCTCGTTGGCAAGATCACACCAAAAGGCGAAAGCCCGATGACACCGGAAGAAAAACTTCTTCGTGCCATCTTTGGTGAGAAAGCTTCTGACGTCCGCGACACATCGCTACGTATGTCTCCTGGTGCTTTTGGTACTGTTGTTGAAGTTCGTGTGTTCAACCGCCACGGCGTTGAAAAAGACGAACGCGCAATGGCAATCGAGCGCGAAGAGATTGAAACCCTCGCGAAGGACCGTGACGACGAGCAGGCCATTTTGGACCGTAACGTCTACAGCCGTCTTGCCGATATGCTTGGTGGCAAGGAAGCTATCGCAGGTCCTAAGGGCTTCAAAAAAGGTCAGAAACTATCCCTTGAGGCAATGGAAGAATTCCCGCGCTCACAATGGTGGCAGTTTGCTGTTTCTGATGAGAAGCAACAGGCCAAGGTTGAAGCGCTTCGCACTCAGTATGACGATTCCAAAAAGCTGCTTGAAGGCCGCTTCATGGATAAGGTTGAAAAACTCCAACGCGGTGATGAGTTGCTTCCTGGCGTAATGAAAATGGTCAAGGTCTTCGTTGCAGTGAAGCGCAAGCTTCAGTCCGGCGACAAGATGGCCGGTCGTCACGGCAACAAGGGTGTGGTTTCGCGTATCCTTCCTGTTGAAGACATGCCTTTCCTTGAAGACGGTACCCATGCGGACATCGTGTTGAACCCTCTGGGTGTTCCATCACGGATGAATGTTGGTCAGATCCTTGAGACCCATTTGGGTTGGGCCTGTGCTGGTATGGGCCGCAAGATTGGGCAACTGATCGAAGATTACAAGGCAAAAGCTGACATCAAGCCGCTGCGTAAAGAGCTTGAATCTCTTTACGTTGAAAACGGTCGCAATGAGCCCGTGAAGGACTATGACGATGAGTCAGTGCTTCGTTTGGCAGATCAGTTAAAAACCGGTGTTTCTATCGCAACTCCGGTCTTTGATGGAGCTCATGAGCCAGACATCGTTGAGATGCTGGAGCAGGCGGGTTTCCATTCATCAGGTCAGTCGACTGTATATGACGGCCGTACCGGTGAAGCCTTCGACCGTCAGGTGACAATGGGCTATATCTACATGCTCAAACTGCATCACCTGGTTGATGACAAGATCCACGCCCGTTCTATCGGACCGTACTCACTTGTTACCCAGCAGCCGCTTGGTGGTAAGGCGCAGTTCGGTGGACAGCGCTTCGGTGAGATGGAGGTCTGGGCACTTGAGGCCTATGGCGCCGCTTACACCTTGCAGGAAATGCTCACCATCAAGTCTGATGATGTGGCCGGTCGTACCAAGGTTTACGAGTCTATCGTCAGAGGCGATGACACGTTTGAAGCCGGTATCCCTGAGAGCTTTAACGTCCTTGTCAAAGAGATGCGTTCGCTTGGTCTTAATGTCGAATTGGAAAATGCCAAACTGGCAGTCGACGACCAGGGCGATCAGGAAGCGCTTGCTGACGCTGCCGAGTAACAAAAACTTTCGGGAGCGGCAGCAATGCCGCTTCCAACAACGTGTTGCGTGAACCGCATTTGAATTTCATCATGTGTTTTAAAGTCAAATAAACTGACATTTGAAGCACTCTTCTAAAGGGCCCAAGGGGTCCACGGGCTAAGGCCCAAAGGAGCTGACACATGAACCAAGAGGTTATGAATCTCTTTAATAATCCAGCCGCTGCGCAGAACTTCGATTCAATTCGGATTTCGATCGCCGCTCCTGAAAAAATCCTTTCCTGGTCTTTCGGTGAGATCAAGAAACCGGAAACCATCAACTATCGCACGTTCAAGCCTGAACGCGATGGTCTTTTCTGCGCACGTATCTTTGGCCCGATCAAGGATTACGAATGCCTCTGCGGCAAATACAAGCGCATGAAATACAAAGGCATTATCTGTGAGAAATGCGGCGTGGAAGTTACCCTTTCAAGGGTTCGCCGCGAGCGCATGGGTCACATCGATCTTGCTTCTCCAGTTGCCCATATCTGGTTTCTGAAATCGCTACCATCGCGCATCGGCCACTTGCTTGATATGACGCTGAAGGATCTTGAGCGCGTTCTTTACTTCGAAAACTTCGTGGTAACTGAGCCAGGTCTTACAGCCCTTAAAGAGTTCCAGCTTCTTTCCGAAGAAGAGTACTCAATCGCACAAGATGAATATGGCGAAGATTCATTCACCGCCATGATCGGTGCTGAAGCTATCCATGAAATCCTTGCGAGCATGGACCTTGAAAAGGTCGCTGGTCAATTGCGTGTTGATATTGCTGAAACATCTTCAGAATTGAAACACAAGAAACTTTCCAAGCGCCTTAAGATCGTTGAAGCGTTTCTAGAGTCAGGCAATCGCCCTGAATGGATGATCATGAAGGTCATTCCGGTGATCCCACCGGATTTGCGCCCATTGGTCCCATTGGATGGTGGTCGTTTTGCGACATCAGATTTGAACGATCTGTATCGTCGCGTGATCAACCGTAACAACCGCTTGAAGCGTTTGATGGAACTTCGCGCGCCAGACATCATCATCCGCAACGAGAAGCGTATGCTTCAAGAAGCTGTCGATGCCTTGTTCGACAATGGTCGTCGTGGGCGTACTATCACAGGTGCCAACAAGCGTCCTTTGAAGTCCCTTTCAGACATGCTGAAAGGTAAGCAGGGTCGTTTCCGTCAGAACTTGCTCGGTAAACGCGTCGATTATTCAGGTCGTTCGGTTATCGTGACAGGCCCTGAACTGAAACTGCATCAATGTGGTTTGCCAAAGAAAATGGCTTTGGAGCTGTTCAAGCCGTTCATCTATTCGCGTCTTGACGCGAAGGGCTATTCGTCCACTGTTAAACAAGCCAAAAAGTTGGTTGAAAAAGAAAAGCCGGAAGTCTGGGATATCCTGGATGAGGTTATTCGCGAGCATCCGGTTCTGTTGAACCGCGCGCCAACCCTTCACCGTCTTGGCATTCAGGCGTTTGAACCTGTGTTGATCGAAGGTAAGGCTATCCAGCTTCACCCATTGGTCTGCGCAGCCTTCAACGCTGACTTTGATGGCGACCAAATGGCGGTTCACGTTCCACTGTCTTTGGAAGCCCAGCTTGAAGCACGCGTGTTGATGATGTCTACTAACAACATTCTGCACCCTGCAAACGGCCAGCCTATCATCGTTCCTTCACAGGATATGGTTTTGGGTCTCTACTATCTTTCAATCGTCGCGGAAAAAGAGCCGGGCGAGGGGATGGCTTTTGCCGATATGGGCGAATTGCAACATGCTTTGGACAACGGCATTGTAACCCTTCACACTAAAATCAAGGGACGTTTCAAGTCCATTGATGAAGACGGCAATCCGACCTCTGGAATTCATGACACAACCCCTGGCCGCATGATTATCGGCGAGCTTCTGCCACGCAATGGCAAGCTTGGCTTTGATGTTGTGAACATGGAAATGACCAAGAAAAACATCTCCAAGATGATCGATACGGTTTACCGTCACTCCGGTCAAAAAGACACGGTGATTTTCTGTGACCGCATTATGCAGCTTGGTTTTTC
Organism: Salaquimonas sp.; assembly: GCA_049680405.1. GTDB lineage: Bacteria > Pseudomonadota > Alphaproteobacteria > Rhizobiales > Rhizobiaceae > Salaquimonas. The sequence goes on along the minus strand of JBAUHS010000103.1, from coordinate 5,463 downwards.
CCATGCGTGTAAAGCAGGTATTTCCTTCGGTAAGGATGACATGGTTATTCCTGATACGAAGGCTGGTCTGGTCGCCGAAACACAAGCGCTGACCAAAGAATACGAACAGCAGTATAATGACGGTCTGATCACCCAAGGCGAAAAGTACAACAAGGTAGTTGATGCTTGGGCCAAGTGTGGTGACAAGGTTGCCGACGAAATGATGCAGCGCATTCGCGCCGTGGATATCGACAAGGAAACCGGTCGTCAGAAACAGATGAACTCAATCTACATGATGAGCCACTCTGGTGCCCGTGGTTCTCCAACTCAGATGAAACAGCTTGCAGGTATGCGCGGTCTGATGGCCAAGCCTTCCGGCGAGATCATCGAGAGCCCGATCATCTCTAACTTTAAAGAGGGTCTGACCGTTCTTGAATACTTCAACTCCACTCACGGTGCCCGTAAGGGGCTCGCGGATACGGCGTTGAAAACAGCTAACTCCGGTTACCTCACACGTCGTCTCGTTGACGTTGCGCAAGATTGCATCGTCAATGAAGAGGACTGTGGCACCGAAGATGGTCTGTCAGTTCAGGCTGTTGTGGATGCCGGTCAGGTGGTTGCAACCCTCGGAATTCGTATCCTTGGTCGTACCGCAGCAGAAGATATTAACGATCCTGAAACAGGTGAAGTGATCATCGCTGCTGGCGTAACGCTGGACGAAAAAGACGTGGATGCAGTGGAAGCTGCCGGTGTCAAAACCGTCAAGATCCGCTCTGCTCTGACTTGCGAAACCCAAAATGGCATTTGCGGTAAGTGTTACGGTCGTGACCTTGCCCGCGGAACGCCTGTTAACATGGGTGAAGCAGTTGGTGTTATCGCGGCTCAGTCGATTGGAGAGCCTGGTACTCAGCTTACCATGCGTACCTTCCACATTGGCGGTACAGCTCAGGTTGTCGATAGCTCCTTCATTGAAGCATCTTATGATGGTGTTGTTAAATTGCGGAACCGCAACATGGCGCGCGACTCTGAGGGTCGTATGGTTGCTCTGGGCCGTAACATGGCAATTATCATTGAAGATGAAAAAGGCAATGAACGTGCTTCACACCGTATTGCTTACGGTTCACGTGTACACGTTGACGAAGGCGATGCTGTCAAGCAGACCCAGCGTCTGGCAGAGTGGGATCCTTACACCCGCCCTGTAATGACAGAAGTCGAAGGTACGATTGAATTCGAAGACGTGATCGACGGCTTGTCCGTAACCGAGAACGCCGACGAAGCAACTGGTATCACCAAACGTGTGATGATCGATTGGCGTGCCAACCCACGTGGTCTCGATCTGAAACCAGCCATCGTGATCAAAGACAAAAAGGGTGAAATCCTGACCTTGGAACGTGGCGGCGAAGCCCGTTACTTCCTGTCAGTCAACTCCATCCTTTCTGTTGAACCTGGTGACAAGATTGGTGCTGGTGACGTGTTGGCGCGTATTCCTCTGGAAAGCGCGAAAACAAAAGATATCACCGGTGGTCTGCCACGGGTTGCTGAATTGTTCGAAGCGCGTCGTCCGAAAGACCACGCTGTTATCGCTGAAATTGACGGAACCATCCGTTATGGCCGCGATTACAAGAATAAGCGCCGTATCTCGATTGAGCCAGCTGACTCGACCATGGAGCCTGCGGAATATCTTATTCCGAAGTCCAAGCCATTCCACCTACAGGACGGCGATCAGATCGAGAAGGGTGACTACATCCTTGATGGCAACCCGGCACCGCACGACATTCTGGCGATCAAAGGCGTTGAGGCACTTGCTGCCTACCTTGTCAACGAGATCCAGGAAGTTTATCGCCTGCAGGGTGTGACCATCAATGACAAGCACATCGAAGTGATTGTTCGCCAAATGTTGCAGAAGGTTGAAATTACCGATGCAGGAGACTCAGGTCTTATCTCCGGTGAGCATATCGACCGGATTGAAATGGACTTGCTCAATGAGCGTCTGGTTGAAGAAAAACGCGAGCCGGCGAAAGCCACTCCTGTACTTCTCGGTATCACCAAGGCGAGCTTGCAGACCCGTTCCTTCATCTCTGCGGCATCGTTCCAGGAGACAACACGCGTTCTTACCGAAGCTGCGGTTGCCGGCAAGTCCGACACCCTCGAAGGCCTCAAAGAGAATGTTATTGTCGGTCGCTTGATCCCGGCTGGTACCGGCGGTGTGATGAACAAGATCCGTCGTCTCGCCAATAATCGCGATGACATGATCATTGATGAAAAGCGCAAATTGGCTGATGCCAATGCCCGTTTGACTGACATGAGCAATGAGGGCGAAGCGGCCGAATAGGCAAGGGTGCCAACTACCAGATTAACAAGGCCGGGAACCCGCGTTCCCGGCCTTTTTGTATCCCAAAATGACAATCTGTATCATTGTCTCCAAAGGGGAAAGTCGTTTTTAAGAAATTGCTCCAGCACCCCTAATTCATGCAATTGCAAGGGTTTGATTTCTTAATTGAGTTCAGACCCCAATCAATCCGTAGCTTCGAATAAAAACATGGTTACCAAATATTTACACAAGTACATTTAGTATCCAGCAGCATATATTAAAAATTTTCGGAGCAGGGAAAGATGGATCGTCATAAACTTGGGAGCTTGCGTTTTTCCTATTTGCTGGCAGGTGCGCTGTTGGCAGCATCGGTGGGCTTGTTCCTTGCTGTCCTGATTACTTTCAATAATGCGATCATTGAGGCGAACCAAACATCAACGAAATTCTCCGAAGTTGGTCGCAAGTTTTTCAATCTGGTAACAACCGCCCGTCAGTATAAAGGTGCGGACACCCAGGATATGCTTGATCGCAGTTTGGAAACACTCGGTAGTGATCTCAATAAAATTCGCGAAGTATTTGCCGGATTGGACGAGCAAGTCGCCAGAACCGCGGAAGCAAACAGAAGAGCTGATATTCTTGTTAAAGCAAGCGATGCTGTTGGCTTGATAAATGTGGACTACAATAGTTCCATAGAAGCATTCGAGACCTTGTCAAAAAATGCTTATGATGCAATCGATTTGTTTATTTTCGAAATAGAATATGTGTTGGAGTCAAAGCAACCGAAGGAGTTTACAGCGCGAACGCTCGTTCTTTTGGAGTTATTTGAAGATTCAACACAAGGCCCGCTTGGGGCGGTAAATTCAGTATTCACCCATCGGGCCGCGATAGAAAGTACCATCATCACCCGGTTGGCATGGATATTTGTGTCGGTGTTCGTGGCACTTTCAGGACTTGTTATATTGTTCATCTTCAGGCCGATGGAGAAGACCATACTCAGCACAATGTCCGCACTGGATGCTCAGACAAAACTCGCCGAGAATGCCGATCGAGCCAAATCCGAATTTCTTGCCAACATGTCTCACGAGATCCGCACGCCGATGAATGGTGTGATGGGCATGGCTGAGTTGTTGGCCAAGACGGGTTTGAATGCCAAGCAAAAGTCTTATACTGACATTATCGTCAAATCCGGTTCCGCACTTTTGACCATCATCAACGACATTCTCGATTTCTCCAAACTGGAAGCCCGTCAGATGGAACTCGATCTGACCCCGTTCAAACTGTCCGAGGCGATTGAGGACGTGGCAACGCTGGTCTCCTCACGGGTCGTTGAAAAGGATCTTGAACTGATCGTGCGTGTCGATCCGGCCTTGCCGGAAATGATGATCGGGGATGTGGGCCGCTTGCGCCAGATCATTACCAATTTGATGGGCAATGCGGTCAAGTTCACCGAGTTTGGTCACATTTTCGTCAATGTTTCCGGTGAGCTGGTAGAGATCGACGAAAATGACGCACAAACAGGCTCCAATGCAACGATCGATTCAGACGTAGGTTCCGCAATGGATGACGGGAAGTCTGCCCCGCTTTACAAGCTGACCGTTGAGGTTGAGGATACCGGTATCGGCATTCCAGAGGAAAAGTGCGTTTCGGTATTCGAGAAATTCTCCCAGGTCGACACCTCCGCCACCCGAAAACATGAAGGCACCGGTCTTGGCTTGGCGATCACCACCTCGCTGGTTGAGCTAATGAACGGCGAGATCGGAGTACGTTCAAAAGTTGGGGAGGGGTCAACCTTCTGGTTTACGGTCGAACTGCACGCGCACCCGGCACAGGGAAAGAAGCGCGTTGCACCGGTCGATATTTCCGGTTCGCGTCTGTTGATCGTCGATGACAATGAGGTCAACCGCTCGATCCTTACCGAACAGATGGCAGCCTGGCGTTTTGATGCGGCGGCCTGCGTATCGGGCGAGGAAGCCTTGGTAATGTTACGCGAGGCGGTGTCGCGCGGCATTAGCGTTGACGCGATCATTCTTGACTATCACATGCCGGATATGAATGGCGGAGATGTAGTACGCGCGCTGAAAAGCGAACCATTACTAGCAAAAATCCCGGTAATCATGCTGACCTCGGTTGAGCAGACCGAGGAGGGCAAATCGTTCAATTCGCTTGGTATTGCAGCACACCTGACCAAACCTGCTCGCTCATCGCTACTGCTGGAAACGATTGCTGAGGTGCTTCAGGATGAACGCGCCAGCAATAGCGAAGGTGAGAATAGCGAAATTACGGCCTCAATCCACGCCGCCCGAGAAATCGCGAGGGGTGGCACAGGAGATGAAAAGCCTGATGCTGCAACATCCGGCAATACAGCTGCCGAGGCGGCTCCGGACAACGCCCCCATACAGGCTATTAAGGTTGCAACCGAAACGGTAGCTGGTGTAGGTGAGGCGGACGGCGCGCCTGCCACGCTGAAAACCATTGCAAGCCGGATGAAGCGACCTGTTGCCGACATGCCAGTTCATGATGCTCAGGCGCATGACCCAAGCGCTCACAACACAATCGCCCAGGCTTCTTCAGCGCCCGCGGTTGGCAGAGAAGGCAATCTCGACATTTTGATCTGCGAGGACAATGAGATAAACCAGATCGTTTTCAAGCAGATTCTGGAAAGCATGCCCTACAATTACAAGGTCGCCAGCAATGGCAAGCAGGGACTTGCGATCTACAAGAGGCTGCACCCGAAACTGATCCTTATGGATGTCTCCATGCCCGAGATGAACGGGTTGGAAGCAACCAGGGAGATCCGCAAGATCGAGCAAGGCAGCGGCGAACGCATTTCGATCATCGGGGTGACGGCCCATGCCATCAAGGGCGACATGGAACGCTGCATGGAAGCGGGCATGGACGATTATTTGTCTAAACCGGTCTCGCCCGACAAGTTGATTGAAAAGATCGACAGGTGGATGGCAATCCAGACCGATTCCAAAAGGGCGCTCGCTTAAGCCAAGCCGGCGCGAGTTGGCGCATATCCAGATGCGCCAGCAAATTTAGTAATTGTTCTGACTCTAACTCTCACCACCTGAAAAGTCATAACCCTTTTCATAGGCGATGATCGCCACTTCACCCTCAAGGGCCGCATCATAGGCTGAAATGAACGGGTCTTCTTCGGGGCGGCCCTCCAA
>JBAUHS010000102.1:0-2816 GCA_049680405.1 Salaquimonas sp. | reverse complement strand
AGATATGACTGACTATCTCGACATAACAGGAGTAAGTTCCAATGCGCAGTGACACCAAACATTTCAACTGCACTATTGAAAACGCAATTGCGAAAATTTCCTTAAGCCGCCCGGAAAAGAAAAACCCACTTACATTTGAGAGCTATGCGGAATTACGTGATTGGTTTCGAGATCTCGCATATGATGACACGGTTCACGCAGTAGTCTTCCATTCCAATGGTGGAAACTTCAGTTCTGGTGGCGATGTTCATGAAATCATCGGCCCACTCACGAAAATGAGCATGAAGGAATTATTAGCTTTCACCCGTATGACCGGTGATCTTGTTAAGGCGATGATCAATTGCGGTAAACCCATAATTTCAGCTGTTGATGGCATTTGCGCGGGTGCCGGCGCGATAATTGCAATGGCTTCTGATTTACGCGTTGCAACTGCTGAAACAAAGGTCGCATTTCTTTTCAATCGCGTTGGTCTTGCTGGTTGCGATATGGGGGCATGTGCTATCCTGCCACGCATTATAGGTCAGGGTCGGGCTAATGAATTGCTCTATTTAGGACGCTCCATGAGTGGTCAAGAAGGGTATGATTGGGGATTTTTTAACACCCTTGCCAAGAGTGACGAACTCGAGGAGGCCGCTCATGAATTTGCTGAGCGAATAGTTGCAGGACCAACCTTTGCCAATTCAATGACGAAAACGATGTTGAACCAGGAATGGTCAATGTCACTCGAACAAGCAATTGAAGCTGAAGCTCAGGCCCAGGCCATTTGCATGCAGGGCAATGATTTCAAACGTGCTTTTCATGCTTTTGTGGCTAAAGAAAAACCATTGTTCGAGGGCAACTAATGTCGGATAGAACTTTTCTCAATTGGCCATTCTTTGATGATAAGCATCGCGTTCTTGCCGATGAACTAGAATCGTGGGCAACCAACAATCTTGTTGGCTTGGATCATTCGGATACAGATGCACTTTGCCGTGAATTGGTTCGAAAGCTTGGAGATTCAGGCTATCTTGAGCATTCGGCGACAATTAATGGAACGTTGGATGTACGGTCGCTTTGCATCATTCGCGAGACTTTAGCGCGCCATGACGGGCTGGCAGATTTCTCCTTTGCCATGCAAGGACTCGGTACGGGTGCTCTGTCTCTGTTTGGATCTGATGAACAGAAGTCCAAATGGCTCACACAAACGCGTGCGGGCAATGCCATTTCAGCTTTTGCACTGACAGAACCACAGTCTGGTTCTGATGTCGCCAATTCTACCATGACAGCGATCCAAGATGGCAATGAATTCGTCCTAAACGGAGAAAAGACATGGATTTCAAATGGCGGAATTGCAGATGTTTATACGCTGTTTGCAAGGACAGGTGAGGGCCCTGGAGCTAAAGGATTATCCGCTTTTGTTATCCCTGCCGACATAGAAGGTTTTGAAATTTCCGAACGTCTTGAAACGATCGCACCTCACCCTCTTGCCACTTTGAAATTTACTGATTGCCGAATACCTTCAACATGGATGATTGGAGCTCCGGGCCAGGGCTTCAAAATAGCGATGTCTGTATTGGATGTATTCCGATCCACAGTCGCTGCTGCTGCGCTTGGCTTTGCGCGCCGCGCGCTGGATGAGGCCCTTGAACGTGTTTCCTCCCGGCACGTTCAAGGAGCGCCTCTATCTGATTTGCAATTGGTTCAAGGTCATATTGCAGATATGGCGCTTGATATCGATGCATCAGCTTTGCTTGTTTATCGAGCAGCATGGGCCAAAGACAGTGGCGCAGCACGGGTTACACGTGAGGCTGCAATGGCAAAGCTTTTTGCGACCGATCAAGCACAAAAGGTAATCGACAAAGCTGTTCAATTGCATGGCGGTGATGGTGTTCGAAGCGGTCACATAGTTGAATCTCTTTACCGTGAGATACGTGCACTTCGAATTTACGAAGGCGCGTCTGATGTTCAAAAAGTTATTATCGCGCGTCAGGTAATAGGCGCAGCAGGGAGGGTAAAATGACTTTGCATTCCTCAGCACATGTAGATTCATTTGCAAGAGATAATCTGCCGCCAACCAGTGAATGGCCGGATCTCTTGCTGGATGGTTTCAACTATCCCGAGAAACTAAACGCTGGTGTAGAATTGTCCGATGCTATGGTTGAGCGCGGATTTGGCGATCGAACTGCCTTAATAGGCAATGGGCGTCAAAGAACTTACAAAGAACTGACCGACTGGACCAATCGCCTTGCGCATGTTCTCGTTGATGATCTTGGCGTTAAGCCGGGAAACCGCATTCTGATACGTTCTGCCAACAATCCCGCCATGGTGGCTTGTTGGTTAGCAGCAACCAAAGCGGGCGCGGTTGTTGTCAATACTATGCCAATGTTGCGTGCTGGCGAACTCGCAAAATATGTTGAGAAAGCTGAAATCGAATTCGCTCTTTGTGACACTCGTCTCATAGATGAGATGAATGAATGTTTGACTGAAAGCACACACCTCAGACGCGTTGTAGGCTTTGACGGCACTTCAAATCACGAAGCAGAACTCGACCAATTGGCATTGGAAAAATCTGTGCTTTTTAAGGCCGTGCAAACTTCTCAGGACGATGTCGCATTGCTCGGCTTCACATCTGGTTCGACAGGCGATCCCAAAGCTACAATGCACTTTCATCGTGATCTTTTGATAATCGCCGACGCCTATGCAAAGGAAGTTTTGCAAGTCACTCACGATGATGTTTTTGTTGGATCTCCGCCTTTGGCATTCACCTTCGGCCTTGGAGGTCTTGCAATTTTCCCTCTTCGGTTTGGTGCAACGGCAACCCTGTTGGAAAATGCTTC
>JBAUHS010000101.1:0-8810 GCA_049680405.1 Salaquimonas sp. | reverse complement strand
CTCGCCATTATTGGATAACGCCGAGATCTTTTGACATTTTGTTGATGCGGGAAACTTCGCTGTCAACGAATGCCTGGAAGTCACCGCCAACTTTGGTGAATGGCGCAAGGCCATTGGCCGCCATTGCCTCTTTCCATTCGGCTGAATCAGCAACCATCTGCAGCTTTTCAGCCCAGCTGTTGAAGGTTTCGTCTGAAACACCTTTTGGAATGTAAAGACCGCGCCAGTTCACCGCGACGATATCAAAGCCCTGCTCTTTGGCTGTTGGCACTTCTTCAAAACCAGGAACGCGTTCTTCGGTCATGACAGCCAGAACGCGAACTTCACCGGCTTTCAAAAATCCCACGACTTCCGACATGTCGCCGGTCATTGCCTGGGTGAAACCACCGATTGTCTGGGTGATTGCGTCTGCGCCACCATCGACACTGATATATTTGATTTTACCAATATCCGTGAAACCGGCTTTTTCCAAAATCATCAACGGCTTCATGTGGTCGAAACCGCCTGCTGCCGAGCCGCCGGCAAAGGCAACCGAGCCTGGATCTGCCTTGATTGCATCGACCAGATCTCCAAGTGATTGGAACGGCGAGTCTTTGGACACAACGATGACGCCGGGGTCTGCGCCGATTGCGCCAACAAACCGTACCTGGTCAGCGGTCATGCCGGCATAGGCATTTTGTGCCAAACGCGTGGTGGTTGCCACCGATGCAGCAACGATAAGTTCAGCATCATCATTGCGTTCTGAAACAACATTGGTGAAGGCCAAACCGCCACCGGCACCTGCCATATTTGTTACCTGGATTGGCTTATCAACCGCTTTGATGTCGTACATGATCTTGCCGATTTGACGGCAGGTAAAATCCCAGCCACCGCCCGGATTGGCCGGAGCAATGCATTCAGCTGCAGAGGCCGATGTGGACATTGCGGATGTGGAGATGGTCATGAGCGCGCCGATGGTGAGCCCTTTGATAAATGTATTCATTAACATCCTCCCAGATGAATTAGTGTGCCGGTACTTTGCCAGCTTTCGATTAAAACGCTGTCACGCTTGAGGGTATAGATGCATAGGAAAAACTGGGAGTCTAGGGGCTGAGTGTAATCGGGAGGCTCATCTGGATTGATGAGACGCTATTCTCCTTTAAGCTCAAGCATTGATATTATAGTTATAATAACCGGAAATCGATCAAAAGTTGGAGAATAAAACTATCAATAGTCACTATACTAAGGCTGTTGCTATCTTTCGATTGGGATAGGTCGCATATTTGTGTTAGTGTATTAGCGTATAGTAACAGCTTTGTAGAAAAAGTGGAGCTTCGGGGATCGGGGCGGGAGGACAAAAATGACAACCAAACTGGTAATAGGCATGGACGGTCACAGTTCGGGAGAACGTGCGCTGGATTATGCAAAACGTATGGCCGGGCTCATCGGCAAATGCGAAATTCTTGTCGTGTATGTGGTGGAATGGTCTCCATTCTCCTTTCAAACACCAGAAGAAAATGCCGAGCGCCACAAGCGCCGTGAAGAAGAAATCGCCATTGCCATGGAGCGCGTCGTCAATCCGGCCGTTCAAAAACTGACATCTGGCGGCCTTAATGCCAAAGGGTTCGTCAAGCATGGCGACGTCGCTGAAACACTCAACCGGATCGCTGGTGAAGAAAAAGCCGAGCAAATTATTGTTGGCCGATCTTCTGAAGGTGGATTTTCGAAACGTATTTTCGGTAGCGCAACTTCCAATCTCGTCATGAGTGCGGATGTTCCAGTTACGGTTGTCAGTTAGGGGATTAATATGAACAAGTTTCAATCAATTTATGCGTCGCTGGTTACCGGCGCGGCTGGTCTGGCATTTGCCGGGTCTGCCAATGCACAAGAAGCCATGACAGTTGACCAGAAGGTCAATGAGGTTTTTGCGGCCGTCACAGGTCCATTTGTCAATTTCATCTTTGCGCCGTTTCCCGGCACAAGTTTTCCGTGGATTGTGATGTGGCTTGTTGTTGCTGCAACATTCTTCACCTTCTATTTCGGCTTTATCCAGCTTCGCGGTTTTGGCCATGCGATCAAACTGGTCAAAGGCGATTACTCAGACCCGAATGATGCCGGTGAGGTCAGTCACTTTCAGGCGCTGACGACCGCCCTTTCGGGTACTGTTGGCCTTGGTAATATTGCCGGTGTTGCTGTTGCTGTTGGCATTGGTGGGCCCGGGGCAACTTTCTGGATGATCTTGGCCGGCCTTTTGGGCATGGCTTCGAAATTCACCGAATGTACGCTTGGCGTTAAATATCGGAATGAATATGCAGATGGCTCTGTCTCCGGTGGACCCATGTATTACATGTCAAAAGGTTTTGCCGAACGCGGTTTGCCGGGTGGCAAGTTCCTTGCGGTCTTGTTCTCGATCTTCTGTATTCTCGGCGCACTTGGCGGCGGCAACATGTTCCAGGCCAATCAGGCTCACGCGCAAATTGCCGGTATTGTCGGCGATTTCCCGGGCTGGATAACCGGTATCATTTTTGCTGGCGTTGTGTTTGCAGTCATTGTTGGCGGTATCAAATCCATCGCAAGCGTTACTGAAAAAGTGGTTCCCTTTATGGGCGTGCTTTATGTCGGTGCGGCATTGATCATCCTTCTGGTGAATTTTGACAAAATCGGCTGGGCATTTGGCCAGATTTTTGAAGGTGCCTTTACGGGTCTTGGGGTAGCAGGCGGCTTTGTTGGCGCTTTGATCCAGGGTTTCAAACGGGCAGCATTCTCGAATGAGGCCGGTGTTGGTTCTGCGGCGATTGCCCACTCGGCGGTTCGCACCAAAGAGCCGGTCACTGAAGGCTATGTTTCCCTGCTCGAGCCATTTATTGATACGGTTGTGATTTGCACGATGACTGCTTTGGTGATCACCATCTCCGGTCTATTGGTAATGGATCCGGCAACAGGTCAGTTCCTGCTCAATGATGCTGGTACATCAATCAAAACCGTAGGCGATGTGTCTGGTGTCAGCCTGACTTCGGCAGCCTTTGCCACCGGCTTCAGCTGGTTCCCTTATGTATTGGCTGTTGCAGTGATCCTGTTTGCCTTTTCAACCATGATCTCCTGGTCCTATTACGGCCTGAAGGCATGGACCTATCTGTTCGGCGAAGGCAAGACACAGGAGTTGATCTTCAAACTGATCTTCTGCGTGTTCGTCGTGATCGGAGCTTCTGCAAGTCTTGGACCGGTAATTGACTTCTCTGACGCGGCAATCTTTGCCATGGCAGTAGTCAATATCTTTGCCCTGTACTTCCTGATGCCAATTGTGAAAAAAGAGCTGACCTCCTACATCACAAGGCTGAATGCAGGTGAGTTCAAAGTCTTCAAACACTAAATCCGGTTTGAAAATCTGAAAATTGAAAGAGGCGGCTTGTTCGCCTCTTTTTTTGTGGGGGTGGGAAGCCTTGACAAATACCGTATTTCACTATTAATGCGCCTATCTCATCACAGAGACCATAACCGTAAGGCCGACCAGGGCAACGATCCTGGAAGCCAACATCCAACAGCGCATAGCGCCCTTGGATGAATTTTGCTTTTTGGCGCATCTTCTTGCCATTTTGGCAGAATGGCCAAAAGGGAACAGGCTTTAATGGTGCCTGTTCTTGTCTGCTGGATCGGGCCGTCAAAAGTGCAGACTTTCGGGCTGCGGATTTGGTTTTTGAGTGAAGAGAGATTATCTTTGAGGAATGGACCTTCAAGATAAGGAAAGAATTGAATGTTTGAATCCCTCTCGGACCGCTTGAGCGGTATATTTGACGGACTGACCAAACGTGGAGCGCTCTCCGACAAGGATGTGAGCGCTGCCCTGCGTGAGGTTCGCCGCGCCTTGATCGAAGCCGATGTGGCTTTGGAAGTGGTTCGTCAATTTACCGATGCGATCCGGGAAAAAGCCGTCGGGGCCGAAGTTGTCAAATCCGTGACGCCGGGCCAGATGGTTGTCAAAATCGTCCATGATGAATTGGTGGCGATGTTGGGATCGGACGCCGAGCCGATTTCTCTTGCGGCCGCTGCGCCAGTCACCATCATGATGGTAGGGCTGCAAGGCTCTGGTAAAACCACGACTTCCGGCAAGATAGCCAAGCGGTTGACGGAAAAGCAGCGCAAGAAAGTCCTGATGGCGTCGCTCGATGTGCGCCGTCCGGCAGCACAGGAACAGCTTCGCCAATTGGGCGAACAAACAGGCGTTGAGACCCTGCCGATTATCGCTGGCCAGTCTCCGGTTGATATTGCCAAGCGGGCCAAACAGGCTGCCAAACTCGGCGGCTTTGATGTGCTTATTCTCGATACAGCCGGGCGCACGCATATTGATGAGCCACTGATGGTTGAGATGGCGGAAATCAAGAAAGCCGCTGACCCCCATGAAATCCTGCTCGTTGCCGATGCGTTGACCGGTCAGGATGCGGTTAATCTTGCTCAGAGTTTTGATGGCCGCGTTGGTATTACCGGACTGGTTCTCACCCGTATTGACGGCGATGGTCGCGGCGGTGCGGCGCTCTCCATGAGGGCTGTCACCGGCAAGCCGATCAAGCTGATTGGTACGGGCGAAAAGATGGACGCCCTGGAGGATTTTCATCCAGGCCGTATCGCTGACCGTATCCTCGGCATGGGCGATATTGTTTCGCTGGTTGAAAAAGCCGCCGAAAATATCGACGCTGAAAAAGCCGCTGCCATGGCCAAGCGCATGCAGAAGGGTGAGTTCGATCTGAACGATCTTTCCGAGCAGCTGAGCCAGATGCAGAATATGGGCGGTATGGGCGGTATCATGGGCATGTTGCCGGGTATCGGCAAGATGAAGAAGCAGATCGAGGCCGCTGGCATTGATGATAATATCTTCAAGCGCCAACAGGCGATCATTTCATCCATGACCAAGCAGGAGCGCAAATCTCCGAAAGTCTTGAACATGAAGCGCAAGCAGCGCGTTGCCAATGGTTCGGGTTCCAGCGTGCAGGAAGTCAACAAGCTTCTTAAAATGCACCAGCAGATGGGCGGCATGATGAAAAAAATGTCCCAGCAAAAAGGCGGCATGATGGGCGCATTAGGCGGCGGCATGATGAACAAGCTGATGGGCGGCGGCGGTATGCCGGGAATGCCCGGCGGCATGGGTGGGGCTGGCATGCCTGATCTTTCCAAGATGGACCCTAAAGAACTCGAAGCCATGGCCAAGCAAATGGGTATGGGCGGCGGTATGCCTAAATTACCCGGAATGTTTGGGAAGAAGAAATGAGCAAGATTTCCGCCCTAGACGAATTGAAAAAATATCGCAAATCGATCGACAATCTCGACGATGCGCTGATTAGAATTTTGGCCGAACGCTTCCGCATTACAAAAGCGGTGGGCGTACTCAAAGCCGAGAACGAGCTTCCTCCGGGTGATCCTACCCGGGAGAAACAACAAGCTGAACGGCTTCGTGCCCTTGCGGTCGATGCCGATCTTGATCCTGATTTTGCCGAAACACTTTTGAGATTCATCATTGATGAAGTGATCCGGCACCATGAACAGGCGCGCTCATAGAGTGTTGCCCAAACAAATAATGTCCAGTCTTTACAAAGGAAAATACAATGGCTGTTAAACTAAGACTTGCCCGTGGCGGCTCCAAAAAGCGCCCGTTTTACTCAATTGTAGCTGCTGATGAGCGCGCCCCACGTGATGGCCGCTATATCGAAAAGCTCGGCACTTTCAACCCAATGCTGCCAAAAGATGGCGAGCGCGTTGTTTTGAACGCTGAAAAAGCCGCAGAATGGCTTGCCAAAGGCGCGCAGCCTACGGACCGTGTTGCCCGCATTCTTGATGATGCCGGCCTGATGAAGCGCGAAGCGAAAAACAACCCGAACAAAGCCAAGCCGGGCAAAAAAGCCCAGGAACGCGTAGCTGAAAAAGCGCAAAAAGAAGAAGATGCGAAACAAGCAGCCGTTGATGCGGAAGAAGCAGCCAAGGCTGCTGCTGAGCAAGCAAAGACCGATGCAGAAGCAGCCGCCGCTGCCCCTGCTGAAGAAGCCCCTGCTGAAGAAGCTCCAGCTGAAGAAGCAGCTCCTGAGGCTGCCGCAGAAGAAGCGCCAAAAGCTGAGTAACCGGTTTTATTGTGTTTTGAATTTGAAAAAGCCCGGAGGAAACTCCGGGCTTTTTTTTATGCTTCCGCAGAATCAGACCTTCACTTTACGCAGGTAAGGTTTAATCTCTTCCCATCCTTGGGGGAAAATGTCCCTGGCTTGCTCGTTGCTGATGGAAGGGGGGATGATCACCGCATCGCCGACTTCCCAATCTGCCGGGGTTGCGACTTTTTTTGCGTCTGCCAATTGCAATGCATCAATGACCCGCAAAATCTCGTCAAAATTCCGGCCCACATTCATTGGGTAAGTCATGGTCAGGCGAAGTTTCTGTTTCGGATCAATGATAAAGACCGAACGCACGGCTTCCGTTGTGTTTTCGCCGGGATGGATCATGTCATAGAGTTTGGCGACCTTACGGTCAAAATCCGCTACGATTGGAAACTCAAGGACGGTATTCTGGGTCTCGTTGACATCCTTGATCCACTCCATGTGGGAGGCAAGGGTATCGGTTGAAAGGCCGAGGGGTTTGACATTGCGCTTGGCAAATTCGTCCGCCAATTGAGCTGTGCGGCCCATCTCGGTTGTGCAGACCGGGGTAAAGTCAGCCGGATGACTGAAGAAGAAAACCCAGCTATCACCAATCCAGTCATAAAACTTGATCGGGCCTGTGGTAGTTTCAGTCTCAAAGTCAGGTACGTGGTCACCAATGTGAATGGCCATTTGGAACTCCTTGGTTATGTAAGTGATTGTTTATATAATGAAGGTGGTGCCGGCATTGATATGGATCAATCGGCATGAATTATTACTTGCTCTCAAGATCGGGGCTTTACATAAGAACGTGAATTGCTCAAAACGCTCTCATGAAAACAACTGATATTCTCATGGCAAAAATTGGCGCGGCTCATGGCATCAAGGGCGAAGTGCGGGTGAAATCCTTCACCGATGACCCTCTGGCCTTTGGCGATTATGGCAAATTACATGACAACCAAGGCCGCAAATATCAGGTGATCAATGCGCGGGTTTCCAAGACGGTTGTAGTGACCCGTTTCAAGAGCGTTGATACCAGAGAAAAAGCTGAGGCGCTTAACGGGATCGAACTTTTTGTCGATCGTTCCATTTTGCCAGAAACAGAAGATGAAGACGAATTTTACATGTCTGATCTGGTTGGGCTGGAGGCTGTTTCACCGGACGGAGAGAAGCTTGGCGTCGTCAAGGAAGTCTATGATTTTGGCGCCGGCGACATTCTGGAAATCAAGCTTGAAAACGGCCCGCTTGAAATGTTTCCTTTTACCAAGGCAATTTTCCCGCAGATTGATATCGAAGGCGGACGGGTTGTTTTTGTGCCGCCTGTTGTTGTCAGCGAGCGCGAGGGGGAAGCGTGAGCTTTTCCGCTTCTATCATCACGCTTTATCCTGAAATGTTTCCGGGGCCTCTGGGTGTTTCGCTTGCAGGTCGGGCGCTGGAAGAAAGCGCATGGTCGTTGGAGACGATTGCTCTTAGAGAATTCGGCAAGGGCAAGCACAAGAATGTCGATGATACACCGGCGGGCGGTGGTGCTGGCATGGTTTTGCGAGCTGATGTACTTGGCGAGGCGATTGATAGTATTGGCGAGGATACACGCCCACGCCTGCTGATGAGCCCGCGCGGTCGGGTGCTGGATCAAAAATATGTGCGTGAATTGGCAAACGGCCCCGGCGCTGTGATTGTTTGCGGTCGGTTTGAAGGAGTTGATCAGCGGGTGATTGACGCGCGCGGTCTAGAGGAAGTGTCTATTGGTGACTATATCTTGTCCGGCGGCGAACCGGCTGCGATGATCCTTTTGGATGCGATTGTTCGGCTTTTGCCCGGCGTCATGGGCAATGAACAATCTGGAACATATGAGAGTTTTGAAACGGGCCAATTGGAGCATCCTCATTATACGCGCCCGCAGGAATGGGAAGGCTTGGGCATTCCTGAGGTGCTGACATCAGGCAATCATAAAAAAATCGCCGACTGGCAGCGCGAGCAGGCAGTAAAACTGACCAAGGAAAGACGGCCTGATTTGTTGAAGGGCAGCAAATAAAAGGTTGTTGAACGAATAATTGCTCCCCAATCCAGCCAAATAGTTTGGTGGACTTGTATCCATATTGGTTTGGTATAGCATCGCTTTGACACTTAGAGGTAAAAGCTATGATTGTTGCATCTTTCGGTTTGTACATTTTGGTTAGTATTATCTTACTAGCATTCGCTGCAAAATTTATACTAGGTCCAGCGCCAGCGGATTATCATCAGAAAATTATTGAAGCCAGCGGCGCAGTCATTGAGGAAGGTCATCGCAAAGTTTTCAGAGCAGTGTATCAAGTAATGGGTGGCAGTTTTATAGCTCTTGCCATTAGCATAATAGGACTGGCGATTTTTGGTGTTTTAAATGGCGTAGTTTGGGCAAAATTTCTTATATTTTGCGTTGGATTGTTTGCCTCAGTTTCAGCAATGATTGTAACCAGAGCAATGGAAGACCGGACAGGTGTCAAGACACCTTGGAAGGCTGCCGCCATGTTAACTGTGATTCTCGCTTTGGCTTTTATTTTGTCGGTAGCTTGAATCTAAAAATCTGTCTTTTCCCTGTCGACAAATGTCCCATTTTCCCCTATAGCCAATCCAAATTTCCGACAAACCGGAAAGAATGAGCAATCGACTAGGTTCAAAACCATCTGGTAGTCAGCAAGCGGGTTGCCGCGAACTCCTTTGAATAGGGGACTGAAAACCAGA
>JBAUHS010000100.1:0-24856 GCA_049680405.1 Salaquimonas sp. | reverse complement strand
GTATCGCCAATACCAGCCGTGTGGGTTCCACCATCAAAGTCGTCGGCGCCAGCGCCTCCAATCAGAAGGTCATCGCCATTACCGCCAAATAGGTCATCATTCCCGTTGCCACCATTCAGATAATCGTCGCCATCATAGCCATAAAGGATATCTTCGCCGCCGCGTCCTAATATTTCATTGGCAACATCATTCCCGTGAACTGTATCATGGAAGTTTGTGGCCACAACATTTTCTATGACCGTGCCATATGCAATGCCAATATTGTAAGTCATTCCGTGGGTCGATGAGTATGCGCCTTCACGAATATCGATAAGGGTTGAGGTGCGGGCCTGTGTTCCATAGCTAAGGACGTTGCCTTGAGCGTCGTAAGTTACAAAAGCTTCATTCGCGACCGTATCGCCAGACAAATCCAGCGTATCAATGCCGCCTGTATCATATATTGTTAGAACCGGTGCGCCATGGGTAGCAAAGTCAAAAGCTGAATCTATGCCAGGTGTGACGTTATATCCATAAGTTGTGTCCGTATTACGGGTCGTGGAATTCTCTGAATATCCCGCAAATTGTCCATTGAAATCACCCGAAGTCATGGCGAGGATATCATAGACCATAGGCGTGCGCGGGTAGACGAATTTTGCCTCAACAGTATCG
The DNA here is from genome assembly GCA_049680405.1 of Salaquimonas sp. Lineage (GTDB taxonomy): Bacteria > Pseudomonadota > Alphaproteobacteria > Rhizobiales > Rhizobiaceae > Salaquimonas. Next base: position 24,208 of record JBAUHS010000100.1, on the reverse strand, counting down.
TAAAATGCTGCTCCGGAGCCATCCTCGTAAGAATCGAAATAGGACATAACCGTATAGCGATGGGTGTCTTGTTCAAACTCCGCATCATTCATGTAGGTGATCGGCACGCCGTTTCCGGCATCATAAGACCCTGGATGGTCTAAACCTAGTGAATGGAGAATCTCGTGTAAAATGGTCATGTAACCATAGCTGCCATATTCGAGATTAGCAGATTGATTGGAGGTCCAAGTTTGATCAAGAACAATAGCGTTCGCAACAATTCCACCATTGTTCGGCCCACTAGTATAAGCGTAACTACTTGAATATGTGCCTGTATTTGTATCGTTGACGAATTGAATTATGTCATAGGCTTGCGTCAAATTCGTATTTGCCGGTGGCGTTACCTCTTGGAATGTAAGTCCGAATAAATCGGATAGATGACTCAGTGCTGTCTCCACCCATTGTTGTTGAACAGCGTTTAGTGCGTATTCACCTGTGTTCCCCCAGTTGGAACCCAAGCTATTTGAAAAGGAGTATTTGATAACAGAATCGCCGTTGTTACCATACCAATGGGAGCCGCCACGGGTAAGTTGATCCGCAATCTCCTGGTCTGTAAATGGTGCTGGAATCGTCATTTTATTTGCCCCTGCTAAGGTGATAGTTAATTTTTCATGTTGACTAGTACTGCCTTACAAGACCGATCACCTGGGTGATGTTGCCAACAATCGTTCCGCTGCTTGATTTGCTGGTAACATATTTCCATTTGATGAAGAAATTATGACCCAGTCACCGACAACTCTATTGAGTTTGCCCCCAAATTGTTTCGAGTTTTGCCAAATCAACCTAGCTTCCGTAATGTTATTGCGCGTACTTGTTTCCAATATCAGTGTCAACAATCCAAGCGGAAGCATCCCATTGCCATTTTTTATACCGGGCTCCGCTGACTGAGAAACCTGCAGGCGATATTTTTCGCTCACTGCTTCTGCTAAAAACTGGCAAAAGCTATTTGTGACGCCATGTATGTCCTCACAGACCAAAGTAATTCTGTTTACACCGGAGTAAATTGGGTTTTGCATGGCAATGCCATCCTTTGGAATAGCAAACAAAATAGTGGAAACTACAAGTGCGATCACGGATTTTGGACAGAAGTATGATATCATGGGCGAGACAGTGAATTGTTTTGTGGACCTTAATATGGCAAATTCACCTTAATGAGGCATAAACCGAAATTATCTCAAACAAAGCAATTAAAAGCATCCCCAACATTAGGTAACAATGGGTTAAGGTATTGTAATACCTGATGATTTTATATTAATGCTGTAAGAAATCGTTACCGATGATCTGGGGCGGATCTAGACTTGACGAAGCTTGATAACAATAATGACGCAAGTGGCGAATACCGAAACATATTGGATCATTTGGGCAAAACGCTTGAAAGTCTATCCAGGAAGCAAAAACGCCAAATCTTGATGTCAGTGGACGTCGTGATATTTGCTCTTTGCCTTTATCTCGCGCTGATTTTGCGTCTTGGACATGTCGACAATCAATATCTTGTTTCTTTGTTTCCAGCATTCATATTTGTGTCTGTGTTCGGGGTGTTTTCCAATTTGCTCTTTGGCGTTTACAAGACGCTCAATCGCTCTTTCGACTTTAGATCTGTTAATATATTGGCCAGCAGCTGCGTGGCGGTAGGTCTTGCCATAGCTGCATTTGGGTATTTTTTTAACAATATTTTTCTGCCGCGCTCAACGCCATTTATCTATATTATGCTGGCCTTTTTGTTGGTTGGAACAAGCAGGATATTGGCTCGTTGGTTGTATCAGTATTCGTTGAGTGTGAAAGGTAGCCGGAAAGCTGTCATGATTTATGGAGCAGGTGAGGCCGGTAACAAAGTTGCTGGACTGCTCAGCGGATCACCAGAGTTTTCGCTGGTTGGGTTTGTCGATGACGACCCGACTTTGCACGGTAATTATATGCGGGGTCGAAAGGTCTACTCCCCTTCAGATATAAGCTCTGTTGTTTCTCGTTATGGCCCACTCAAAGTATTGCTGAGTATTTTGGATCTGAGCCCGTCACGAAAGCGTCAAATTTACTCCAGACTACGGCATCCTCAAATCACCATTGAGGTGATGCCATCTCTGCTAGATGTGGTTGCGGGCAGGCTTGCGCTTGACAGTCTTCGTGAGTTGCAAATTGAAGATTTGTTGGGACGCGACATTGTTCCACCTATTGATTCGATTTTCTCGAATGCGGTCAAAGGCGCAACGATTCTGGTGACAGGCGGCGGCGGATCTATCGGATCTGAAATTTGCAGGCAAATTGTAAATAACAATCCCAGCAAGTTGATTGTCTTTGATCAAAGCGAATTTGCGCTCTACGGGATTGAGCAGGAGCTTTCTTCCTTGGTCAAATCCGCAGGCCTGACATTCCCGATCCATTACGTATTAGGTAGCGTGGATAACAGGGATCTGGTAGCGCGAATTTTGAAAACTTATTCCCCTGATATGGTTTTTCATGCCGCTGCCTACAAACATGTCCCGATCGTGGAAGATAATATTTTGGAAGGTGCGCGGAACAATATTTTGGGCACCGAAGTAATTGCAAGTGAGTGTGCCGCAGCTGGGGTTGAGCGCTTCATTTTGATCTCAACCGATAAAGCCGTGCGGCCAACAAATGTTATGGGCGCCACTAAGCGGGTTGCTGAGCTTGTTGTTCAATCGCAGGCTGAAATTTCCTGCAAGAAAGGCAATGGCACAATTTTTTCCATGGTTCGATTTGGAAATGTTCTGGGATCTTCTGGGTCGGTTATACCGGTCTTTAAATCTCAGATATCCAATGGTGGTCCGGTGACTGTTACTCACAAAGATGTAACGCGGTATTTTATGACAATCCCGGAAGCTGCCCAATTGGTTGTTCAAGCAGCATTCATGGCAGAGGGCGGAGAAGTCTTTGTGCTCGACATGGGAGACCCTGTCAAAATAGATGATTTGGCAAAACTAGCTATACAATTAAGCGGCCTTACCGTGCGAAGTGAGGAGGAACCAAACGGCGATATTGAAATAAAATATATCGGCTTGCGCCCAGGCGAAAAATTGTTTGAAGAATTATTGACGGATGAGAATGCTCAAGGAACTATTCATCCGAAAATTATGAAGGCCAATGAAAATCACCTTGCTAACAACGTGATGAAAAAACATACGGAAAGCCTGAAGAAAGCTGTGGTGCAGGGAGATCAAAAAAGCGCCTTGAAAATCCTGATGCAAATCGTACCCGGCTTTTCTCGATAACTGAGTCAAATAGGTTTGTAAGATCAACTATAGTATTTTTGGTTGCGTTGATTTTTTAAGAATATTATCTGACTCGATTTGAATGCCTATATTGATAGAGCGTTCCAAGGATCGCACTCGCAATCGCTGCAAAAGCAGTTAGCAGAACAATCAACAATAGATTGAACATACCAAATAACGGAGCCTTAATTAGTGTCGGATTCGCCAACGGACGCTGCAGGCTGTCTATACCGCCATTGTTACGCTGCCCAAGCATTTGATTCATTCTGTTAGCTGTCACAGCGATATCTTTAAGTTCAGCAAGAATAGGTTCCAGTGGCTTTGCCTTTTTGCCGTTGTCAGCGAGATAATGACTCACGGGGTATTCGGGCGCATCCTTAACTTCCAATATCTGATGTATTTCTCTAGCAACATTGATGCGTTTTGAAATGCGGATGGTGGATTCTGCGTATTGAGATAATTTCTCAGAGATTGCAGAAAGCGATTTGAGAACCGCTGCTTTTGCTGAATTTACTGTTGCTTGGTCAAGAGATTGAGAATTGGAAGGGTCGTCAATCTGCTCGATATAATTCTGATACTCTTGGAGCCGAGCTAATTCGTTATCAATTTCAGCTACTTGTGCACTGTAAGCTATCGCGTCATTGATAAGTTTTCTGTTGTAGTTGTTGGCATTCTCATTGTCACTCATATCAATAATGCGATCCAGAAATCCTTCGTCCATTTGCGGGATGAGTGTTGACCCGGACTGCGATAAAGAAAATGAGCCGTCTGGTGTTCCCCCGCCGCGTCTTTGAATATTAAGTGCACTTAGTACCTGCCGGGATTTTTCTGTGAATTCTGCCTTATTTCTTCGGAGCTCAGAAATTCGGCTTTGGAATATTTGATGTTGTACTTCTCGGTTCTTGGCGATCCCCAATTGCAGAATTGGCGCGCGTAATTCTCTGACATCGAAATCCCGTATGTTTTGCACCAGGCGAGCAAGGTCAAATGCTGTTGCGGAAGTTTCAGGATCGGTCACCGTTGCACCGAAAGGCTCATCAAGGATGGTTTGAATATTGTCCATCACATATCCAACATTTTCCTCCAGCAATTCAAGTCCAATTAGGTAATCCAAGCGCAAAATTTCATCTTGGGTCAAAACATTGCTGGAATAAAGATCATGAGAAAGCCTTTGCTGGTTTGCCAGAATTTCCGGGTCGTTTGACCAAGTACTGGCGATTTCCCGTATCTTGAAGCTGTTCGATTTCAATTGGCTCTCGAGAGAAGCTGAACTTGCAGATGTTACAGGATCACGAATTAATTCGCCGCCCGGGCTTGATGTGATGTTTTTTACAAATGCATTCAGACGAGATTTTAGGTAGCTCACCATATTGAGGGCGTCAATTGGATCCAGCCCAGCTATAGCAAGGTCGGAAAAAGCATCAGCCGAAATAGGGTCGATATCCTGGTTTAATACACCTTTGAGTTCTACCGCATTGCTTGACCATGTTTTCACGATATCGAGCAGAACTGCATTCACAACACTTGGCGGCAATTTCGTACGAGCATTTGCGTAGGTTATTCTTGCGCTCGAACGGGCAGCAGCTTCCAGTTCTGCCTGCATTTGGCGTTGGTTAGCTTCCAGTTCAGCCAAAGTGGATTTTCGTGTGTCAAATATGGATTCATACTTCTTTACAATAGCAGATCTGGCATCGGTATGATTAGTGACGAATATCGAGCGGGCAAATTCTTGCCGGTCAACGCTGAAATTTGCGATTTCCTGATTGTCATAAACTGTTGAAAGCACTGAAGAAGAGATTATTTGTGTAATGTCAAAGGGGGTTCCGTTCGGGTATTTACTTTCATTTACTCCTGTAAATGTCAGTTGAATGATATATTCATAAGTCTCTGAATGTGTAACAAATCGAATTGCAGCAACCATTAGGACAGAAGCAAAAAAGGCCAGAAAAGTGCAAATAAGAACAAGTCTTTTAGATTTCCAAATTTTGTTAAGAAGATCTATGACATCAAAACCTGCCCTTTTTTCATCAAAGAATGAGGTTTCAGCTTCAAAATTTTGTTGAGCGGAATCAGAGAATCCGCCCTCGATACCCGTTTGGGTAGATTGCCTGCCAGCCATATTTCCGCCTCTGGGCACCAAATCTCGCCCCCTTGGCAGTGATTTTGACCCGATATACCTCCTTACAATCCAAAAATGACATTATCAAGCTTTTGCTTGTTTGCATCAAAACTTTACCCAAGGTTATGATTGACGGGACAGTGCTGGTTCAAATTTTCCCGATTTTCTCTCTATTTTGAGCAATCCAACGGGCCAGGTCCTCATTCGTCATCCATTCAGAGTTGTTGTCACTTGAATAGACAAATCCGTCGGGAACCTTTGTCCCGTCTTTGATCCTGCTGGTTGTCTTGTCCCAGCCATTTATTGCCGGAAGAATCTTGAAGTGGTCTTTGTATTCATAAGTATAGGGAGCATCTTCCACGCCGACCATTTGTTCATGAATTTTTTCTCCGGGCCTGATTCCCACAATCTTGTGGGCAGCATCAGGGGCTATGGTCCTGGCAATCTCGACGATGTTCATGGATGGAATTTTTTTGACGTAAATTTCTCCGCCAATCATGTCGTCAAAGGCATGCCAAACCAGTTCAACGCCTTCCTCCAGTGAAATCATGAACCGGGTCATGCGTGGATCCGTAATGGGTAGCTCGCCTTTATCCTTGATAGACTGAAAGAACGGGATAACCGACCCCCTAGATCCCATCACATTTCCATAGCGTACAACAGCGAACTGCGTTCCCTCCTGGCCTGAATAAGCATTCCCGGCAACAAAGAGTTTGTCGGATGCGAGTTTTGTAGCGCCATAAAGATTAATTGGATTACTGGCTTTGTCTGTTGAAAGGGCGACGACGCGCTTTACCCGCATATCAATGGCCGCATCAATTACATTCATTGCCCCATCGATATTGGTTTTGATGCACTCAAAGGGATTGTATTCAGCTGTCGGGACAATTTTCGTTGCAGCGGCATGTACGACGAAATCCACTTCCTGGAATGCTCTGTATAGCCGATCACGATCACGAACGTCGCCGATAAAAAATCGAATGCGCGGATCATCTTTGAACAGCTTCGCCATTTCCCACTGCTTCATTTCATCGCGAGAAAAAATGATTATCTTTTTGGGATTATATTTTTCCAGTGTCATTGGAACAAATGAGTTCCCGAATGATCCTGTGCCTCCCGTGACTAATATTGTGCTGTTTCTTAACATATTCGATCCATTCAAAGCATAAGACCGCCCCCAGTGATTAGTTGGACTTAAACTGTATTGATTGCAATATCAGTTATCAAAAATCACGGTTTCAATGAGTTAGGGGTTTCGTTTTCTAAACTAACCTATTATCTGGACTGAAAATCATAGCGATATCTCACCCGGGCACGAATTTTGATCGCCCTGTTTTGATGTCAACAACATGGGGCGCGATAGTGTTGTCAAATCGACTTACTCATTTGCAGAAACTGGAAGCCGAAAGCATACACATTATGCGTGAGGTTGCTGCGGAAGCTGAGAATCCAGTGATGCTTTACTCCATTGGCAAAGACAGTGCCGTAATGTTGCATCTAGCCATGAAGGCGTTTTATCCTTCCAAATTGCCGTTTCCGTTGATGCATGTGGACACAACCTGGAAGTTTCGCGAGATGATTTCGTTTCGTGACAATCTTGCCAGGGAGCTGGGCGCCAATCTGATCGTCCACAAGAACGAAGAGGGTATTGCTCAAGGGATTGGGCCATTCACTCACGGATCGGCAATGCATACGGACATCATGAAAACCGAAGCCTTGAAGCAGGCATTAACCAAGCACAAGTTTGATGTCGCCTTTGGTGGCGCAAGACGGGATGAAGAAAAATCGCGCGCAAAGGAGCGAATTTTCTCTTTCCGCTCGGCTGATCATCGGTGGGACCCGAAAAGTCAGCGTCCGGAACTTTGGAAAATTTATAACACGCGCAAGGCGCCAGGAGAATCAATTCGGGTCTTTCCGATTTCAAATTGGACCGAATTGGACATCTGGCAATATATTCATCTGGAGAAAATCCCTCTCGTGCCGCTTTACTTTTCAGCTAAACGTCCTGTGGTTGAGCGTGATGGTGCGCTCATTATGGTGGATGATGACCGCATGCCGCTTGGTGAAAATGAAAAGCCTGAAATGAAAATGGTGCGGTTCAGGACGCTTGGCTGCTATCCATTGACCGGTGCGGTTGAAAGCGAGGCGACGACGCTTCCGGAAATTATTCAAGAAATGTTACTGACGACGAGCTCGGAGCGTCAGGGCCGGATGATTGACCATGACCAGTCTGCTTCAATGGAGAAGAAAAAGCAGGAGGGATATTTCTAATGGCTCACCAATCAGATCTTATTGAAACAGATATCGAGGCTTACCTTAAGTCCCATGAGGAAAAATCTCTTTTGAGATTTATCACTTGCGGAAGCGTTGATGACGGAAAGTCGACGCTTATCGGCCGGATGCTTTATGAATCAAAGATGATCTTTGAAGATCAACTTGCCGCACTTGAAAGCGATTCCAAGAAAGTGGGAACCCAGGGCGAGGAAATGGACTTTGCGCTCCTGGTTGATGGACTTGCCTCCGAACGCGAGCAGGGCATTACCATTGATGTTGCCTATCGGTATTTCTCGACAGACAAACGCAAATTCATCGTCGCTGACACCCCGGGCCATGAGCAATATACACGCAATATGGCAACGGGTGCCTCAACGGCTGATCTGGCGATTATTCTGATAGACGCACGACGGGGAATTTTGACGCAAACCAAGCGCCACTCCTTCATTGCTTCCTTGCTTGGCATTCGTAATGTGGTTCTTGCCATAAACAAGATGGACCTTATCGACTATGACCAGAAAGTGTTTGATCAGATCGTTTTGGACTATCACGAATTCGCAAAGCATTTGCGTTCAGATGGTCAACAGCCTTTCGACATCGTTCCTATTCCGCTATCGGCCCTAAAGGGTGATAATATCATAACGCCCAGTGAGCACATGAAATGGTATCACGGCGCTTCTTTGCTGGCGCATCTGGAAGATGTACCGGTTCAGCAAGTCGATATTGAAAAACCTTTCCGTATGCCGGTTCAGTGGGTTAATCGGCCAAACCTGGATTTCAGAGGCTTCAGTGGATTGATATCCTCGGGATCAATTAAAGTGGGTGACGCGGTAAAAATATTACCTTCAGCCAAACAAAGCACGGTGAAGTCCATTGTCACCATGGATGGAGATTTACCGCAGGCTATTGCTGGCCAGTCGGTTACCATTTGCCTTGACGACGAAATTGATATTTCCAGAGGAGATGTCATTTGCGAGGCGGGGCATCCCTCAGAAGTTGCCAATCAATTTGAGGCCACGATTTTGTGGATGGCGGAAGATGCGATGCTTCCCGGGCGTTCTTATGTGATGAAATCCGGAGCGCAGGTGGCGCGGGCAACGATCACGGTCCCCAAATACAAAATCAACGTCAACACGATTGAAAAGCTGCCAGCTACCAAACTTGAACTCAACGAGATCGGCGAGTGTAATATCGCGATTGACCGGAAAATCGTTTTTGATTCATACGAAGACAATCGGGACATGGGTAGTTTCATTCTGATTGATCGACTTACAAACGCGACTGTTGGCATGGGAATGCTGCGCTTTGCACTTCGTCGCTCATCCAATATTCATTGGCAGGCAACAGACGTATCCAAGGCGACTCGTGCCGAAATGAAAGCCCAAAAGCCGGCAGTGTTGTGGTTTACGGGTCTTTCTGGATCCGGTAAATCCACCATCGCCAATTTACTGGAGAAGAAGCTGACCGCCCTTGGCAAGCATACTTATCTGCTTGACGGGGATAATGTGCGCCATGGCCTCAATAAAGACCTTGGGTTCACGGATGCTGACCGCGTGGAAAACATTCGGCGTGTGACAGAGGTTTCAAAGCTGATGATAGATGCCGGTTTGATCACCCTGGTGTCGTTTATTTCACCGTTTCGCTCTGAGCGTCAAATGGCAAGAAATGCGATGGATGAGGGCGAGTTTCTGGAGATTTTCGTTGATACGCCCCTTGCCGTTGCGGAAGAGCGTGACGTCAAAGGTCTTTATAAAAAGGCCCGCGCCGGGGAAATCAAGAACTTTACCGGGATCGATTCTCCTTATGAAGAGCCGCAAAATGCTGAAATCAAGGTCAATACGGTCGAGATGTCCGCTGAAGAGGCAGCTGATGCTATTTTGGTTGCCCTGGAGGAGCGCGGCATTCTGGGATAAATAAAGTCCGTATCAGGCTCACTGTGTCTTGATCTTGTCTAAATTACTGCGTTGAATACGCGGATATTTAACAGTTTGGGAAATTGGAACAATGAAACCTTTATTGATACTGGTTGGTGCAGACAAAGGCGGCGTTGGCAAAACCACGACATCGCGGGCGCTGCTTGATTTTTTTGCACGCAAAAACATCCTCACACGTGCCTTTGACACTGAAAATCCAAGAGGAACGCTTCACCGATTTTATCCCAACATCACTGAGATCATTGATCTCAATGAAGTTCGAGATCAGATGAAGGTACTCGACACCATGCAGACTTCGGCGGTCAAAGTGACTGTCGTGGATTTGAAGGCTGGCAATCTTTCTTCTGCGCTTGATACGTTTGATAAAATTGGTGTACTTGAAGCCGCTAGAAGTGGCGATTTTGATATAGCTCTGTTGCATGTTGTGGGGCCTTCGATTGCTTCCCTGGATGAAATGGGTGAAGTAGCAAAATACACCAAGGGCGTGAATTACATCGTTGCCCGTAACTTCATCAATGAAACGAATTTCTTTGAATGGGATGAAAAGACATTCAAGAAATATTTTGCAGGTCTTTCCAATGCAAGAGAGATCGAAATCCCCAAGTTGAATGAAATGGCCTATGAGCTTGTCGATCTTTCCGGAGTGACGTTCTCTGATTTTATCGCGAATAAAACGCCAAAGGGTCAGGATGCCGACTATTCTTTCGTTTTACGAGGGTATGTGCGCAAATGGATCAGTGATATTGACGCGGAGTTCAACAAGCTCGAACTTATGAAGGCAATTTTGGCACCGCAAACAGGTGAGAGTTCTCAGGAAGAGGCTGAAACCGTAACGACCTGACTGTTTTTCTGAGTCTAACACAGCCTGGGATGTCGGATCCAATATGAGAAATCTGGTAGGGGAACTTCAATCGGTAACTCGGTAGCGATTATTTGTTCGGACGAGCCGCGTAACGGTAAGTCTTTGTTCGCCAGATTGCTTGCTGATTTGCTGTCCCTTGCTGGTTCTCAGAGCTTTCGCATTTTTGACACTGACTTCCCGGCGGGTGATCTGGCGGGATTTTTTCCTGAAAACTCGCAGATTGTTGATTTTTCAAAAACGGCCGGACAAATTCAAGTCTTTGATACCATCTTGTCTGAACCGCAATTTGACTATGTCATCGATTTGGATCAGGCCTTGCTAGGCCCCTTTTTCAAGATTTTTTCAGACATCCGATTCGACCAGGCTGCAAAAGATCAAGGGATTTCCGTCAGCATCTATTTCATGCTCGATAGAAAAGTCAGTACCATTTCAGCGGCATTGGATATTCAACGACTGGCTAGAAAATGCGCATTTGTTCCAATACGGAATGAAGCGATTGGTAATATTCTAACCGTTCCTCTAGCTGCGCGCATCTATGGTGAAATAGAGAAAACGCGTGAAATCATTCTGCCACGCCTTTCAATCGATGCTTTGAATCATATCGACAGACTGGAGTTCACCTTTGCAGACTTTCTTTCCCGAAACGGTGAAAACGCACCCCCTTCAATCCGGTTTGAAATTTGGAATTTTCTTGAATCTCTTTATAATCAGAGAACAGTTGCGGAAAACGCCACTCCAACCAGCCTTTAACAGTGTAAAAATCCGCCAAATGTTGAAAAAGTTTGGCCAAGGGGAAATTTGCCTGTAACAGTTTTTGTTCCATGAACATCAAGGTTTGCATATGTCTTCCAATGTTGCGCTGACGGGTCTGGCCCATGATCTTGCCAAGCTGAAGGAGGCTGGCAAACCGATCAGAATCGGATTGGTCGGCACCGGAGAAATGGGTACCGATATATTTACCGGCGTTGCCCAAATGGACGGTATCGAGGTTGCAGCTGTTTGTGAACGCACCAGCGGCAAGGCTGCGATTGCCGCGAAAATCGCGTATGGTGAAGATGGCCATACGCAGAATGTTTCCACTCATGACGAATTGTCTTTTGCTATCGAGGCAGGAAAAATTGGCGTAACCCAGGATATGGATCTGGCGCTTTCCCACGACCTTGTGGATGTGGTGATTGATGCAACGGGTATTCCCGAAGCCGGCGCTGACATTGGAATGCGGGCGATTGGATTTGGCAAGCATCTGGTCATGATGAATGTCGAATGCGATGTATGTATTGGACCCTATCTGCATCATGCGGCCAAAAAAGCTGGAGTGCTTTATACGCTTGGGGCTGGAGACGAACCTTCCTCCACGATGGAAATCATCGAATTTGTAACGGCCATGGGCCATGAGGTGATCTGCGCTGGAAAGGGTAAGAACAATCCACTTGATTTTGACGCGGTTCCCGATGATTACCGCGAAGAGGCAGAGCGGCGTAACATGAATGTGCGCATGCTGGTCGAGTTTGTCGATGGCTCCAAAACCATGGTTGAGATGGCTGCCATAGCAAATGCTACGGGACTTGTTCCTGATGTTCCGGGCATGCATGGTCCGCGGGCAACTGTGAGTGAATTGGCTACCACACTTATCCCGGAAGCTGATGGTGGTATTTTGTCGAAAACCGGCTGTGTGGATTACTCCATCGGCAAGGGTGTTTCGCCTGGTATATTCGTGATTGTCAAAGCAAAGCATCCACGCATTCATGAGCGGTTTGCAGACTTGAAAATGGGTGCCGGTCCCTATTACGCATTTCACAGACCGTATCACCTGACGTCTCTGGAAGTGCCTTTGTCGGCGGCGCGGGCTGTACTTTATGGGCGACAGGACATGGTGCCTTTGGCCAAGCCCGTGGCAGAGGTTTGCGCCATTGCCAAGAAAGATCTGGCTGCCGGAGAGCGGCTCGATTCGGTAGGTGAATATTGTTACCGTTCCTGGACAATGACAGTTGATGCAGCGCGCAAGGCAAATGCAATTGCCTGTGGCCTTCTTGAAAAAGCGATTGTCTCCAAAGCAATCAAGAAGGGTGAGTTGATCACCTTTGATAATGTTAATCCTGATCCCAGCTCTTTGATCTTGAAACTGCGCAAGAAGCAGGATTTGCTGATCGCAAAACTTTAGGCGCTTTAGTAACTCACCTGATTTGCGATCTGGTTTCCCCCAAATTTCTGCCTCATCGTAGCGCCAATTCATGATTATTGTTTCCATTCAGTAAATTGCGACGGCAAGGCCAAGCTTTTCATGGAGCTGTTTGTGTATTGGAATGAATAATTGAGCGATTCAGCAATTGCACAATTGAGTGTGCGGTAAAAATCTGTAAAACGAAGGCGATGACAATTAAAACCAATACCCCGTTGCTTGATCAGGTTGAATATCCTTCTGATTTGAGAAAGCTGGATGAGAGCCAGCTTGTGCAATTTGCCGCTGAACTGCGTGCAGAGCTGATTGATGTCGTGTCCGAGACTGGCGGGCATTTGGGTGCAGGACTTGGAGTTGTGGAACTCACTGTTGCCATCCATTACATATTTGATACGCCCAATGACCGTTTGATCTGGGATGTGGGCCATCAATGCTATCCGCATAAAATCATCACAGGTCGGCGCGAGCGCATCCGCACCTTGCGTCAGGAAAACGGCCTTTCCGGATTTACCAAGCGCGACGAAAGCGAATATGATCCCTTTGGCGCCGCGCACTCTTCCACCTCTATTTCCGCAGGCCTCGGCATGGCTATGGCGAGGGATATGAGCGGTGGTAAAAACAACATCATCTCTGTCATTGGTGACGGGTCGATGTCGGCGGGTATGGCATTTGAAGCGATGAACAATGCTGGAGCGCGTGATGCGCGGCTGATCGTTATCCTCAATGACAATGATATGTCGATTGCTCCGCCAACTGGTGCCATGAGCGCCTATCTTGCACGCCTTGCGACAGGGCGCAGCTATATGGGTTTTCGTGACCTCGGCAAGAAAATGACCGCCTATCTTGGCAAACGGATTGACCGGGCGATCACCAGAGCTGTTGAACATGCCCGCGGTTATGTAACAGGCGGCACGCTGTTTGAGGAACTCGGTTTTTATCATATCGGGCCGATTGATGGCCATGACCTTGCAACGTTGATCCCAGTTCTGCGCAATGTGCGGGACAATGCCAAAGGGCCTGTGCTGATTCATGCGGTCACCCGCAAGGGCAAAGGCTATGCCCCGGCGGAAGAGGCGGCGGACAAATATCACGGCGTGTCGAAGTTTGATGTGATCACGGGTGCTCAGTCCAAGCCACCTGCAAATGCTCCGAGCTACACGAAAGTTTTCGGTCAATCGCTGGTCCAGGAAGCGCGCGAAGATGACAAGATTGTCGGGATCACGGCGGCCATGCCCGATGGCACTGGCATTGATATCTTCGGCAAAGAGTTTCCAAACCGCACCTTTGATGTGGGTATTGCAGAACAGCATGCCGTGACCTTTGCGGCGGGATTGGCAACGGAAGGCTATAAGCCTTTTGTGGCGATCTATTCGACCTTTTTGCAAAGAGCCTATGATCAGGTTGTCCATGATGTAGCGATTCAAAATCTTCCGGTTCGTTTTCCGATTGACCGGGCCGGCTATGTGGGCGCTGATGGTGCAACCCATTGCGGCGCGTTTGATACGACCTATCTTGCGACCCTGCCTAATTTTGTAGTGATGGCTGCAAGTGATGAAGCTGAATTGAAGCATATGGTGCGAACGGCCGCCGCTTATGATGATGGTCCCATTTCCTTTCGGTATCCGCGTGGCGATGGCGTTGGTGTGGAAATGCCGGAGCGCGGCGAGATATTGGAAATCGGCAAGGGCCGCATCGTCAAACAAGGCTCGAAAATTGCGCTTTTGTCCTTCGGGACCCGTTTGGCCGAATGCATGCTGGCCGCCGAAACGCTCGATAGTGCAGGGCTTTCCACTACGGTTGCCGATGCCCGTTTTGCCAAGCCGCTTGATGAGGAAATGATCGGGCAACTTGCCCGTGAGCATGAGGTGCTGATTACGGTGGAAGAGGGCGCTGTAGGCGGTTTTGGTTCCCACGTCTTGAGTTTTCTTGCACGCGATGGGCTGCTGGATAACGGGCTGAGGGTTCGCCCAATTTTCCTCAAGGATGAATTTACCGACCAGGCCAAACCGGAAGTGATGTATCACAATTCCAATCTTGATAGCGAAGGTATTGTGCGCACCGTGTTTGACGCCCTTGGAAAAGCCGGCGTGGAAAAACTCTTTCGCGCTTGAGGTGTTTCCTCGGTAGGGGCGGGTTTGACTGCCCTTGGGTTGAAAGGCTTCAACCGCACCAATCCGTTCACTCGACAGGTTTCTGCCAGTGTTATTCAACTTTCAAAGAACAAGGCAAACGTGCGACCTGCGCGCCAATCCTTTGGCTCATTGTGTACGAGCCCACAGGCCGCACGCGGAGATTTTCAGCGACAGGAGACTCTTCAGTACACCGTTCAGCCTGCCCTTCAAACTCATCCCCCTGGGAGTTGAACCCCGTCGGACCAGCGCTCCGCTGCTGTCTCTCCTTGTTCCGATTGGCGATCGATCAGACCAATGTTTGCCGGGAGACAGTGGGGAGAGGATAGTGGAGGAATTGGAGAGCGGGGATAAGTTTTCGCAAAATCCGGAGAAATCAAAGGCTTTGCGCCTGAATTGTACCCGCCTATGACTGCTTCGAGCCCGGAGTGCCGGATGCTGCGCCACGAACCTATGACCGCTTTCGGTTCGGTTAAGGGTCGGAGCACTTGTAACCAAGTATCTCACTAGACAATGAAGGGCTGTTGTGATCAAGCTCAAATCAATGCAAGTCTATCCTCAAGATGGAGCAAGAAGGATGCCGTGGCCAGTTTCTGAGATTTATGTCGAGGACTGCGAAAGCGCACTGGGCTTCACGTTTCCAGACAACTATCGAATTGCGATGATAAACCAAAATGGCGGCACTGTCGTATGCGATGGCGATACTTGGAATTTGCATCCCATTTGGGACAAGTCGGACAAAAAACGGCTCAAGAGAACCTCCAACGACGTGGCGCGCGAGACAAATTCGATGGCCAGTTGGACTGGTTGGCCGAGCAATGCCGCTTGTATCGCAGCAAACGGTACGGGCGACGTCCTATTGTTTTTAGGTGGCTCAAGTTCACATGATGATGCTGTGTACCGCTGGAGCCATGAAACAGGAAAAACGAAAAAGGTTGTGAACGACTTTTCAGAACTCCAAAGGGCTTAAGGCGTTTATCATAATTGGAAGCGGTCTTTGGCGCATCCGCAGCGAACTCACACTTTGTCCCGCATAGCCGACTTTTCCGTTACCCCTTGATCAGTTCTTTCAGATCAAATGTTTCATCGCCTGCCTGTTTGGGTGTGATTGTCCTGCCCAGTTCCAGAATCTTCTTGCCGAACATATAGGCTTTGCTGTCATTGATCGCGTCGACGGCGATGAATTTGCCTTGTTTGAAATACCAGACCGATTGGCCACCTTCCCGTGAGCCGGGGCGTATGGTGGTTTGATCATAGCCGAGGTTCAGCCCGGCAATTTGCAATTTCATGTCATATTGGTCAGACCAGAACCATGGATAGGGCAGGTAGGGCTCTGTCTCACCAGCGATGACCTTGGCCGCATGTTCGGCCTGGTCGATGGCATTCTGGACTGATTCCAGCCTTATGCGTTGGCCTTGATATTCGAAACTGGCCACATCGCCCGCCGCGTGAATGTCCGGGTGGGAAGTGCGGGTCAGGCCGTCGACCTCAATGCCATTGCCGCAGACAAGGCCTGCCTGTTTTGCCAGTTCCATATTCGGCAAGACGCCAATGCCGACCAAAACCAGATCAACTGCAAGTGCCGCGCCTTGCTCGAAGATTGCGTTGACCACGCGACCGTTTTCGGCTTCCAGTGATTTTAGCGATACGCCTTCGAGGATTTCAACGCCATGGCTTTGGTGCTTAGTGCGAACGAAGTTCGAGGTTTCCTTTGCGGCCACACGCTGGAGGATCCGCTCAGCCATTTCCACCACGCGCACTTTCATGCCTTTGGTAGAAAGGACTGCTGCGGCTTCAAGGCCGATATAGCCGCCGCCGATGATCAGCGCCTGTTTGCCTTCGGTGATTTCCGCGCCAATCGCGTTGGCGTCTTTCAAATCCCGCAGGGCATAGACGCCTTTGAGATTGCCGCCCAAGGCCTCGGGCAGAGCGCGCGGGCGCGAACCTGTGGTGATGATCAATTTGTCAAAAGGAAGTTCCGCATCGCTGGTCTTGACGGTTTTGTTTGCAAGATCAATTGCGGTGACTTTTGTGGAAAGCAGTCTGTTGATGCTGTTTTCTTCGTACCAATCCTCGGGCCGCAAAAGCAGACGCTCGGCCTCCATTTCTCCGGTCATGTATTTCTTGGACAAAGGCGGGCGCTGATAGGGCAGGCTTTCTTCTTCACCGATGATGGTTATTTGTGCTGTCTCATCAAGCTGGCGCATTTTGGCGGCAAATGCGATAGCGGCCTGGCCCGCGCCAATAGCGATGATGTTTTTGCCCATGATATTATCCTGCTGGTTTACGAATTTTGATAAGGGTCTATTGGCTAACACGAAATAGTACCATATCAAAAAACGACATCTATCTGAATCCTGGAACCAAATATGCAGCACAATATCAAGCCAACCGAAATCAGGGTCTCCAAAGACAAGAAGTGTCTAACGGTGACCTTCAATGAAGGCAGCGCCTTTGAGCTTGAGGCAGAACTGCTTCGGGTCCGTTCGCCATCGGCTGAAGTACAGGGGCATTCACCGGATCAGCGCCAGCTTGTGCATGGAAAACGGGAAGTCGGGATCATGAAAATTCATCCGATTGGCAATTACGCCATTAGAATTGAGTTTGATGACATGCATAATACGGGGATATTTTCCTGGGAGTTCTTGTATGGGCTTGGTCATGCCAAGGATGAGGAATGGCAGATTTACAATGACGAATTGGCAGCGGCGGGAAAGAGCCGCGATAATCCGATCCGAAAGCACTGATCAGATATGAAAGCACCGATTTGATATGAATGTGCGCCAGCCCGCAAAGGCCCTCATGTTTCAAGGTACCGGCTCGGATGTGGGCAAGACTGTGCTGGTGGCCGGACTATGCCGGGCTGCGAAAAATCGCGGTTTGAAAGTTGTCCCGTTCAAACCGCAAAATATGTCGAACAATGCAGCTGTTGCGGACCCTGACACTGATGGTAATGGCGGTGGCGAGATGGGTCGTGCCCAGTGGCTACAGGCACTTGCCTGCGGGATTGCGCCATCGGTGCATATGAACCCAGTGCTGCTAAAGCCGCAGTCACAGACGGGTAGCCAGGTTGTTGTTCAGGGAAAAGTAACCGGCTCGGCCAAGGCGCGTGAGTATTTTGACCTTAAGCCGAAATTGCTCGCTGCGGTGATGGAGAGTTTCCACAAGATTGCGGCGGATGCTGATCTGGTTCTGGTTGAGGGGGCCGGATCTCCGGCTGAGATTAACTTGCGCAAGGGCGATATTGCCAATATGGGATTTGCGGCCAAGGCGGATGTGCCGGTTGTGCTGGTGGGTGATATTGACCGGGGCGGCGTGATCGCTTCGATTGTCGGCACGCATACTATCTTGCCGGAAGAGGACCGCGACATGATTGCGGGCTATCTTATCAATAAATTTCGCGGTGATGTGTCCCTGTTTGATGATGGGCTGAAGGCGATTACCGATTTTACGAACTGGCCGAGTTTCGGGATTTTGCCGTTTATCGATGCGGTGGGGCGGCTTCCGGCGGAAGACTCGGTTGCCCTTGATCACCTAACGGCGAGCACCCATAAAAGCGGCGTTAAGGTGGTTGTTCCGGTTCTTGGGAAAATCGCGAATTTTGATGATCTTGATCCGCTTAAAAGCGAACCCAATGTTGATTTGATTTTCCTTCGTAAAGGCGAATCCATTCCTCATGATGCGGCGCTGGTGATCCTCCCCGGTTCCAAGTCGACGATTGCGGATATGATAGAGTTTCGAGCCAATGGCTGGGAGAACGAGCTTCAGGCTCTTGTGGGGCGGGGCGGTGAGGTGATCGGTATTTGTGGTGGCTATCAGATGCTTGGCAAAACCATCCGTGATCCTGAGGGAATTGAAGGCGAAGTGCGATCCGTAGAAGGGCTGGGGCTATTGGACATTGATACGGTGCTCGAGGGCGAGAAAATCACCCGAAATTCCTCGCCTGTCTCGGCGGAGGAAGGAATTGCCCTTGAAGGCTATGAAATTCACCTCGGCCTGAGCGAAGGGCCTGATTGCGCCCGCCCGATGATCCGGTCTGACAATGGGCTTGATGGCGCTGTTTCAGCGGATGGACGGGTGCGGGGCTGTTATCTCCACGGATTGTTTGGCGCTGACGCTTACCGCGCTGCGGTTTTAGCCAGAATCGGCGTTTCAGGTGGCGGTTTCAACTATCTTGCTAGCGTCGAAGATGCTCTTGATGAACTGGCAGAACACATCGAAAAGCATCTTGATGTGGATGGATTACTGCAAATTGCCCGCCAAGTTGGCAAATGATGTCACATTTGACGCGGCACCTGTCGCAATTTGATTGACGAAAATCGTTTCCACGCGCTAAGACTAATAAACCAAATGGTTCCCGGTATGGTCAAAGATCACGGGATCAAAAGGGAACAAGAAAGAGTGGACCTAATTAAGGCACTTTGAACTTGGCCGACCCCGCGACTGTATTGCGGCTAGGATTTTCCGACGACCACTGGACCAACTGTCCGGGAAGGTGAGAAAATCTGCCAGAGCCGTGAGCCAGGAGACCTGCCAATTGGACCGGATTGAGCTATCATAAATTGTGGAGCTTGGTTGACGGGAACAATATCTGGAGCCAACACGGAGGTTGTCATGCTCGCAACAAAAACTAACTCTGCAGCATTTACGCTGTCACTTTCTCAACGGATTGCCACAGCCGGATTTGCCGGTTTGCTAGGTTTCATGATGCTATATGTAGCTGCTTTCGCGAATGCGGATGTGTTGCATAATGCGGCTCATGACACCCGTCATGCAATCGTTGCTCCCTGCCACTAAGCAGAAGTCATGTTGATTAGAGTTTTGCTCGCCGCGATTTTCGCTGGCGTGCTTGCTGGCGTTTTTGCTACCGCAGTACAATCTTATCGCGTTATTCCGCTGATCCTTGAAGCCGAACGCTATGAGGGCGAGGGAGAAATTGCGGGACATTCTCATTCGTCAACGCCTGCTTCAGAAGATTCGGCTGTTTCATCCGAGGAAGAAACATGGGCGCCAGGCGGTGGCGGTGAGCGCCTGTTCTATACGGGTTTGACCAATATCGTTGTGGGCGTTGCCTTTTCACTGATTTTGACAGCTGCTGTTTTGTTCCTCAACCAGGGCATGTCAATGAAGGCGGGCCTGATCTGGGGCCTCGCGGGATTTGTCGTATTTGTGCTGGCGCCCAATTTTGGCCTTCCGCCGGAATTGCCGGGCATGCAGGCGGCTGAAGTTCTGCCGCGCCAGATCTGGTGGCTGGCGACGGTCGTGCTGACAGCTACAGGATTGGGACTGTTTGCTTTCAAACAGGGCATTGTCTGGATGATATTGGGTCTGGTGCTCATCACGGCTCCTCATCTTTATGGCGCGCCGCAACCGATTTCCCATGAAAGCCTGGTGCCAGCCAATCTTGCCGCTGAATTTGTGGTTGCGACAATTGTTGCGTCTTTGTTGTTTTGGGTGTTTTTGGGCGGTGTGCTGGGCGCGTTGTTTGAAAAGGCTATGGCGAAAGAGGAGCAATCACGGTGACCGAATATTCCTTACAAAAAGGTGCAACGCTGGTTCTGGGCGGAGCGCGTTCAGGCAAAAGCCGATTCGCAGAAAATCTGGTTTTAGGCTCCGGCTTGAAACCGGTTTATATCGCAACGGGCCGCGCACTGGATGATGAGATGAGTGAGCGAATTTCAATCCACCAAAATCGGCGGGACAAAGAGTGGGAAACCATTGAAGAGCCTTTGGCTCTTGCCGACACGCTTTTGCAAACGGCCCATTCAGGCCGCGTGTTGCTGGTTGATTGTCTGACGCTTTGGGTTACCAATTTGATGATGGCTGAAGCAGATGTGATGACAGAATGCGAGTCTCTGATTGCTGCCTTGCCAGATTTGAAAGCGCCTGTTGTTTTCGTTTCAAACGAAGTTGGCCTCGGCATTGTTCCGGAAAACAAAATGGCGCGGGAGTTTCGCGATCATGCAGGAACCGTCAATCAGCGCGTGGCGATTGCCTGTCAAACCGCATGGTTTGTGGCATCCGGATTGCCCCTGTCCTTAAAGAGTGCCATTTAGGCAAATCGAGAAACTGACGCGTTGTATCAAACCGGGTCAGGCCCCCAAATTATCTGGAGAACAAAAAAATGGCGAATGCCGATATCAGTAAAATCCCGGCAACGGTGATCACCGGATTTTTGGGCGCGGGTAAGACAACCCTGATCCGAAATCTTCTTCAAACAGCCAATGGCAAGCGTATTGCGCTGATCATCAATGAATTTGGTGATTTAGGCGTTGATGGTGACGTGCTTAAAGGCTGCGGGGTAGAGACCTGCACCGAGGATGATATTGTTGAGCTCACCAATGGCTGTATCTGCTGCACGGTTGCCGATGATTTTGTGCCAACGATTACCGCTTTGCTGGATCGTGAAAACCGACCTGATCATATTGTCATTGAAACCTCTGGATTGGCCTTGCCGCAGCCTTTGGTGAACGCTTTCAACTGGCCGGAAATTCGTGAGCGTGTGACCGTCGATGGAGTGGTGACGGTGGTCGATAGCCGCGCTGTGGCTGACGGGCAATTTGCCCATGATACGGACAAGGTCAATGCCCAGCGTGCGGCCGATGTGTCGCTGGATCATGAAAGCCCGCTGGAAGAGCTTTTTGAGGACCAGATCAATTGCGCAGACATGATTATTCTCAACAAGTCTGATCTGGTTGACGAGGCGGGCCTGGTTAAAATTCAGGAAGACATTGAGCGCGGGATCAAACGCTCGGTAAAGGTTGTTCGCGCCTCCAATGGTTCTCTGCCAGCTTCTGTATTGCTTGGACTTGAAGCGGCAACGGAGGGCGAAGTTCACAATCGCAAATCGCATCATGAGCAAGAGCATGATGCTTTTCACGCAGAACATGGCGACGAGGCCGGTGATCATCCGGAGCATCACCACCATCACGAACATGATCATGATGAGTTTGAAAGCTTTGTGGTTGAGGGCGCTTTTGTGTCCAACCGAAAGGCAATGATTTCCGCCTTGCACCGCGTCATTGAAGAACATGGAATTTTACGGCTGAAGGGTTTTGTCGCGATAAAAGACAAGCCCATGCGCCTTGTTGTGCAGGCTGTTGGCAGCCGGATTGATCATCATTTTGACCGGGACTGGAATGAAGGTGAGGCACAGCAGTCGCGCCTTGTGGTTATCGGTCTGGAAGGGCTTGATCAGGAGAAGATTATAGCTGCTGTTCTGGCGGCGCTTGTATAATTTGAGATGCATCTTCTTCTCGCCCAGAAAGGTTCCATCAACGAAAGCGACGAAGCGATTGATCTTGGGCAAACGCCAGGGGATATCGTTTTTCTTTCGGCGGCTGATACGGAATTAGCCAGCCTTGCGGAAGCCCATAAGTTGCTGGGTGATGCTGCGCCCAGCCTGCGGCTTGCGAATTTCATGCAGCTTTCCCATCCCATGTCTGTGGATGTTTATGCAAATGAGATTGTCGCTAATGCAAAGATCGTTGTGGTGCGGCTTCTCGGCGGCAAAGCCTATTGGGATTACGGTGTTGAAACGCTTTATGCCCTTGCGAGCGAAAACAATATCAAACTCGCGTTTTTGCCGGGGGACGATAAATTCGATCCGGTTCTGGCGGAATATTCCACCCTTGCAAAAGAAGATTGCGACCGGCTCTGGTCCTATCTACTGGAAGGCGGGCCTGAAAACTCCGACGGTTTTTTAAAATATTGCCAATATCTCATGGGTGAAGGGGACGTGCCGAATGAGGCGGCGCCGCTGTTAAAGGCTGGTTTGTGGTGGCCATCTAGAGGCATTACCAATCTTGATGTAATCAAAAAGGACTGGCTCGAAAGCGCTCCGGTTATTGCGATCAATTTCTATCGGGCTTTGGTTCAATCGGGCGGGCTGCAGCCGATAGAGGCGATGGTTCTGGCCTTACAGGCGCGGGGGATCAACCCGCTTCCGGTCTTTATTTCCTCCTTGAAAGACCCGGTGAGCGTGGAGACTGTTCGTCAGGTCTTTGATGATACAAAGCCTTCGGTGGTTTTGAACACGACTGGATTTGCTGTTTCTTCGCCGACAGGGGAGCATCAATCTACCGTTCTGGATGAAGGCGGCGCTGTGGTCCTGCAGATGGTGCTTGCGGGCGGCGGCGTTGAGGCTTGGCAGCAATCTTCCCAAGGGCTTTCTTCACGTGATCTGGCAATGAATGTTGCTCTGCCGGAAGTCGATGGGCGCGTGTTGACGCGGGCTGTTGCCTTCAAGAATGCCGACGAGTTCGACGAGCGGGTTGAGAGCAATATTATCCGTCATCTGGCAGAGCCAAGCCGCGTTAAGTTCATCGCCGATCTTGCCTGCAACTGGGCAAAACTTCGGGCGACGAAAGCCAAAGCGCGGAAGGTGGCTATCGTGCTGGCGAACTATCCCAACAGGGATGGACGCCTTGGCAACGGTGTTGGTCTGGATACTCCGGCTGGTACAGTTAATGTGTTGGCGGCACTTCGCGACGCCGGATATCATTTGCATGAATTTCCTGACAATGGCGATGATCTCATCCGGTTTTTGCAGGATGGGCCGACGAATGCCGGCAATGACGGGCGGGTGATACGGGTTTCTTATCCAATCTCAGAGTATCAAAAATTCTTTGATCAATTGCCTGAGAAAGTTCGCCGTGAAGTGACCGCGAAATGGGGCGAGCCTGAAGGTGATCCTTATATTGTGGAAGAGGCTTTTGCCCTGCCCCTGGCAGAATTCGGCAATGTCTGCATCGGCATTCAACCGGCACGCGGTTATAATATCGATCCGACAGAAACCTATCATTCGCCTGATCTCGTTCCGCCCCATGGCTATATCGCTTTTTACGCCTGGTTGCGGGAGACCTATCGTTCCCATGCGATCATTCACATGGGCAAGCATGGCAATCTGGAATGGCTGCCGGGCAAGGCATTGGCGCTGAGTGAGGAATGTTATCCCGAGGCGATCCTGGGGCCTGTGCCCCATCTTTATCCGTTCATCGTCAATGATCCCGGTGAGGGCAGTCAGGCGAAACGGCGAACGTCGGCGGTGATTATTGACCATCTCACGCCGCCGCTGACCAGAGCTGAAAGCTATGGCCCGCTGCGTGATCTGGAAGCGCTGGTTGATGAATATTACGATGCAAGCGGTAATGATCCACGGCGTCTCAAACTGCTCAAGAAACAGATATTGGAATTGATTGCGGATATTGGCCTTGATCAGGATGCGGGAATTTCTGAAGGCGATGATGAAAATGCCAAGCTGGAAAAGCTTGATGGTTATCTTTGCGAATTGAAAGAAATGCAGATCCGTGACGGGTTGCATATTTTTGGTGAAGCGCCGCAGGACAGGCTGTTGACTGATCTGGTGGTTGCGCTGGTTCGGGTGCCACGAGGCGATGGGCAAGGTGAAAACCAGAGCCTGCAAAGAGCAATAGCAAATGATCTT
>JBAUHS010000099.1:0-12365 GCA_049680405.1 Salaquimonas sp. | reverse complement strand
GCTGATGATTGATCGGGTGCAAAAGCGATTACCGATGGTCCGGTAAAGGGCGTGTCCGACGCTGTAAACCCAAGGGCAATTTCAACGCTGCAGCTCGGTTGTTTCGAATAGTCTTCTGCCATTTGATACAAACTACGACAGGGATCTGTTCCTGTATATTGCGCATGTAGGGGAAGCAAAAAAGGTATTTGCAGAAACGACTTTTTCGGACGGTAGCCATCCATTAGTTCCAACAGATGATGAAAACTTCTGCCACCCGTACCTGCCATATCGAGATGCGGATATGTTTGGTAGATAGAGATATGGTCGCAAAGCTGTACCAGTTCGGGCGAAATATTTGCATGCAGATCGAGACTAATGGCTATTGGGTAATCCCAGCCAACACTTGCTCGAATTCGCCGCAGGAATTCGGCTTCTCCATCGAAATGATCTTCAGTGACCATCGCTCCATGAAGGTCGAGATATATGCCGCTGAGCGGTTCTGCTGAAACAATACCTTCGAGGACTTCTGAGGTAATTCGGTCAAAGGCATCGCTCGTAACATGTCCCGCTGGTTCTGCTGCACACCATAAAACGGGCAATAATTCTACCGAGTCGTTTTTGGCAGCTTCTTGCACAAAGCCCGCAATCGGTAGATTGAGACCTCTGCTAAAGGAGAAGATCTCATC
This sequence comes from Salaquimonas sp., assembly GCA_049680405.1. Classification (GTDB taxonomy): domain Bacteria; phylum Pseudomonadota; class Alphaproteobacteria; order Rhizobiales; family Rhizobiaceae; genus Salaquimonas. The sequence goes on along the minus strand of JBAUHS010000099.1, from coordinate 11,697 downwards.
ACCACGTAGCATTTTTGGCCAAGAATCGGCTATCTCAAATTCGCTGCAACCGGTTTTTATTGGCGAGAAGCTGTTTGTTTCATGCTGAAAACCAGCGATTGCGATTCGTCGACTGGCCAAAGTGTGCCTCTATTCCCCTCGCGGAAAGCGTTTTTCGCCTTCCAGTGTATCCAGATTCATGTGATTGCGCATATAAGCTTCGGAGGCTTTTTTGAGAGGCTGATAATCCCACGGGAAATAGGCTCCGTTGCGTAGGGCTTCATAGACAACCCAGCGGCGGGCCTGACTTTGCCGCACCTCTGCATCAAAAGCTGCCATATCCCATTGCTCATTCACCATGATCATGAAGCGCGTAACCAAGTCTGCATTTTCCGGGAGGGCAGCGAGATTGTTCAATTCTTGCGGATCGTTTGATAGGTCAAATAATTGCGGCGGGTCAAGTTCGCAGTGATTGAACTTATAGTTTCCGTCTCGGATGGAAACCAGCGGCGCATAGGAAGCTTCGGCTGCATATTCAATCATGACAGGTTTGGAGCGTTTGGCAGGCGTGCCTTTTGCAGGGGCGAGGGGAATGATGCTCTCGCCATCTGTCCAGGGCATGATTTCGCTCATGTCCACGCCCGCCAAATCCGCTAGGGTTGGTAGGATATCAACATTGGAAACCAGGTCTGTAACCCTGCCCGGTTTCATTTGAGGCGCTGCAATCATCAGGGGAACGCGGGCCGAGCCTTCATAGAAGCACATCTTGAACCACAATCCACGTTCGCCCAGCATATCGCCGTGATCCGAGCAGAACAGTATAATTGTATTATCCACCTGACGTGTTGCCTCTAGAGCCTCCATAACATCGCCGATCTTATCATCAAGATAGGAGATATTCGCAAAATAGGCTCGCCGGGAGCGTTTGATATTTTCTTCAGTTATATCAAAATTCAACCAGTCATTGGCTTTGAATATGCGCTGGCTGTGGGCATCCTGGGCTTCAAGCTCCATAGCGGGGACCTGCGGCAGTAAATGTTCACAGTCTTCATACAAGTCCCAATATTTTCGCCGAGCCACATAGGGGTCATGAGGATGGGTGAAGCTGACAGTCACGGCCCAAGGACGATCATCCAAGGCGCGGCCAAGGTCATAGATTTTCATCTTGGCTTCATGGGCGACGTTGTCGTCATATTCCATCTGGTTGGAAATTTCCGCCACACCAGCTCCAGTGACAGAACCCATATTGTGATACCACCAATCGATGCGTTCGCCCGGTTTTCGGTAGTCCGGTGTCCAGCCAAAATCAGCGGGATAAATGTCGGTGGTCAAGCGATCTTCGAACCCATGCATTTGGTCCGGGCCTACGAAATGCATCTTGCCGGACAGGCAAGTGTAATAGCCAGCCCGGCGCAGATGGTGCGCATAGGTGGGAATGTCCGATGCAAATTCTGCCGCATTATCATAAACTCGCGTGCGACGCGGCAATTGGCCAGACATGAAAGAGGCTCGGGCAGGGGCGCATAGCGGGCTCGATGTATAGCAGTTTTCAAAGCGGGTAGATCGCTCGGCAAGCTTTTTCAGGTTTGGCGCATGAAGCCAATCGGCTGGACCATCGGGAAACAGAGTTCCGTTAAGCTGGTCAACCATGAAGATCAGGATGTTTGGTTTCTTCTGCATTTTGAATCCCTTGCGCCATTTTTCTCTTGTTTAGATTCAAACAGATAATTGAGCTGTCTACACTGCGCCAATCATTGCCGTGGTTTCAATTTTCAAGCATCCATTTGGCTTTGCGTTTCTCGACAAAAGCGAGTGTTCCTTCTGCGCCTTCTTCACCCGTGACAGCATCAACAAATAGCGAGGCGGCGTGGGCAACGAGTTTGTCTGAGTCAATGAATCTTGCGTCGCGCAACAGCTTTTTTGAGGCGGCTACAGCTTGGGGTGCGCAGCGTTTTGCATGGCCAACCGCGTCTTCAAGATCATTATCAATATCATCGGTAATGGCATGGACAAGGCCAATGCGCATGGCTTCTTCAGCGCCGATGCGAGCGCCGGTTACTGTCAACCGTTTGGCTTCGCTATAGCCGATGCGTTCAAGAAGAACCGGAGCGATCTGCGCTGGGATCAGGCCCAATGTGGTTTCCGGCAGGGCAAATTTCACCGTATGGGAAGCAATGGCAATATCCGAAGCACAGGCAAGGCCAAATCCACCGCCCATTACAGCGCCTTCAAGGGCTGTGACGATGGTCTTTGGAGTTGTCGCAAACCTGGCGACCATTGCTCCAAATGCAGATGAAAGCTGATGGATCGATTTTTCCGGGTTAGGGGAATTGCGTGCGGCAGCCATATCCTTGATATCAGCGCCGGCAGAAAAATTACCGTCAGCGCCACGGATAACCAGAATGCGTATTTCATCGCTGGCTTCCGCCTTGTCCAACGCGTCGATCAACTCGGTCAACAGATCAAGTGACATCGCGTTTTTGACTGCGGGGCGGTTCAAGGTAAGGGTCAAGACCCCATCCTTTTTTGCGGACAGAATATATTTATAACTCATGTTCCCTCCCAATTTGCGCCTACAGCGTCTTCAAAAAGCGCTTGATGCGTTTGCAACCTTCTTCAATTTCATCTTCGCCGGTTGTGAAAGACAATCTAATACAGGTTCCAGCTGGTTCACCAAAGGCTGATCCATCCAAGGATGATACCCCCTCCGCTTCATAGAGCATTTGTGAAAATGCATTGGCGGTCAATCCCGTGTCTGCCACATCCAGAAGAACAAACATCCCAGCTTCCGGGGTCAAAACCTTGACCTTTTCTTCCTGCCCCAACATCCGCACTGTGAGGTTACGGCGTTTGCGATAAATCTCCAGCATTCGGCCTATCTCGGAGCGTGAGCTTGTCAGGGCCTCGATTGCTGCTTCCTGAATGAAGCCAGGAACTCCATACAACATGATCAAGCCGAGGTTCTCGCAGTGATAGATCATGTCGACCGGTGCCACCATCCAGCCTATTCGCCAGCCGGTCATTGCCTGGGATTTGGATAGGGAACTGCAGGTCACGGTTCGCTCCGCCATGCCGGGTAGAGCGGCGATGGAAAAGTGTGGCTTTTCGAAAGTCTGCGCTGCGTATACTTCGTCCGCAATAACCCACAAATCATGTTTGATTGCGAGATCAGCAATTGCCTGCAATTCTGCCAGGGTCAACACAACGCCCGTTGGGTTGTTGGGATTGGCGTAAACGATGGCTTTGGTTTTGTCCGTGATAGCAGCTTCGATCGCGGCAATATCTGGCCGGAAATTCGTTTCGCGCGGCGTTGCAACGCGCACTATATCAGCATCAATGGAACGCCAGGTACCTTCATAGGTGACATACATCGGATCAAGGGCGATAATCTCATCACCCTTTTCAAGCAGTAATTGAGCAGCGCCAAACAAGGCGTTTTGCGTACCTGCCATTACCATCACGTTTTCATGGGAGACCTGATAGTCTGATGAACCACTTACCCTCATGGTTTCGGCAGCAATTGCCTCACGTAACTTCTTGCGCCCCACAATTTCCGAGTAATGCGTGTCTCCTGATCGTAGCGCCATCACCGCTGCTTCAATGATTGGCGCTGGGGTTGGGAAATCAGGATCACCAACGGACATGATGATGACATCCTTGCCATCAGCGTGATCCTGCTTCGCCCTGAAATGAATATTCCAAGCTGCTGAACCTTCTCCGGCAATTCGGTCAACTAATGAAGAAAATTTTGGCATTTGACACTCTGTCTGAATAGGGGAAGCGCAAGATTTTCTTGCGATAGCAGGGGCGGGCGGAGGATGCAAAAGAAAAGGCGAACCAGAAACTGATCCGCCTTCAATACTTTGTTTGAATATATCGCTAGGGCTCAGCCTTTACCCTTCCACGGGATCAGATATTTTTCGCCGATACGCATCATGATGTCGATGCCATATCCAATGATACCGATGAGAATGATACCGGTAAGAACAATGTCTGTGTTCTGAAACTTGGAGGCGGCAATGATCATTTTACCAGCACCTTTTTCAGCAGCAACCAATTCGGCTGCAACAACAGTTCCCCAGCAAACGCCCATCGCAACGCGCGCGCCGGTAAAGATATCAGGCAGTGAATTTGGCACGATGACGTTTTTCAGGATTTGCCATTTCGATGCACCCAGCGAATAGGCAGCGTGGATTTTCGAAATGCGCACGCCCGATACGCCGGCTCTTGCCGCAATCACCATGATCCACAACGCGGCCAGGAACAGCAGTGAGATTTTACCAGTTTCCCAAATACCAAACCAGATGATAATCAGTGGGATCAGTGCCAATGGCGGAACCGGGCGCATGAACTCGACAATCGGATCAAACCAGCCACGGAACCAAGAGTTTAGACCCATCGCATAGCCAAGCGGAATGCCAACGAGACTGCCGAGGAAAAAGCCAATCAGGACGCGGTATAATGACCAGTAAAGGTTTTCCCAAAGGGTCACGTTTTGATAGCCGTTTTGTGCCAGATCGAAAAAGCGGGTTACTACGCTTTCAGGTGCCGGAAGCCAGATCGGCTCCATCTGCCAGCCTTTATAAGGTTCAAAAGCGATGCTGCCCTTGTCGGTCATACGGACAAGACCTGAATCCATGTTGATTTCACCACCGGGAGTGATTGGCTGTCCGGCAATTGAGGTAATCTGTGCGCCTCCATCTGGCAACAAGTCAGATTGCGAAATCAATGCAGAGCGATAAGCCTGCACTTTCACAGATTCGCTTTTTGCAAAGCCGGATCCAGCATCAATAGGCTGGACCGTCGGATTTTCACCATTGGGGAATACCAGAATATTGATCAACCCATTCGCCGTTGCGCCAGCGTCATTCTTGGCTTCATAGGGCAGGGAGACTTCACCTGAGAACGCTCCGGGCACATGAAGGAAAGATGGAATAAGCTTCGATCCGGTGAAGGAGCTCCAAATCAGGAAGATGGCGATAATCGACATGATGGAGGCTGCGCGGTTTGAAATGACCGAGCTTTCATCTCCAAATGTAACTGTTTTCAAGCTTGTGTAATCGTGCTCTTTTGTAAGAAAGCTGCTGACGAATTTATAACCAATCATGCAGCCGATGAAGATCAATATGTAGATTAAAAGAATGCTCATGCTGCGCTCTCCGTACGGCCCATTATTTCCTCTTCCATGTCCCAAATCATGGTTAGAATTTCTTCGCGAGTTTTACCGAAGTCTTTATGTTTTTTTACTTCCCGAAGGTCTTTGCCGACACCTAGTTCAGCAAATGGCAGACGATATTCTTTGTGAATACGGCCAGGGCGGGGAGCCATAACGATCAATCGCTCACCCAACAACAACGCTTCTTCAACAGAGTGGGTAATAAGGATGATTGTCTTGCCGGTTTCTTTCCAGAGTTTCAAAACGAGGCCCTGCATTTTTTCACGTGTAAGGGCGTCTAGAGCGCCAAGGGGCTCATCCATCAAGATCACATCAGGATCATTAGCCAAGCAGCGGGCCAAAGCCACACGTTGTTGCATGCCGCCTGATAATTCATAAACCGCTTTTTCTTTAAATTCTTGCAGGCCAACGATATCCAAAAGGCGATCAACAATGATCTTGCTTTCAGCTTTTGGCATCCCCTTCATATCAGGGCCAAAGGAGACGTTTTTGCGAACGCTCATCCATTCGAACAACGCGCCCTGCTGGAAAACCATTCCGCGCTCAAGGCTAGGTCCGACGACCTTCTTGTCATTCAGGACTGTTTTGCCTTCTGTGGGGGCGAGAAAGCCGGCCACGATATTTAGCAATGTTGTTTTACCGCAACCGGATGGGCCAAGGATTGCCATCAGCTCACCCTTTTTCAGATCAAGGGTTACGTTTTTCAAAGCCTGCACCGAACCACCATTAGGTAGTTCAAAGCGCATTGATATATTGTCAATTTTCAAACCGGACAAATTCGTTCCCCCGAACATTACTTTGAGAAATTTGGAATTTTGCAACGCTGTTCTTCGGTAGATGGAACAGGCGTCAAACAAGAAAAAAGGCCGCCCAATTGCTTGAGCGGCCTGATTTTATTACTTCATCATCATTTTTGAAGCAGCAGTTAGGTAGCTTGCATCAACAGCCTGGTCATATGAGTCCATTGCTTTGATAGAACCGGCTGCTTCCATTTTGTCAGCAGCTTCTTTGAAGTTCTTCTGCATAAAGCCGCCCATCCAGTCTGCGCTCAACTGTACGTCTGTTTCTGGAAAAGCCATTCCGAGTGTTGCAATGCCTGTTGCAGCTTCAAGGTCCATACCGGCTTGTTCAGCAATCGCTGGCATCATTTCAGCCTGGCCACCAGCATTGAACTTGTGATTAAGGCCATGCGTAACAGCAAGGAACTTTTCGACAGTTTCAGCATTTTCTTTTGCCCATGAACCAACGGTCGAAGTCACGTCGTAAACTTTACCGACGATGGCTTCTTTTTCAGCGCCAGTAACCAATGGGTTGCCGTGCTGTCTCATGCGGGCAAGAGGGCCGCCCCAACCGCAAACCATGTCCATGTTGCCGTTTGCAAATGCTGCAGCTGAATCAACTGGAGCCATGTCAACGATGGTCATTTTGTTCGTGTCGACACCAAAATGAGCCATCTGTGTCAGGAAGCCAGTGTGAGCAGCTGTTGAAAGCGGCACGCCAACGGTCTTACCTTCTAGTTCTTTTGCGTTGTCTTTGGTGATTTCGAGGCTTGAACGAACAACGCAGTTATCGTTGTCTGAATAGCTTGTTGCAACGTCGATTGCCACCAAGTCCTGACCAGCAGAGACAGCTGTCAAGAATGGTGTTACACCTTGGGAAACAGCAATGTGAACATCGCCCGAAGCCATGGCAGCTGACATTGCAGTACCTGCATCAAAAGAAACCCATTTTATGCTAAGGCCAGCATCTTCAAAGATTTTTGGATCAGCTTGACCAACTTGAAATGGCATTGGCCATTCTGGGAAGTAAGCAACAACGATTTCTTTTGTGTGTGAGCCAGCTTGAGCTGCATAAGCGCCCGCCAACATTGCGACTGCAGCTGCGCTGCCAAGTAATTTTTGTGCTAGTTTCATTATATAGTTTCTCCCTGAAACGTGTGTTTTTGATGCGAGGTTTTTTTATTCTCACAATCAAGCAAAGTTTAGCCTGTATGTTTCAAACAGTTAGTACCAATTTTATTTGCTGGATAATACCAGAATGAAATTAACGCTTGAATTCTGTATTATCGAGGACTCTCCACCATGCCATAGCCAAGGGCGCCCCGATGGATTGGATATTTCGCCATGGCATGGGTTTGATTGTGGTGATAGGAAAATCTAGTTTATCTGGAGCAATTCCGAGTATTCTGTCCGATAAAATGCGCCCAATTACATTTGCCATTGCCACACCGCGTCCATTATAACCCATTCCTGAAATCAGCCCCGGGGCAGGTTCGAGAATCTGCGGAATGCGGCCCTGGGTCAGCCCAATTTGGCCAGTCCATTTGTAATCGAATTTGAACTGTGAAAGTTGGGGGTAGATTTTCTTGATGTCTTGATCGAGCCAGGAATATCCACCCACCTGGCCATTTGGCTTTTTATATCCAATTCCGCCGAAGATAAACTCGCCGCTTGTTTCGCGTCTCGCATACATGATCAACCGTCTTGTATCTGAAATCGTATGGCCTTCTTTCAAGATTTCATTTCCGATATCGTCAGGCAACTTATCAGTTGCAATTTGTATAGGGCAAAGAGGGAGGATCGTGTTTTCCAACGGTTTCCAGACATCTCCCTTAGTGTAGCCGTTGGTTCCGACCACAACTTTTCCAGCGGTAATTTTATTTTGCCCGCAACTGGCGAACCATTTTCCATCGTTGCGCTTGAGTTCATCAACTCCAGCATTAGAGTAAATTTTTGCTCCAGCAGTCTTTGCAGCATTTGCCAATCCGGTTAACAGCTTCAATGGGTGAACAGCACCACCTTTTGGATTGAGTGTAGCGCTTTTGAAGGCGGGTGATCCGCTCAAGCGTATTGTGTCTTCTTCACCGTAAAATTCAAAACCAGCGCCAAACTGATTCCACTCTTGCGCGCCTTTGGTAGCTGTTTGGCGCGCTTTTTCGCTGTGATTGACGCGCAACCAACCATTGCGGCGGACGTTACATTGAATTTGATATTTTTCAATCAAATCGAATAGCTCATCGGCGGAACCGAGCGATGTTGTGGCAATCCTCTCGAACCATAGGTCGCCGACGGCATTCCGTAACTCTGCCGGATTTGCGACTGGCAACATCGGATTGACCTGACCGCCATTTCGCGCAGACGCGCCAAAGCCGACATATTCTTTGTCGACCACAACCACATTTATTCCGGCTTCAGCAAGCGCGAGTGCGCAGCGCAGTCCGGTAAATCCAGCGCCGATGATCAATATATCAGTGCTAAGGCTTTCTGCCAGATCGACATTTTCAAAGAGATTATCTTTCGCCGTTTTTTCCCAAAGGGTTCCAATAGGAGTCATTTGTGTTTTCATGACCGTCAGCCTTAACTCAATGGTATGCGAATAAGGCTCAATCCAGCCAGTCCGATCAGCAGGACGAGACAGAAGCGCTTGTAAAATGATTCCAGCGAAGGTCTGAAAATCCAACTGCCGATCAAGACGCCGGAAATCACCAATGGCGAAAAGACGAGGGATCGCTTTACGGCAAGGATCGTCAGCATGTCATAGAGATACAAATAGATAGAAGAAGTGACGATGCCGATGAATAAAAACATGACAAGTGAAGCGCGAATTTTTTTTGCTGCGATGTCTTGTGACAAAACATAAAGCGCAACAACCATGCCGCCAATTGAAGCGAGACCCGAGACAATGCCAGCCAATAGGCCTGAAATATAAAGGCCCGCGAATGTGGCTAGAAATGCAAATCGCAGGCGCATCAATTGTGCAATGGCCAATGCCATTAACACGCATAGAGCAACCAGTTTGGATGTTTCTATCGGCAATGTATTGGTTGCGTAGAGTCCGATGGGGGTGCCGATCGCTGAGCCGATCACCAGACCCCAAACGATTTTCATATCTGCGTCCTTCATGCCGCCGCGCACCATGATTGCACTGGCTACTGCTTCAAGCATGAAACAAACCGGGATAAGGTGTATAGGTGGAATAATCACAACCAGCCCGGCCATTATGAGCGCCGACAATGCAAAGCCGGAAAAGCCCCGGACTATGCCAGCGATGGTGATGACGCCGATACAGATCAACAACTCTGTTGTTGTCAGATCAACATAAGCGGCCAATTGTTCTATCATCTTCCATCTCTCAATCATCGCATGTTGTTCATTGAATCAATATTTTGTTCTTGATGTCATGGACCACGTCAAATGAAGTTATAGGCCATGGTGAAATGGGTTCCACGCCTCAGTATAATAGACAGTCGAAAGGGCGTGCATTTCGAGAGGACGATTATGCAAAAAAAAGGGCGACCTGGGCCGCCCTTTGAAAGTGTCGTGTGTTGCTGAATTTATTCAGCTACCTGCTGCGGGCGCATATCCTTTGCGTCAATGCCCGCAACCGATACGGGTTTTTTCATCGCATCGCGGCGGAAAGGCTCACCCAATTCCTGGTTCAAAACGCATTCGATAAATGTGGTTTCACCGCGTTTCATCTGGCCTTCGATAGCGTCTTGAAGGGCGGTTGAAAGAGCTTCCATACCGCGAACCTGAATGCCCTTCAGGCCGCAACCTTCAGCAATTTTGGCATATTCAACGCCAAGATTAAGTTCGGTTCCAACGAAGTTATCGTCGAACCAAAGGGTCGTGTTGCGTTTTTCAGCGCCCCATTGATAGTTGCGAAAAATCACCATGGTGATTGGCGGCCAGTCATTGCGGCCAATCGCAGTCATCTCATTCATGGAGATACCGAACGCACCGTCACCGGCAAAGCCGACAACCGGAACATCAGGCTTGGCGATTTTGGCGCCAACGATTGCCGGAAGACCGTAACCGCAAGGACCGAACAAGCCAGGAGCCAGATATTTGCGAGGCTCGTCAAAGGATGGGTAGGCGTTACCAATCGCGCAGTTGTTACCGATATCAGATGAAATGATCGCATCTTTTGGAAGCACCTGCTGGATTGCGCGCCAAGCCATACGGGGGCTCATGCGATCCGGCTCACGATCACGGGCACGCTCGTTCCAGTTTGTGCCTGGATCATCGTCTTCGTGGTCCATTGAAGTCAGTGTTTGTGCCCAAGCAGATTTTGTCTTGTGGATCAGAGCTTCACGGTCTGCGCGGCCAGCGTCACCTGCAGTTGGTGCCAGCTTTTCAAGCAGCTGTTGAGCTACCAGTTTTGCATCGCCTTGAATCGCAACCGACACTTTTTTCGTCAAGCCAATCCGGTCGGAATTCATATCCACCTGAATGATTTTTGCGTCTTTCGGCCAGTAATCAATGCCATAGCCGGGCAGGGTTGAGAACGGGTTCAAGCGCGTACCCAAGGCCAAAACAACATCAGCCTGCTGGATCAGTTCCATTGCCGCTTTTGAGCCGTTATAGCCAAGCGGGCCAGCATGCATTGGGTGAGAACCCGGGAAGGCATCATTGTGCTGATATCCGCAGCAAACGGGAGCCGATAGTGCTTCAGCCAATTTAACTGAAGCCGGGATAGCACCGGCCAGAATGACGCCAGCTCCATTGAGGATGACCGGGAATTTGGCTTTTGAAAGAAGCTCGGCGGCTTCGGCGATGGCTGTTTCGCCGCCACGTGGACGCTCGAGACGAACAATCTGCGGAAGCTCAATATCAATAACCTGTGTCCAGTAATCCCGCGGCACATTGATTTGTGCTGGAGCAGAACCACGCCAGGCTTTTTCGATCACGCGGTTTAGAACTTCGGCCATACGAGACGGGTCACGGACTTCTTCTTGGTAGCAGACCATGTCTTCGAACAATTTCATTTGTTCGATTTCCTGAAACCCGCCCTGACCAATGGTTTTGTTGGCCGCTTGAGGCGTTACCAAAAGCAGTGGTGTGTGGTTCCAGTAAGCTGTTTTAACAGGTGTCACGAAATTGGTGATGCCCGGGCCATTTTGCGCGATCATCATCGACATTTTACCGGAAGCGCGGGTATAACCATCAGCGATCATACCGCCGGATGTTTCGTGAGCACAGTCCCAGAACTTGATCCCTGCAGCAGGGAATAAATCGGAAATCGCCATCATGGCAGAGCCGATAATGCCGAATGCGTTATTGATACCATGCATTTGCAGCGTCTTTACGAATGCTTCTTCTGTCGTCATTTTCATGGCGGTGGTCTCTCCCTTGAGAAAACCCCTTTGCGGGGTGGATTGAAATGAATTCTATGACCACGTTCTATGGATTATTGGCACCAGAGGTTAGGGCCAGTTTGTGCCAAGTGTATAGCCAAGTAAGGAATTACTTATAAAAACTTCTAATAATGAGACTTTTATCCTCATTATTAAATTAATTTGACGGAGGTTGTGATGGTCTAGAGCGTTTGCATTCTGTCATCCTCCGTTAGGGAGCAAGACAAGCGAAGCGATGACGAGGGCCGGCTGGCGATTGGGAAGCAATCACTGAGGGGCCCGAGGGTCCAGAATTCAAAAAGGCGCATTTATGCGCACTCGGCGATTTTCACTTCGCGTAAAGACGCAATTATGGGCTCTCATTGTTTTGCCCAAAAAAATGAGCAAAACAACTGACGCCCTAACG
>JBAUHS010000098.1:0-3846 GCA_049680405.1 Salaquimonas sp. | reverse complement strand
TTTTTGATGTCACCGATTTTTTCCAAAATCATGGAAACCTGGTCCATCGAGCCTTTTCCCACAAGCATATGACGTGGGGCGCACACGATCACTTTTTCCACAATTCCAGTCCTCCCAATTGCACAACCAAAATCACTAAAAGGCGATAAAGGGGCATCATTTGAGGCAAAGGTAAGCTAACAAAAGAATATTTGTCAAATTTAAATGATAATTAAATTCTCATTTAACGATAGATATCTTGCATTTCTCAACCTGATATAATAGAAATTGGTAAGCTGGCGGACCTTCAATCAATGCGCAAATCCAGAAAAATACAGGATTCAGTTGCAGTTTAAGATTGAAGTTAACCGGCGGTATCTGGCAATCATCAAAAATGATCAGTTTCAAATCAGATTATTATTTTTGCAAAAATTGAAAGCTTCATTGTGGATATCCCAAAAACAAAACGAAATTCTCCAAGGCGAATTCTAGAGATAATGGAAGCGATTTGCACCAATCCGGAATCAGCCACTGCATCCGGTTTGTCGCAAAGTTTGGAAATTCCTGTTCCGACAATGTACCGTTGGCTGGAGGCTTTGTGTGAAGAGCGGTTTATCGCTGCTCACCCATCAGGCTTTTATGTTCCTGGCGATCGATTTCGCGATATGATGCTCAATAGCCTTCAATATGAACCGAATGTTACCCAGCGACGCTCCATATTGCGTAGTTTGTCCGAACTGATTGGCGAAACTGTCAGCCTGGCTGTACCCAATGGCACGAAGTTGATTTATTTTGATCGTTTGGAATCTCATTGGCCGTTTCAGGTAAACCTGAAAATCGGCGATAAATTACCGCTCCATTGCTGCGCGTCCGGTAAATTGTATCTTTCGACAATCGAAATTGAAACAGCTTCCGAAATTTATAAAAGCATATCAACGCCGAAATCGGCGAGAAATACCATTACCAGAATATCTGATTTCACTGCGGAATTAAAAAAAATCAGGAAGAATGGATATGCCATCGACAATGAAGAATGGTTTGATGATATGGTCGGAGCATCTGTTCCGATTTATTCCAATAATGGCTCTTTGATAGCCTGTCTTTCCACGCATTCGCTTGTGACAAGAAAGTCTCTTGATTTGTTAGTGGCTCAAATACCCTTAATGCAAGAGGCTACAAAAAAGTTGCGTAAATGTCTGATCAGTGAATGAGGTCGATATTGCATTTACTGGCATGGCAGAAATGTTTTTTGACCAATTTCTTTCCCAACACGTTCGGTGGATCAAAGAGCTGCATCGATCACCACGTTGCGTCAAAATATATAATTGCAACAATGGATCTATGTAAAAAATTTCTCTGCATTTGTCAGAAACATTTCGTGTTTGGGTAATGGTGTGCAACGATTTATGGTGGATTGTATCTAAGGAAGAGTATCGGAAGAAATCATGCGGAGCACCAAAACTATTCATGTAATTTCTTGCCATGCAGAAGGCGAAGTTGGCGATGTGATTGTTGGCGGTGTCGCTCCGCCGCCTGGAAAAACCATGTGGGAGCAGCGCACATGGATTGCACAAGACCAGACCCTTAGAAACTTTATGTTAAATGAGCCGAGAGGTGGGGTATTTCGCCACGTGAATCTTTTAGTGCCGCCTAAACACCCAGACGCGCAGATGGGTTGGATTATAATGGAGCCGGAAGATACTCCGCCAATGTCTGGATCAAACTCCATATGTGTCTCCACCGTCCTGCTCGACAGCGGGATCATTCCTATGACTGAACCGATTACCGAAATGGTGCTTGAAGCACCAGGCGGACTAGTTCGGGTTCGTGCAGAATGTTCAAACGGCAAAGCTCAGCGTATCACCGTTCAAAATCTACCATCATTTGCTGGTGTAATTGGTGCAAAACTAAAGGTGCCTGATTTGGGTGAGATAACTGTTGATACTGCTTTTGGTGGAGACAGTTTTGTCATTGTTGATGCATCAGCACTTGGGTTCAAGTTAGAAGCCTCTGAGGCTAAAACCCTGGCCACATTGGGTGTGCAAATTACCAATGCAGCCAACGCGCAGTTAAACTTCCACCATCCAGACAATCCAGACTGGACACATTTTTCTTTCTGCCTTTTTGCTGGGCCACTCGCACGCAATGGGACACACTTAAGTGCAAAGGCCGCTGTTGCCATTCAGCCTGGAAAGATAGATCGTTCACCAACAGGAACGGCAGTATCAGCCCGCATGGCTTTATTGCACGCGTCAGGAACGATGAAAGTTGGAGATACGTTCACAGCCCAATCCATTATTGGCTCAGAGTTTCATGGACGCATTGCTGGCACTGCGATGGTTGGAAAAATACCTGCAATCATTCCTGAAATTACAGGTCGCGCCTGGATTACTGGAACGCATCAGCATATGCTTGACCCTGATGACCCTTGGCCTGAAGGGTATCGTATCAGTGACACTTGGCCGGATAAAATGTAATTATCGACATGGCAAACAAAGCAGAAGTTTGGCGTTTCTTTTTTACAGTGTAGAATTTTATAAAAGATGACCTTAAAACTAAAGAAGTTTGAATGCAAAGACACTGCCCTAACGATCAATATTAGAGATCATTGCAATAAATTACAACAATCCCCATTTTTCATAGTCGGAAACCAGTAGATGGATTGGTTCCACATCTTCTTCGATTTCGGAAAAGCGGCCGATAGGTTCAGCAAAAATATTATCAGTCAGATCATCATTGACTGTTGACACTTCTCCGATAAGTACATCGCCATTCTCGCCCCAGAATTTATGCCAATTGCCGGGGGCTAGTGTAACGCTTTGGCCAGGTGATAGCCGCAGTACCTCTCCCGCATTCTGTGTTCTAGCAATTCCATCACAAACGACAGGAACTGGAGCAGTTTGATCGATATGTCCATTTTTATCGCTTTCAAACATCTCGATGGCCAGTGTCGCGCCACCCCTGTTGATGATATCTTCTGTTTTGAGGATATGCCTGTGGGAGGGAGATATCTGATCCTTACGAGAAATCATGATTTTTTCCGCATAGCACATACCGTTGCCGCTTTTGAGGTCTTCGACTGAGCCGTTACGGGTGGTAAACAGAAACAGGCCCATTTCATCAAAATGCCCGGCGCCATAGTCGGTTATGTCCCATCCGAGACGTGCATCAAAGATTCGTTTCATTTCAGTTTTTTGTTTTATCATTTCTTCCGGTTTCAAGTAAGCAAACGGAGGTAGTCGGAACCCGTGAGACTGAATGAAATCATCCGCTTTTTTTATGATCTCATTGACTTGGGACCGCTTCATTATTTTTCTCCAATTGGATGGATGACACCCTTGCGAATGATCAAATTTGCATAAAGGCTCGGTTCACTGGTCGAAACGATAGCGTGGCAATTTTTGACACGGTTGTAGAATGCCTCTCCTACCAGTGGAATAACGGACTTGTCCGGCGCATGCTGTTTGCAAATTTTAAGCATCTCGTGATGAATCGCGTGCAATGCGCTGGCATCCGCGCCTGCTGTTGATCTGAATAGTGCATCTTCTATGAAGTCGTCTACTGGCAAAACGCTCAAGACAGCATCTATGACTGATCCAAGGTTCATTCCATCCAAACGGATAAGTCTACGTCCGTGTTCTAATGCAGGGTAATTCCCATCAACAATCGCGATTTCATCGCCATGTCCCATAGCTCGTAGAGTTGCCAAAAGGTCAGGGCTTAAGATCGGGTTGATACCTTTCAACACTATTCAATTCCTTTGAACAAAACATTTTGATCAAGAAGGTAACGTGAAAATAACGGCTGGCTGGCTGCGCCTAATGCCCGAGCCCCTCGTCCAACCATGCCTTCCAGAATAATAGGATC
>JBAUHS010000097.1:0-16960 GCA_049680405.1 Salaquimonas sp. | reverse complement strand
TCTTCAACGCAGTGATCGCATTCTTCATATCTCAGGCGCTTCGCCTTCCAATTCTTGATTTGATCAGAAGAAATTGTTTGGCCGGTAATCACCGGATCAATCAACGGTGCAACCGGTTCACTGGATGCATAAATTACCTGAATGGCCGCCTTTGGGCTGGCTACTGCAACGAATACGATTGCCAGGGCAGCTAGGCCCAAACGAGCCGGAACGAAGAGTGATGTGTGACGCATTTGTTTACCTGCTATTGAAGTCGCCCCTATTTTGAGCGCCGTAGATTAACAAGTGGTTAATTTTCCTCGGTCAACCACATCAAAGGGCAAAACTATTCTTATTGGCAAATCGCCTAATAACTGGAATTTTCCCTGCGAATCGCTACATTCCCGCAAATGAGTGATCCATATAAGAACCCACAATCCAATTCGGAAAATCCCGCGCCGCCAGCCTCTCCCTCATCAGGGGGTATTGCTGCGCAGGCCCTTGCCTCGCGCAAGGGCAATAAACCGGTTGATTATATGGACGGACTCAACGCGGAACAGACCGAGGCTGTGGAGGCCCTGGATGGGCCTGTTCTGGTTCTGGCAGGGGCTGGAACTGGCAAGACTCGAGTCCTCACCACCCGCATTGCCCACATTCTTGCAACGGGCAAAGCCTGGCCAAGTCAAATCCTTGCGGTCACTTTCACCAACAAGGCTGCCCGGGAAATGCGTGAGCGCATCGGGCGCTATGTTGGCGAGCAGGTTGAAGGCATGCCCTGGCTTGGCACTTTCCACTCCATCGGCGTCAAAATCTTGCGGCGCAATGCGGAACTGGTCGGCCTCAAATCAGATTTCACCATTCTCGATACAGATGATCAGATACGCCTATTGAAGCAGTTGATCCGTGCTGAAGGCATAGACGACAAGAGATGGCCCGCACGCCAGCTCGCCGGGCATATTGACCAATGGAAGAACAAAGGACTTGCTCCTGATCAAATTCCTGAAGGCGATGCGCGGGCGTTTGGCAATGGCAAAGGGCGCGAGCTTTACCGGATGTATCAGGAGCGTCTGAAGATTCTGAACGCAACGGATTTTGGTGATTTACTGACGGAGACCATCAGGCTTTTCAAGGAAAACCCTGATGTGCTGTTCGAGTATCAATCAAAATTCAAATATATCCTGGTCGACGAGTATCAGGATACGAACGTCGCTCAATATATGTGGTTGAGATTGCTGGCGCAGAATAAATCCGAATCGTTCACGCGAGTTGCTGCGCAACCGCTTCACGAGAGCGCCGAACAATCGGCGGCAGGCTCTTCGCCTGCTGAGCCTCAACGCTCAGAAACAATGCCTGTAGAAAAAAACCAAACTGGCAAGTTTTCTGCTCAACCAAACATATGCTGCGTTGGCGACGACGATCAGTCAATCTATGGCTGGCGCGGGGCGGAAGTGGATAATATTCTGCGCTTTGAAAAAGACTTTCCCGGCGCAAAGGTCGTCCGGCTGGAGCGCAATTATCGCTCCACGGCGCATATTTTGGGCGCGGCCTCTCATCTTATTGCCCATAATGAAGGGCGTTTGGGCAAAACTCTATTCACCGATTATTCTGACCCTGAACACAAAAAGCTGATGGTCTCGGCCTGCTGGGACTCAGAAGAAGAAGCCCGGTCCGTTGGAGAAGAAATCGAACAATTACAGCGGGGTGGCAATGCGCTCAACGATATGGCAATCCTCGTCAGAGCCTCTTTTCAAATGCGTGAATTTGAAGAGCGCTTCATCACCCTTGGATTAAGCTACCGCGTCATCGGTGGCGCACGCTTTTACGAGCGTTTGGAAATCCGTGACGCCATGGCCTATTTCCGCGTTGTGTGCCAATCGGCGGATGATCTTGCCTTTGAGCGGATCGTCAACACACCCAAGCGCGGCATTGGTGA
The DNA here is from genome assembly GCA_049680405.1 of Salaquimonas sp. Taxonomy (GTDB): domain Bacteria; phylum Pseudomonadota; class Alphaproteobacteria; order Rhizobiales; family Rhizobiaceae; genus Salaquimonas. The sequence continues at coordinate 15,048 of JBAUHS010000097.1, read as the reverse complement.
TGCAACCATACGGATCATTCATGATCACGCCAGAGCCAAGGGTATTCCGCTGACGCGGGCGACGGAAGAACTTGTTGTGACTGAAGAGTTCAGGCCGAAAGTTCGCGCGACATTGGCAAGTCTGATGGACGACTTCAAGCGATGGACGGACCAGCTTGATTCAACGCCGCATACGGAACTTGCCGAGATGATACTGGACGAGTCCGGCTATACGGAATTCTGGCAAAATGACCGTTCAGCCGAAGCGCCCGGCCGCCTTGAAAACCTCAAGGAACTGATCCGCGGCATGGAAGATTATGAAAATCTGCCAGGCTTCCTCGAGCATGTTTCCCTTGTCATGGACAAAGACAAGAATGAGGATCTGGACGCGGTGTCTATCATGACGCTCCATTCGGCCAAAGGGTTGGAATTTGACAATGTCTTCCTGCCCGGTTGGGAAGAAGGCCTGTTTCCCCATCAACGCTCCTTGGACGAAGGGGGGCGTTCAGGCCTCGAAGAAGAACGCCGCCTCGCCTATGTGGGTATTACGAGGGCGCGGGACAGATGCTATCTCTATTTCGCCTCAAACAGACGCATTCACGGGCTGTGGCAAAATTCAATCCCGTCGCGCTTCATTGACGAATTGCCGATGGAACATGTGGAGATCGTCGAAACCGGAAACTCCTATGGCGGCTATGGCTCCAACCGCGCGGGCGGCGGCTATGGCTCCTCACGGTTTGACAATGCGACACCGTTCAATTCGACCTATTCCTCGCCCGGGTGGCAGCGCGCTCAAAAAGGCAATGAGGCAAGGGCCGCAGGGCCGCAAGGTGATCCGGTCAAATCCCAATGGGGAACACGTTCGGGTACGGGTTCATCCTCTGGCAAGCTGGGCGGCAAAACCATTGACGGCGAACTGATCGCCTCCTCCATCAACAATCCGGTTTCAAACTTTGCTGTCGGAGACCGTGTCTTTCACATGAAATTCGGCAATGGCAATATTGCCCTTGTGGACGGCAACAAGCTGACCATCGACTTCGACAAGGCTGGACAAAAGAAGGTGCTGGACAGTTTTGTAGAAGCGAAGTGAGGATTAGTTTCGTTATATTCCGGTGACCGGATTGATGTTTCGATTTACTTATCCCCGTCCCTTTAACAATATCATATTCTTGCCTCACTATTTTCCACATACAAACGCCGGGTGATCGCCGTCATTGCAGGTTGGAAAATAGCAGCGGAGCGTTAGACCGACGGGGTTCGACTCCCAAGGGGTTTAACTTGAGGGTTGGGCTGGACAGTGTGCTGAATAGCCTCCCAACACCAAAAATCTCCGCATCGGAGCAGCTTGGGCTGCACACATGCCCCAGGAACTGGCGAAAGCTGCTCCGGTGTTTGTGTAAAGCGAATAACGCGTCAGGTGATTTTCTGAAGGAAGAACACTGAGAGCGCATAATTACGTTTAAATTCCGAAAAGGTCTTTGAACCGTTCTTTCTCATGACGATGGCTTTTCGAATTGAAGGTGCGGACTCGTGTGTTTAGAGCGCGATCTAGATCACTCCGCCATCGTCGGACCTGATCCCAGGATGACGAAATTCGGCAAATGCCCCTCACATCTCGATAATCAGTCCTCGATCAGGTGATATTTTACCATCGCGGATGTCAGTAACGACTGCATCCAAGGCCTCAAGGCCATTCAGTTTTTCCAGTTTCAGCCATCTGGCCGAATGGGCGGCGGCATCCATGATGAAGCTCGCGGTCTGTTGATTGTACTTCTCCGCACCCCAATCATCCACGCGTTTGCCGATACGGGCCGGTGCAAAGAAAAATTCGCGGGCTTCCCGATTGATGCGTTTATCCTTACCGAAGCCGCGCCAATCGGTGATACCGACATCGATGTTCTTTTTGAGATTGTCGCCGAGCAATTCATGGAGGCGGCCAAGGGTCTCCGCATTGCCTGCCATGTCAACAATGATGGTTGGCACCTGCTCGATCTTCGCTTCCATATCATCATAGGAAATGGTGCTGTCGTAGAGGCCGAGACCGTTGACAAAACCGGTATTGCGCGGTGATGTCAGGCCCACCGTTTTCGGGGCGGTTTCGTCACTGCTTAAGGCGAAAGCGAGACCAATGCAGGTTTTGGAAGAGGCGCTGACAATCAAAATCTGTTTTGCGCCGTACCAGCCGAATTCCTTCAGCTGATCCCAGATGGCAAAGGAGGTGAGGTAAAGCGGATACAGCAACATGCGCAGATCATCCCCTGACCGGTTATATCCCGGTTCAGCGGCGACGCGGCGATAGAGGTTATAGGCGCCGGGCAATTCTGCCCGATGGGCCGAACCATCGTAGAAATGCGTTGGCTTCACACCGGCTGGTTTCATGATGACATGGGTTGCCGGAGGGAAATAGCCAAACAAACGTTCGCCGATTTCAAGGCCCTTGCATTTGCTTTGTGTTACTTCCGCAAAACCCCATACGGGCAATAACCCCCAATCGGCATTTTCTTCGCCAGCCTGTTTGAAGAATTTCCAATAACCTAATGTATCCCCCGCAACGCCATAGGTGATATTGTTGGCGGAAAATCCGAAGCGTTCGACCTTCAAAGCGATTTCGCCGTTAATGATTTCCATATCGGCAGCTTCAACAATTCTCGTCCCTGCGAGGCCTGATTTCAGCACTTGAAACTGTTTCATGAAGAAGCATCCAATTCAGCTTTAAATTGTTGAAGTTTGGCCATGGCCGGCATCGAGTATTCTTTCAATCGGGCGAGGATGGCTTTTTTAAAGCAAGGATCGCAAAAATGTATTCTCTGAAATTCTCAAAAAAACCCGGCGAACAAAGCGTTTACCTGTCTGCCGGGTCGCGATTTTCAACTCATCTGAATGTCAGATCAATTTGCTGTTTCAGTTTTCGCTTCGCCTTCAGCGGCTGTTTCTCCAGCAGCTGCTTCCTCGCTGAAACCTTTGAGATAAGCGATTACATTAGCAAGATCTTCTTCTTTCTTGAGGCCGGCAAAAGACATTTTCGTGCCTTTGACAACTTTCTTTGGCGCGGCGAGATATTCGGTCAAAGTCGCATCGTCCCAGACTTTGTCTTCGCCATAGGCAATCATGCCTTTGGAATATTTATAATCCTCAAGACCGCCTGGTTTGCGACCAAAAAGGTTATCAAGATGTGGGCCGACCTTGTTTTTCGGTTCATCCACCAGATGGCAAGCAGCGCATTTTTTGAAAACTTTTTCGCCAGCGACTGCATCACCGTCCATAGCAAAAGCATTTGTGCCGCTAACAAGAACTGCTACAAATGCGAATGCGCCAAGAATACTTTTCATTGATAAACTCCATCTTTGTGCTGAATGGATCCGGCGCCGATTGATAAGTACTGCAGCCCGAAACTATCGATTTTTATATCACTTCCAGCAGCCGCATGAAAACAGTCTTATGCAAGCGTTTTGACGCAGATAGGTGTGCATTTGGACGCGGGAATATGGTTCTTGTCTGAGTGATAATGAATGACGCTGAAACAACTGGTTCTGGCCATGATAGGCACTCATTTGGCAAACTGGCCGTCAAGCTGTCGCTCAATCTGAAAGAGATTATTATACAATTGGGAAATCCATTGTTTGCCTTCCATGGTTTGCTCCAAATAGTGCAAAGCAGGGCCAATCAAAGGCTGAACTTGCGACCAAAAAAAATTGGGATATTTTTCGACAAGATCAACAGGGCCGGTATAGCCCAATTTTTGAGCTGTGCCAGTTTCAACAAATTCATGATAAAGATTATTGATCTTGCGATAGTAGTAAGGGTCCGCCATTTGGCCGATCAGATCAGCGGCTCTTACCAACGCCATTTCAGAATTTGTGTCCGCATAATATTCTCCGTCGGGAACCGGAAAACGGGTAAAATCAACAGCGGCGGCGACACGATCGACATCAATTTGGGATGACTTTGAAAATCTTTGACGCACATAGATCAAACCGCGATCCACATGGTATGGTGTGAGAAATGCATCTGTAGCGCCGTTTGGAAAAGGCACCATATCGCCATTCTCATTGATGACAACGCTGGAGCCGGTATCCTGATCGCAAATGCCGCGGGCATATCCGATATCATGAACCAAAAGTGCCATGATGAAATTCAGCCAGTCCTCCGGTGTCACATGCTCTTTTACCAGTCGGCCACGAATAATCTGCTGGCCCACCAATGTCACCATCATGGTGTGTTCTGCATTGTGATATAAAGCATCAGAATTACCGATGCGCTCCAAAACCAAACGCGCTGCGCCGCTGATATAGGCAGAGTAATCAGGCAGCCTTCCAGAGAAATACTGATTATAGACTTCTGCAAGATGATCACCGAAGGCAGCGGCAACGGTTGAAGTAGGATTAAACATTAACAAGCCCCTTAAGGGTGACATCGTTCCCAGACCCTTGTCATATAAGAGCAATCAAATCCAATTAGTCAAATCTTCAAATCTAACGTAAGGTTATAACAAGCCAGCATTTGATCGCCCGCGTTTTAGACAAGCAAGTATTTTCGATAGCACGTTTACATATTGAGTTTGTTCTGTTTTGAATGAGACATAAATTTCTGGGGCTCTTAAAGATTTTTATAGTCAGACATAGCGGTACTTCCGTTATTTAGTTGCAGACCAGCAATAGAGCGCAACGTCATTTGTAGCGCTTTTGCATACAAGAATGACCCCGGGAATGAATTTCACAAAAACCATCCTGTCCAGAATCACGAATGGCGCATCTCTTTCGCGTTTCATCGGTTTGATCCTCTTGGTGTTTCTGTTGGGTATAAGGATTGCTGATCCGGTTTTTATCTCCAATCTCAGAAATCAAAGCTTTGATGTGTTGCAGCGCATGCACCCTCGCCCCAGTGTTCAATTGCCGGTGGCAATTGTTGATATTGATGAGAATAGTTTGGAAAAATACGGTCAGTGGCCCTGGCCAAGGACGCGCGTTGCGGAACTGGTCGACAAGATGACCGCTCTTGGCGCAGTGACCATCGGCTTCGATATCATCTTTGCTGAAGCTGACCGTTTGTCTCCGGACAAGATCGCTTTGGATAATCCCAATCTGCCGAGCGACATTCGCGATGCTATGGCCGCCCTGCCAAGCAATGAGCAGAGCCTTGTCGACGCTTTCAAGAGATCCCGGGTTGTTGTCGGTGAGACAAGTGCCCGTGAAGGGCAGACTACGCGCAGTGAAACGACAGAAACGAGCAAGCGCAAAATCCCTCAGGTTCCAAGCGCCAATTTGGGAGCCGACCCCACGCCGTTTTTGAGCAGTTATCCAAGACTGGTTCAAAACATCGAATCAATATCTGAAGCAGCAGCAGGTAGAGGCGTTTTTTCGGTTATTCCTGATCCCGACGGAGTGATCCGCCGGGTTCCGCTGGTGGTATTGGCTGAAGGTCAAAAAAGACTGGCGCTTTCAACCGAAATTCTTCGAATTGCCACGGGCGGCAAAGCCTTCGCAATCAAAACCGATCATGCTGGCATATCATCTGTGGTGGTAGGCGGCGTGGAAGTTCCAACCGATAGCAATGCCAGCATCTGGCCTTGGTTTAACGCTTCAACCAGAGACCGTTATGTAGCAGCAGGAGACGTTTTATCTGGCGCTGATAGAGCCAAAACACTTGCGGGGAAAATGGTGCTGGTCGGCACATCGGCAGTTGGACTTGAGGATTATCGAGCAACGCCAATTGCCAGTTCCATGCCGGGAGTAGAGATTCATGCACAGGTCATCGAGAATATTTTGAGCAAGACTTTTTTGCTCCGACCCAATTACGCTCTGGGAATGGAAATATTGTTTCTTGCAGGCATAGGTCTTTTGATGATCGTCTTTTTGCCAAGGATTGGCGCAGTCTATTCTGCAATCACTGCTGTGCTTGTGCTTGGTGGATTTTCTGCAGCTACTTTGTGGGCGTTTTATAGCCATCGATTATTGATTGACGGCATCTTTCCGGTCATTGCCCTTGCGGTTCTTTTCATGGTGATGGCAACAGCAAACTATATTCGCGAAGAAATGGAAAAGCGTCAGATACGTGGAGCGTTTGGCCAATATCTTTCTCCGGCGCTGGTATCCCAATTGGCTGAAAATCCGGAAATGCTGAGCCTTGGTGGCGAGACAATTGAATTGTCGGTATTGTTCACTGATATTCGCGGCTTCACCGGTATTTCTGAAAGTTACAAGAAAAACCCTCAAGGCTTGACGCGGTTGATGAACCGTTTCCTGAACACGCTTTCGGAGCCTATTCTGGGGCGCTCAGGTACGATCGACAAATATATGGGCGATGCCATCATGGCGTTTTGGAATGCACCTATCGCAGTTGACGGGCATGCGGAAAAAGCCTGCCTTTCTGCTCTCAAAATGATCGACAATCTTAACGCACTCAATGAAGCGCGGCGGCAGGAATGGGACGAGAGTTCAGGCCAACCGCTGCTGGAATTCAAGATCGGGATTGGGATTAATACGGGTGAATGCGTTGTGGGAAATATGGGCAGTGATCTGCGTTTCGATTACACGGCGCTCGGCGATACAGTGAACCTTGCCTCGCGTCTTGAGGGGCAGTCAAAGAACTATGGCGTTGAAATCATTCTTGGAGACAAGACCGCAAAAGCGGTTAAAGAGACGATGGCGACCATCGAGATCGACCTCATCCAGGTAAAAGGCAAGACGGAACCGGAGCGAATTCATGCGCTATTGGGCGGAGCAGAATTTGCGGCCAATGAGGATTTTGTTGCCTTGCGCGCCATGAATGCAATGATGCTATCAGCTTATCACGGTAAGGATTGGACTGCCGCATTGAATGCATTGGAAGAAATCAGGATCATTTCTGAACGCTTGGGCACCGAAACGGTTACAGAAACCTATCTTTTCATGATGGAAACTCGGATTTCAGAGTTTATGGCAAACCCACCGGGAACTGGCTGGAATGGCGTTTACGAAGCCACAAGTAAGTAACCAGATTCAGGTCATTACCTTAATGGCGACAACAACAAAATACAACTGACCATACGTAATATTTTCCGGTAATTATGTAACACTTTCAAATATTGTTGCGCATTAGTCCTGATTAGAACAGGCAAACTGGGTGTAAACTCGTTTTTTTGTTTGACAAAACTGATCATTTTGATCGTTTATAGAGATAATTGGGGGCAAAAATCCAATTAACGGGTCATTCTTAATGAAAGTATTGCGTGTAAATGCCTTGGTGGTGGGCCTAACCCTTTTAGCTACGACGAACTCTTTTTCGGACAATTTAACTGATGTGGTTCGCAAAGCGGTTGCGACAAATCCTAATGTGACCGCTGCTCAGGCCAACAGGGCCGCCAGCTTGAGTGTGCTTGATCAGGCAAAAGGCCGTTTTCTTCCCGAGATCGATATTAACGGCGATATTGGCAAACAGAAGATTGACCGGCCGAATGGCCTTGGCCCTGATGTGAACGATGTTTGGCGCAAGCGCAGGCAGGTGACGATTGGTTTCCGGCAAGTCTTGTTTGACGGGCTGGATCGACTAAACGGCCTTTACAGTTCACAGGCTCGGATTTCAGCCGCATCGTATAAAATTCTTGCTCGATCGGAAGCCGTGGCACTCAACGCCATTGAAGCCTATATCGATGTGGAACGTCACAATCGTCTTTTGTATCTTGCCAATCAACATGTTGAACGACACAGATCACTCCTAAGGGTAATTTCTCAAAGGCTGGAAGGCGGCAAAGCCCCTATTGGCGATGTGGAGCAAACCAGAGAACGTCTTGAAGGCGCAAAAGCCTTGGTCGCCCAGATTGATATTGCTAGAGAAAGCGCCATTGAAAAATTTGCGGCCACTGTCGGCTCGCGTCCCAACAAACTGCGGCCTGTCAAATATGCGCCCGGCTTGCCAAAGTCCAAACAGGCAGCGCTAGATTCGGCAATGATCAACAATCCACGGGTCAGTGCGGCAGTCGCAGATATTAGCACGGCTGGCTATGACCGGGATCAATTTAAGTCAAACCTGTATCCCAATCTGTTTTTGGAAGGCAGCGCAACCCGCGGTGAAGATCTTGATGGCACGCCTGGGAAAAACGAAGAATTGAAAGCCATGCTCGTTCTGCGCTGGAAACTCTATGCAGGCGGAACCCAACGGGCCCGTGTTGCTGAACTGGTTGAACGCGAAGCGGAGAAAATTGCTGAACACGATATCCTTATCCGCGAACTGGAACAGGCTGTTGGCATTTCCTGGGCCAGGTTCTCAAAAGGTGGAGCCCAAATCAACGCTCTGGCAGCGCAAGTGAAGCAAAACAAAAAAGTTGTTGCCTCCTACCAAAATGAATATGACGCGAACAAGCGCAGCCTGCTTGATGTGTTGGACGCCGAAAACACAAGTTTTGGTAATGAATTCGCCTTGTCCAATGCAAGGGCAATCCGGCTGTTTTCCAGCTATCAGTTACTGGCACATATGGGAATGCTGTTGCAAGAACTGGGCGTGGATAAACCTGCCGGGGGTGATGGAGCGGCTATTGCTCCGCCGAGAGCGTCTGGCAATTTCGGACTTTCAAATTTCACTATTCCGCCATTGAAATAGCATGAATCTGCAAGCGAATTCTTTCACCTCCAGGGCTTGCTGTGAACTTGATTTGGGAACAAGTTTCAATGAGCAAGCTCGGGTTTGTATTGTTTCATGACAAATTCAGAACGCCAACCTGAAAAAAGCAGCGGTCAAAGCGGCTCCAAACATGAGGACAAAAAGATACTGGAACGCCAGTGTTTTGCTGCGCTATCCAAAATATGCGAATTGCACAAACTGCCTTTCTCGGCAAAGCAAGCAGTGCACGGAGTGCCGCTGGACAATGGGACATTAACGCTTCAAAAAATCGGTCGAGCCGCTGAAAATCTGAATCTTAAAAGCGAATTTCGAAAAGAAAACCCAGCAAATATTTCCGGCCTGCTTTTTCCTTTGATCCTGTTTTTCAAAAATGGCGATCTTGGTGTTGCCGTGAGCAATGACAAAGTTAACAGAGTGCTTGAAATCTGGAAATGCGCGCGCGATGGTCGGGAAGAGTTTGAGAAAATCTCTCTCGAGGAGGTGCAGAAAAACTGCCACGACACAGTGATCTTAACGGCACCGCTTCATTCGGATCTCGACAATTCCACCGATCATGGCCTAACAAATATTGATGAAACAGGTTGGTTTTGGCCAATCGTAAGACGCTTCTGGCCGAACTGGACTTATGTTGTTATTGCGACGTTTTTCATCAACTTCCTCGGCCTGGCTTTGCCACTTTTTGTCATGAATGTTTATGACAAAGTCATTCCAAATGAATCCATTCCCACCCTTTGGGCGCTGGTCGGAGGCGTAGGCATCGCGCTGTTGTTTGACTTTTTGATGCGGCTTTTGCGAGCCAATATGATCGATAATTCAGGAGAGCGGGTCGATCTTGCCGTCTCGGCAAACCTCTTCGAACGCGCCATGGATGTGCGAATGGCAGATCGCCAGCTGAATGCAGGACAGATTTCAAATCAGGTGAGGGATTTTGATTCCGTTCGCGACTTCTTTTCTTCAACAGCTATCACATCGCTTATTGATGTAGTGTTTATCTTTATTTTTCTCACCCTGCTCTGGTTCATTGTGGGGCCATTGGCCATCATTCCCATGATCGCAGTTCCAGTCGTCATATCGGTCATGCTACTGATACAATTTCCGCTGAAGCGATCTGTGGAAAAAAATCAAGCTGCCGGCACAAACAGACACTCGGTTCTGGTGGATGCCATGGTCGGCATTGAGACTGTAAAGGCAATATCCGCTGAAAGCGTGTTACAAAGGCGTTGGGAAAAAGCGGTTGCAAACTCGGCAAGTTCGGGCGTAGCGCTGCGTATGTGGTCTTCCATGGCGGTGTATTTCACAATGCTGGCTCAACAGTTCGTCAGCGTGATCGTCATCACCTGGGGAGTGTTTCTGGTCATTGATGGAGCAATAACCGTTGGTGCATTGATTGCTTCGAACATTCTGGTCGGACGGATTCTTGCCCCGCTGGGCAGTACGGCAACGACACTGGTTCGCATGCAGCAATCGTTCAGCGCCTTTAAAAATATTGGCGGATTAATGCGGCTTGATCGCGACAATCGCCAGAATACCAGGATATTTGCCAAAATTAATTCCGGAGCGCTTGAAATGCGCGATGTAAGTTTCAGTTATCGTGGACAAACAACTAAAGCTTTGCAGAATCTGAATTTCAAAGTGACACCCGGAGAAAAAGTAGGAATCATCGGTCGTGTAGGCTCAGGCAAATCAACCATTGGGAAACTGCTCTGTGGTCTCTACACCCAAGACTCCGGAGAAATCCTGCTGGATGGTACCGATACCAGAAAGTTTCCGGTAGCAGAGCTTCGTGGCGCCATTGGCTATGTAAGTCAGGAAACCGAGCTGTTTTCCGGCTCCCTGCGGGAGAACATTCTGCTTGCCCATCCTGAACGGGCGGAACAATTGGAAACAGCCATCAAAGTATCAGGCGTCGTGTCCTTTGCCGGAGCCCATCCTTTGGGATTGGAGCTGAATGTTGGTGAACGTGGTAGATCCCTGTCGGGTGGCCAGAGACAGGCCGTCGGATTAGCGCGAATGATTGTTGCTGATCCGAAGGTTTTTTATCTTGATGAACCGACCAGCCAGATGGACACCAAGACTGAAATGCAATTGATAAAATCGCTTCAGGATTGGCTATCACCAGACAGAACGGTTCTGCTGGCAACTCATCGAAACAGTCTGTTATCGTTGGTTGATCGGCTGATCGTTGTGGAGGCAGGAAACATCATCGCCGATGGCCCAAAAGACCAGGTTCTCAAACAGTTGGGTCAGGTGATTTCCACAAAGCGCTTGAAAGTTCGGAGTAATCCAAATGCGAAAAAGTGACTTTGATTTCGCCAATGATATTAAAAAAGCATCCGAGCAGTCTGGGTCGCGGACCGCGTGGATGTTGCTGATATTGGTTATTCTAACAACAGGAGCTTTTTTAATCTGGGCGTCTATTGCAACGGTAGAACAAGGGGCGACGGGTATTGGGCGCGTAATCCCTTCAAGCCAAACCCAGTTGGTTGAAAATCTCGAAGCAGGCATTGTTCGTGTGATCCTGGTCCGGGAAGGCGCATTGGTTAAAGAGGGCCAGGTCCTCGTCAAGATGGAAAACACAGGCGCGAGCTCGCGATTAAGCGAATTGCTTCAAAGGGAGTTGGAGTTGAGTGCCGAATTGGCACGGCTGGAACTTGAAAGCGAATTCAAGCAAGACTTCGATATTCCAAATCCAGATAATCGTTTTTCGGATAAGATACTTCAGGATCAAAAGGCAATTTTCTTGGCTAATTTGAACCGGCTGGAAGGCAATATACAGATAAGGCGATTTCAGCGGATTCAAAAAGTCCAGGCCCTAACCGAGGCAAGAGCCAACATCAACAAGCAGCAACAAGCCATCGAGCTGGCTGATCGAGAGTTGAAGCTGACCTCTGATCTGTTTCGCAAAAAAGCGATTCCGGAACTGGAATTCATTAAAGCCAAGCGAGCCACTCAGGAATTGACAGGTAATCTTGAGATCACGTCAGCCTCGATTGAGCGTATTGAAGCTGAGATCGACGAGACAGATGCACAAATCAAGGCAGAAAAATCAAACTATCTGATCTCCGCTTTAGAACGATACTCATTGGTCAATTCGGATTTAACGGCAGTGGTTGAACGCATAAAGGAAGCTCGCCAAAAAGTGAGGCAATCCGACTTGAAATCGCCGGTAACAGGCATTGTCAATCAGTTGAATGTGGCAGCCATTGGAGAGGTATTGCTGCCTGGTTCAACAGTGGTTGAAATTACGCCAATTGATGATCAATTGCTGATAGAGGCCGAAATCAGACCGCAGGACATAGCTTTCATTCGTCCCGGCCTCGAAGCAAGGATTCGCCTTTCGGCCTATGATTATACGAAATACGGCTCCTTCACGGGTACTGTCGAACGTATAGGCGCGGACACCGTTGTAAACGAAGACAATCAATCATTCTTTCGAATCGTCATTTCCACAAGTGATGCCAATTCTTTTCCTGAAGAGGTGAAAATCATTCCAGGAATGGTTGCAACGGTCAATGTGCTGACTGGCGAACGCACCATTTTGGACCTGATTCTTAAACCGATTTTGAGGGTTAAGGATGAAGCATTCAGAAATTGAAGCTATGCTAACCTTAGGTTAGGTTTCTTTCTAAATATACGCAGATACTTAAAACTGAGATCATCATGGCGATGATCGACATTTGATTTGATCGATATTTGAGGTTTTATGACAAATTGCCAACCCTATCATTACGCTACGTCAATTATATTTAATGTTTTATCAGCGTGAATACTTTCAATATTCAATCTTAAGTAAATATAATTTTTCAAAATTAACAATGTTCCTATTAGGTTTGGTTTCTGCAACCTTTGACTAGACTTGTCTTCATGAATTTCGTATGGTTCTTCTGTTCTGGGGCATAGGACAATCTACAATGTATAAATCTGCAGATAACGCCCCAAGTATAAATCCTTCCAGCACCCACTTGGCTGACAGTTCTACTGACGTAATCATCATTGATGACGCAGAGCTTTTGTTCACTGGTCAGTTCGCTCGCAATGGCGATGATCTAAATATTTCCAACGACATTTCCAGTGTCCGCATCATCGACTATTTCGGATCGGGCGCAGGGCCGGAGCTCCAAAGCCCCGATGGCGCAAATCTATCCTTTAAAGCGGTCAACGCATTGGCGGGATCAGAAAGCCCTGCGCAATATGCGGCTAACGGCGAGAATGGCAGCGATCTGGTTGAAATCGGAAAAGTGATTTCACTCAACGGACAGGCTTTCAGCAAAAGCACCAACGGTATTGAAGTCGAGCTGCAGGTAGATGATCCTGTTTTCGAAGGTGATGTTGTTCGCACCACAGATGACAGCGATCTCGGCATTACCTTTGTCGACAAAACCGTGTTCTCCCTTTCATCCAATGCCACGATGATATTGGATGAACTGGTATACAAGGCCGCTGGCGATGCTGATAACAGCATGGCGTTCAATCTGGTTCAGGGCGCTTTCGTTTTCGTAACTGGCGAAATCGCACCAACGGGAAATATGAGCATTGAAACGCCCGTTGCAACCATGGGGATTCGTGGGACCACGCCGACAGTAACTATCAATGCCACTTTAGGTGTTACAGAGTTTTCAATTTTACCTGATCCAGGAACCGAAAATATCGGCTCCTATGTTCTGGTCAGCAAGCAGACCGGGCAAATTCTCGGAACGGTGAATTCTGTCGGCTCCAAATGGGTTCTGACTTCTCTGACTGGTGAAGCAGTTGAAATCGGAAAATCCGGGATCGATCTTCTCGAGGACAAAGTGGCGCTGGATAAGATCCGTGAGACTTTCAGCAAGGCATTTTCAGATCGAACCGACTTGGATGGCTCCAATTCATATGGACAGGTTGATTCTGCCTTTTTACTTTCAAATGATTCAAACGCCGAGGAAGCAGATGAAAACTCTCTAAAAGATGGCGAAGATGGCGAGTTTGTCGATGGCCGAGACTTTTCCCATGACGATGATCCATTGGCTTTTGACGATTCGTTCACTATCGGCGAAGACGGAATTCTCACTGGAGATGGCGGTCTTAATACAGTCAATGTGATTACAGGAGGCGAGAGCCAGCCTGATCACGACCCCGATGGGTTTACAATTACCGTTTCTGCTGTTGATGGGGTGCCACTGACTTTCAACCTTCTGCCCGACGGGGTAGAGCCCGTTGCTTCTGTCGTCCTGAAATCTGGAGCATTGCTCGTAATTACTGCAGATGGTGACATAACTTACGATGCCAATGATGTGTTCGACTTTTTGGGTCTTGGCGATAGTGATGAAGATTCATTCACTTACACTGTAGTTGATCCCTATGGCTCAACTGCGACTGCTACCGTCACTATTACTCTGACCGGCAGCAATGACCAACCGATTATCACCAATCTTGCCACTACGGTACATGCTGATGCTTTCACGGAAGGTGCCGACATTACTGGTGATCACACTGTACGGACAGCTTTGGGCCGAATTAATTTTGCAGATATTGACGCCTCAGACACGCACTTTACATTTTCAGATGATCCGATTGTTACCTGGACTGATGACGATGGAATAACTCACGACCTTGGAACAATTGGCACGCTCGAATTAACCCTGACTGAAACAGACCCTGTTACCAATCCTGTTATCGAATTTGATGCTGACGGAAATATCATTTCAGTACCCCCTTCCGTGGAAGGAGATGTTGCGTGGGAATATACCGTCTCAGATGAAGATCTCGACTTCCTTGGGGAGGGCGAAACACTTGTACTGGTTTACACAGTAACTATCAGCGATGACAGCGGTGTTGGTTCCGGTTCAGGCGATGATGAATCAAGCACGGTGACGCAAGAAATCACTATTACTATCACCGGAACAAATGACATACCGGTGATTACTCCGCTTGTTGTAACCGGCGAAGTCAGCGATGTAAGCGAAGCGGACAACGAGCCACCTGATACAAATGCCGGTATTCAATCTGCTGAAGGAAGCATCACCTTCACAGATGCCGATTTGACAGATACCCCAACCGCAAGTGAAGAAACCAAGTCTGTTATCTGGATCGCTGAAGACGGCATAACAGAACTGACACTTTCTGAAGAACAACTCGCTGCAATAGAAGACGCTTTCACAATTTCCGCTGATATCAACAACTCGAATGACGGAACAATCAACTGGCTTTACGCAATCAATGAAAGCGATATTGATTTTTTGGCGACAGGTGAAACCGTAACCGTTGTCTTCACTATCACGATAACGGATGATGAGGGCGTTACTGTTACACAGGATGTGACCATCACGATCAATCATCAAAGCGATTCCCCCTGGGTAATCGACGCTACAAATGTCTCTGCCACGCTTGATGAGACGATGCTTGATCCAGCGACAGCTGCAAGCGCTCTGACCGCCAATGGTTCGTTTGTGGTCGGCGATGTGGATACCACCGATGTGGTGACCATCAGCGATCTTGTGG
>JBAUHS010000096.1:0-46697 GCA_049680405.1 Salaquimonas sp. | reverse complement strand
CGCTAATTCCAAGAAACTTTATTCTCCCACGTCGTCGCTACGCTTGACTGCAATATAGGGGAGAAATTGTACCGCAACCACAGTCTGTCATCCTCGGACAAGTCACAAAGTGACGCTGATCCGAGGAACCATACCGTGAAGTTTCGTAAATGTGAGAGTTTGGATGGATCACGGAATGGATCGTCGGGTCAAGCCCGACGATGACGGAGGCTGGGTTGCCCCCTCACCCCCCCTCAAACCTTCCCCTCAATCGCGTCCCAGATCAGCGCGGCGATATCGGTTCCGGAAAACTTTTTCACTTCTCTTATCCCCGCTGGTGAGGTGACGTTGATCTCGGTCATATAGTCGCCGATCACATCAATGCCGACAAAGATGAAGCCGCGCTCTTTCAGCATCGGCCCGATACGGGCGCAAATTTCGCGCTCACGGTCTGTCAGTTCCGTATGGGTGGCGACGCCGCCCACATGCATGTTCGAGCGGGCATCGCCCTCGGGCGGGACGCGGTTGATCGCGCCAACGGCTTCACCGTCCACAAGGATGATGCGCTTGTCGCCCTTGCGCACGTCTTTGAGATATTGCTGGGCAATAAGCGGCTCGCGGTTGATGCCGAAAAACATCTCCAGAATAGAGGACAGGTTTTCGTCTTCTTTCGTGACGCGAAAAACGCCCGCGCCGCCATTGCCGTAAAGCGGCTTGACGATGATATCGCCAAACTCGGCGCGGAATTTGCGGATGGCCGCCGCATCGCGCGTGATCAAGGTTGGCGGCATCAGATCGGCATATTCCATCACCAGAATTTTTTCCGGTGCGTTGCGAACAGAACTTGGATCATTGACGACAAGGGTTTTGGGGTGAAGCAGCTCCAGCAAATGGGTGTTGGTGATATAGCTCATGTCAAAGGGCGGGTCCTGACGCAGGAGGATCACATCGAGCGTTGAAAGATCCGTCAGCTTTTTCTCGCCAAGTGTATAATGGTCGCCCTTGATGTCGCGCACATCCATCGCCTCGATTTCAGCGCTGACCTTGCCATCGCGCAATTGCAGACGGTCGGGGGTGAAGTGGAAGAGATCATGGCCCCTTGCCTTGGCTTCCAGACATAGAGCGAAGGTTGAGTCTCCGGTGATATTGACGGTGGAGATATGGTCCATCTGGACGCCGATTTTGAGAGACATGAGTGATCTTTCCGGTTTGTGCCTGTTGGCCCCAGATTTAGGCATGTCCGTCAGATATGACAAGCGACGAATTTGTGAGGGCTATTTGAGATGTGGGAGCCGGTTAGAATGCGTTTTCCAGATGTACGGGCCATTTCCAGGGTTGGACGGCGACGATGTCAAAGCGCACAGAGAGGAGATGGGCGTCCTTGCGGGTTGAAAGCCACCAGTTTGCGGCAGCGCGGACCCGCTGCTGGTTTTGATAGCCAACGGCATCAACGGACTGATTGAGGCTCTTGCGGGCCTTGACCTCGACGATCGCAATCAGATCGCGCCTTTTTGCAATGATATCGATTTCACCTGACTTAACGCGGTAGTTTCGGGCGATGATCCTGTAGCCTTTGAGACGAAGGGCGAAGGCGGCGAAATGCTCGGTCCAGATGCCATACCTCTGAGCATTCTGGCGGGCTTTTTGCCCTGTTCTGTTTTTGGCAGGCTTATTGGTCATTTTTGGCTTCGGCAAGTTTCAAGGCTTTGGTGTAAAGGTCCCGCTTGGCCAATCCCGTCAGTTTGGCCGCTTCACTGGCAGCACGGCTGACACTCATGGTCTCAAGCAATTCAACCAAAAGGGTTTCGGGGTCAAGAATTTGATCCTTGATCTCCGGGGCGAGGACAATCACGATCTCGCCCTTGGGCGGGGATTGGGTATAATGCTCCAACAGCTCACTCAAACTTCCCAGCCGCGCTTCCTCATGCATCTTGGTCAGTTCACGGCAGACACAGGCCTGCCGCTCGCCGCCAAATTGCTCAGCCATATCCTTAAGGCTGGCGGCAAGACGCGATGGGCCTTCGAAAAACATCAAGGTTCCGTCATGGCCCCGAAAGGATTGGAGAACACTTTGACGCTGGCCCTGTTTGGAGGGCAGGAACCCGGCGAAGGTGAATACTTCCGTCGGCAGGCCGCTGGCCGTCAAGGCAGCTATGGGTGCTGACACACCGGGGATGGGGAAGACGGGCAGCGCTTCGGTTTTTGCCGCAGCGACAAGGCGCTGGCCGGGATCAGAAATCAGCGGCGTTCCGGCATCGCTGGCCAAAGCCACGACTTTGCCCTGACGCACAGCGTCGAGTAAAATCGGACCTTCCTTGTCGGCATTATGCTCATGATAGGAGGTTCGTTTAGCAGAAATGCCATAGCGTTTCAGCAGTTTTGCGGTCACGCGGGTATCTTCACAGGCAATGATATCGGCGCCGGCCAGCGTCTCAAGGGCGCGAAGGGTGATGTCCCCCAGATTGCCTATTGGCGTGGAAACAATATACAGACCGGGCGCGGGTTTTGCCGAGGAAAACTCCTTGTCACCAATCATGAAACTCCCCATCAAGCCCTCCCATGGACAATTCAATTTGCATGAAAGCAACCCTGTCCATTGCTGCACAATTGGTTGCAATACTCGTCTTCACTCTCTTCTACATTCTCGCCTTCACACTGGTCTTGTGTGGGCAAGTTCCGGCATAATAGCAATAATTGGCCCCATTTATCTCATACAATGGAATGAGAAACAGTGATTTACTTACAAAGGAAACCGATTTGCAGCTTAACGCCACGGATTTTTTGCGCTATTTGATCTTGGTGTTGCATATTAAGGCTAATTCGTGCTTTACGGTACGTAAATTAATAAGGGTGCGGGTTACATGAATTTTGGGCAAAACATTTTGCGGGCAGGCATTGCTGCGCGGCTGCATGGTAAAATTCTGGCAACAAGAAATGTAGCAATGGCAATTGCCGTAAGTGCGGGGCTTTCTGCCTGTCAGTCTGCAGGTCTTTCAGGCGCTACAGATGGCTTGTCCGGTGTCGACCAGGGGCAACAGAACATTACCCTCACAGCAGATCCGAAAGGCGAAGTTTTCGGACAAGGGGATGTTCGACTTACTCTCTTGGTACCTAAAACCGCGCCGGGAAATGCGGCGGCGATCGCCAATGAAATTCGCAATGGTGCCCTGCTGGCATTGCAGGATTTCGGGCAAGGCAAAATCCAGCTCGTGATCAAGGATACCAAAGGCCAGGCCGCTGAGGCCCAGGGCACCGCATCGGAAGCTGTTTCTGAAGGCTCAACAGCTATTATCGGCCCGCTATTTGCCAGCTCCGTTACAGCCGCATCGGCCGTTGCCCAACCAGCCGGACGAACCATGATCGCCTTTTCCAACGACACCAATGTGGCAAAGCGCGGCGTTTATCTGCTGTCCTATACCCAACAGGCCGATACAAAACGGATGATGAATTATGCCTTGTCTCTCGGCAAGCGAAGCATCTACGCCTTTTTGCCAAATGATGCCGTAGGCACTTTGCAAGAAACTGTTCTTCGCGAAGTGGCCGGACAGGCTGGCGCAAATATTCAGTTGATCAAATATGACCGCTCAGGCCCGGCCATTGAAACAGCGGCGCGTTCTGCTGCGATACCCATTGCATCTGCTGATGCAATCTACATTCCCGATGGCGGACAAATTCCATCGGCTATTCTTTCCAGCTTGAAGCGTGCCGGGGTCTCTCTTGCCGGCAAACAAATATTGGGATCAGGACAATGGGAGTCGGTCAAATTCGATTCACCTGATCTTGAGGGCGCGCTTTATACAGGGCGTGATATATCCAAATTTGCTCCTTTCGCGAACCGTTATCAAACTGCATACAATGCCCAGCCGGGCGTGTTTGCCGCTTTGGGCTATGACGCAATTACCCTTGCAGCAAGCTTGGTTGGCTCCAAGGGACCTGCAGCAGCGTTTCAGCCAGCAAGCCTTGAGGATCGCCGTGGTTATTCCGGCATTAATGGTATTTTCCGCTTCAAACCTGATGGCACTTCAGAAAGAGGACTTGCAGTTTACAAGGTTACCGGCGGTACTGGCAGACCGGAAAGCCCTGCCCCGACAAGCTTTTCAGGCACCTGATTTCAGGAAGCAAGATCGGCAACGAGCGCGTCCAAAACCATAGCGCCTTGCTGGGTAGCGCGCAGTTTGCCATCGCGGCTCATTTCCATGAAACCTTCTTTGGCCAGGCTGATGATTTTGTCCTGACTGATTTGCTGGCCTGACATTTTTTCATGGCGGACCGGGTCTATCCCCTCGCGCAGTCGAAGCCCCATCAGCAACATTTCATCAGCGGCTTCCAGGCCTGTTAAGCGTTCAAACTCACTCATGCCATGGCCGGTTACATCGCCGGATGCCATTACCTTTTGCCACCAGATTTCAGGATTGCGTTCACAGGCGGTTGCTACTTTTTTGCCATTGATTGTCAAACGGCCATGGGCGCCCGGCCCTATGCCCGCATAGTCATTATATCGCCAATAGGCCAGATTATGGCGCGAGCCCGCGCCAATGGCTGCATGATTGGAAATCTCATAGGCTGGCAGGCCGTGAGCAGTCGTAATTTCCTGAGTTAATTCATAAAATTCTGCGGCCTGATCAGAATCAGGAATGGAGAATTTCCCTCTTTTATGCAGATCGAAAAACGGCGTGCCTTCTTCTATGGTCAATTGGTACAAGGACAGATGATCAGCTGCCAGGGTAATCGCCTCTTCAAGCTCTGCCCGCCAATCTTCAAGATGCTGCTGCGGCCTTGCATAAATCAGATCAAAGGAAAGACGCGGGAAAATTTCACGGGCAAGGGCAATGGCTGACTTTGCTTCCTCGGCTGTGTGTAACCGACCCAGAAACTTCAGCTGATCGTCACGAAGCGATTGAACGCCCAGGGAGACACGATTGACGCCGCGCTGATGATAGCCTTTGAAACGACGTGCCTCCACGCTGGTAGGGTTTGCCTCAAGGGTAATTTCCGCATCGGCGGAAATTGTCCAGTGTGAAGCAATTGCATCCAATATGGTCCCGACCGTATCGGGCTCCATCAAGGAGGGCGTGCCACCACCGAAGAAAATTGAAGTTACTGTCCGGTTTGGTACCAGCGACGCCATATGGGCGATTTCACGCAGATAGGCATCCACATAGACTTCTTGATCAACGGGCTTGTGGCGCACATGACTGTTGAAGTCACAATAGGGGCATTTGGCTGCACAAAACGGCCAATGCACATAAACGGCAAAAGCATCGCCGGGATTGTGATAGGGCGAGTTCATTTTAAACCAGCGAGACGTAAGCCTGAAGGCTCCAGACATTCTTTGGTCAGTTTGGCAAAGGCCCGGGAGCGATGGGATAGGCCAAGGTCAACGCGCCCCGCTTCACCTTGGGTCGCCGTGGGGCCAGTGCCGTGCTTTTCTTCAGAAGTCATTTCGCCGAAGGTCACATCATAACCTTGAGGTTGGAAAACCGGATCATAGCCAAAGCCACTGCCACCTCTTGGAGGCCAGACAAGATTGCCTTCAACCTCACCTCTAAAATATTCCGCGTGGCCATCAGGCCAGCAAAGACAAAGGACAGCAACGAAGCGTCCGCTGCGTTGATCAAACTGGTTTGCACCATTTTCTTGAAGAGCGGCCTCAACTTTTTCCATCGCCATGGCAAAATCGCGACCTGAGCCGTCTTCTTTTTCTGCCCAGTCAGCCGTGTAGACACCCGGTTTACCCTCAAGGGCATCCACGCAAAGGCCAGAGTCATCAGAAAGCGCTGGAAGCCCCGTTGCGCTGGCAGCGGCAAAAGCCTTGGTATAGGCATTTTCCTCGAAGGTATCGCCTTCTTCAACAGGCTCACCTAGCCCATGTTCTTTGGCTGATTTCGCAATCAGACCAAAAGGCGCGATCAACTCATTAATCTCCACAACCTTTCCCGGATTGTGGGTTGCAACGACAATTTCTTTTGATTCTAGCTTGCGCAAACCAGTCTCCAAAAACTCTAGGGTCAGGACTCATTAATTAACACGAAATGGTAGGCGTAGATTTGTGCAGATACAAGGAGCAAGACAGCAGGAAATCTTCTGACTTTCAATGGATTGCGACGTAGTAGACTGTGCAAATTGACCCTAGTGGAATTAGCTGTTCTGCAGTGCCACCAGATCGGCTATGCCTGCTTTTGCCAGACCCATCAGTTGGGCAAATTCATCTTCGCTAAAGGGTTTGCCCTCGGCTGTTCCCTGAACTTCTACCAGGCCGCCTGTTCCGGTCATGACAAAATTCGCATCGGTTTGCGCGTTGCTGTCTTCATCGTAATCCAGATCAAGCACCGGAGTACCTTCATAAATTCCGCAAGAGATAGCTGCCACATTGTCAATCAGCACATGATCCTGAACCATGCCGCGATGCTTCATCCAGCCAATACATTCTTTAAGGGCGATAAAGCCGCCAGTGATGGAAGCTGTTCTGGTGCCGCCATCGGCCTGAATAACGTCACAATCAACAGTGATCTGACGCTCACCCAAGGCTTCAAGATCAACGATTGCCCGAAGCGAGCGTCCGATCAGGCGGGAGATTTCCTGGGTCCGGCCAGACTGTTTGCCAGCTGTCGCTTCCCGGCGCATACGGCTATGGGTCGAGCGCGGCAACATGCCATATTCCGCCGTTACCCAGCCTTTGCCAGCGCCGCGCAACCACGGTGGCACACGCTCTTCAAGGCTTGCAGTGCACAGCACATGGGTATTGCCAAATTTGATGAGGCATGAACCTTCTGCATGCAGCGAAAACCCCTTTTCAATTGTGACTTCCCGCATTTGATTCGGTGTTCTTTTCGATGGACGCATAGAGCTTCAACTTTCTTGTGATCATTGGTTTTCGCCGCTTCTAAAGGCATTAGCCTGCAAGAGCAATCATCAACCTCGATTTTGGCATAGAGAACAAGAATACAAATCTTGGTTTGCACTTGGGCAAGAGACTATTATATCTAGGGGACCATGACACCACCTAACACGCCCGTTATTTCAACCAGTAGCCTGATGGACGATCTTGACAAAAGATCGAGGGATATTTTTCGTCTGGTGGTTGAAAACTATCTTGAAACGGGCGAGCCCATGGGATCGCGCAACCTTTCCAAGGTATTTGCCGAAGGCCTGTCTGCGGCCTCCATCCGCAATGTGATGAGCGATCTTGAGCAACTCGGCCTTGTCTATGCACCACATATCAGTGCAGGCCGTTTACCGACGGAAATCGGGTTGCGGTTTTTTGTCGACAGTTTTCTGGAGATCGGCGATGTCAACAAGGAAGACAGAAGCTCAATTGATGCCAAGGTGCAGGCCAGCGGCAAGGGGCAAACGCTCGACACCCTGCTGACCGAAGCCAGCCAGCTTTTGTCCGGATTGACTCAGGGCGCGGGCCTTGTTGCGAGCGCCAAACAGGATTTGCGACTAAAACACATTGAATTTGTTCGTCTGGAGCCGGGGAAAGCCCTGGTGGTGATCGTCGGTGAAAACGGCCATGTGGAAAACCGCATTATCAGCCTGCCGCCGGGGGTCACGGCCTCTTCTCTGGTTGAAGCCACCAATTACACCAATGCGCAAATTGCCGGACTGACACTGAGCGAAGCGCGCCAGAAGCTCAAACGCATGCACAACGCCGCCAAAATTGAGCTGGATGGACTGGTTCAAAATCTGGTTGACGAAGGCATTGCGGTTTGGGCCGGGTCCAGCGAACTGGACAATGGCCGGATTATCGTTACGGGCCATAGTAATCTCTTGAACAATTTGCAGGCTCAGGAAGATCTTGGAAGGGTCAAACAGCTTTTTGACGACCTTGAAGCCAAGGATAGTCTGATCCGCCTGCTCGATTTGGCTGAAGATGGCCAGGGCGTGCGGATTTTCATCGGGTCAGAAAGCCGATTGTTCACCCAATCGGGATCCAGTCTGATTGTTGCGCCTTATAAGGACAGCACTCAAAAGGTCATTGGTGCCTTGGGCATTATCGGCCCGACGCGGCTCAACTACGCAAGGATTGTCCCCATGGTGGACTATACGGCTACCGTGATCAGCAAACTGATCGGCCAACGCTGAAGAAAATAACCATCGAGCACTAAAAGGTTGGCCCAAGGGGTTGATTTTTTGTGTCCACAACCTGATATCGGGGGCAACACGCAAGACAGGCATGAAAACATGCCGGACCGGATTTTCAGGTCCACAACAGATTTGAATTTAACAGAGACAGGAATGCCAAGATGGCGGACAATACCGAGCATCACGAAACCGATGAACCCGTTGAAAAGAAAGTAGCCACTGACCATGAAGAAGCGTTGGGCGAACATTCCGAAGACGATGCGGAAATGGAACTGGCAGCAGCTGCGGCAAAAGGTGGGTTTTCCAATCCGGTCGAGTTTCTTTCAGCGGAACTTGATCGGCTTGAAAACGAAAAGCTGGAACTAAAAGACAATTTCATGCGCGCCCATGCGGATATGGAAAATCTGCGCCGCAGAACCCAGCGCGATGTGGCTGACGCGCGTCAGTTTTCAATTGCCGGGTTTGCCCGCGAAATGCTTTCGGTCGCCGATAATTTGAACCGTACTCTTGAGGCGATCCCGGAAGAGGCGCGCAGTTCAGGCGACAAGGGTTTTGAAACCCTGATTGAAGGCGTGGAACTGACCCAACGCACCATGATGCAGGCTCTTGAAAAACAGGGCGTCAAAAAACTCAATCCGCTCAACGAGAAATTCGATCCGAACCTGCATCAGGCAATGTTTGAAATTCCAAATCCGGATGTGGCAAACAACACCGTTTTGCAGGTTGTGCAGGAAGGCTTTGTGATCGGTGATCGCTGCCTTCGTCCGGCAATGGTAGGCGTTTCAAAAGGCGGACCAAAAAGCGCTCCTGCGCCGGAAGCATCTGTAGAAGAAGCATCGGAGGACAGCGCTTCCGAGTGATCCACCCTAACAACAGATTGCTGGCGATTTGCCTTGCCAATTTCTGGACCGTGAGGCTAGTACTTGGGAATGGCTAATTCCACATCCATCAAACCTTTGCTCAGTCAAAAAGAACTGCAGGAGCGTATCCAAGAGCTGATGGCCCAAAGCAATCAGAGTTTGGACTCGCCTGCCTTTCGCCTGGAATTGCTGGCGCTTATAAAGGCAATTTATAAAGAGTGCTACCAGCACGCTGAAGCCCTTTTGTTCGTTGATGGTGACGGGACAAAATGCGCCAAGCGGCTGTCCCAACTGCAAGATGCAATTATCCGCTCTATCGTCAATTTTGCCTCGAGCCATCTTTACAAAAGCGAAAACCCTTCCGCTGGAGAACGCATTTGCATCGCCGCTGTCGGTGGTTATGGGCGCGGCACGCTGGCGCCCCATTCAGACATTGATCTGTTGTTCATTCTGCCGTTCAAACAAACTCCCTGGTGCGAACAGATTGTTGAATATATTCTCTATTTTTTATGGGATATGGGTTTCAAGGTTGGTCATGCAACCCGCAATATCGATGAATGCCTGCGCCAGGCCAAAGCTGATATGACGATTCGTACATCGGTTCTGGAAGCACGACTGATCGACGGCGACAAGGATCTCTTCAATGATTTGCAAGAGCGATTTGCAAAAGAAATCGTGGCCAAGACCGCCAAGGAATTCATTGATGCAAAACTGGAAGAGCGCGACTTAAGACACAAGAAAACGGGTGCTTCGCGCTATCTGGTGGAACCCAATATCAAGGATGGCAAAGGCGGGTTGCGCGACCTGCATACGCTTTACTGGATTGGCAAATATTTCTACCAGGTCGAGCGCCAACGCGATCTGGTTGATGTTGGCCTTTTTACCGCCGATGAATTCAAACGCTTCCGGCGCGCAGAAAAGTTTCTGTGGACCGTGCGTTGCCACATGCATTTTCTTACCAACCGTCCCGATGAAAAACTGACTTTTGATATTCAGCGCGAAATGGCCGAGCGGCTGAAATATATCAGCCATGGCGGGTTGTTGAATGTCGAACGGTTCATGAAGCACTACTTTCTTGTTGCCAAGGAAGTCGGTGATCTGACCCTTATTGTTTGCGCGGAGCTTGAAGAAGAACATGCCAAATCGGTTACCGGCATTAACGGTCTCATCCGTTCAATCCGGTATTCAAAGCGCAAAATTTCAGGCTCAAAAGACTTTATTGATGACAATGGCCGGATCAATGTCAGTCATGACAAGGCGTTTGAGAGCGAGCCGGCAAATCTGATCCGCCTGTTCAAGCTCGCCGATGACAACAATCTCGATATTCATCCGGACGCAAGATATCTCATCGCAAACTCGCTGCATCTGGTTGACCGCAAGATGCGCAGTGATGCGGAATCCAACAGGCTCTTTCTCGCCATTTTGACGACCCGGAACGGATCGGAAACTATTTTGAGGAAAATGAACGAGACCGGCCTTTTGGGTAAATTCATTCCGGCTTTCGGGCGGATCGTCGCGATGATGCAATTCAACATGTATCATCACTATACGGTTGATGAGCATCTGATCCGCGCTGTCGGCGTTTTGTCTGATATCGAGAATAATCACATTGCTGAAGAACATCCGCTTTCGGCACGAGTATTGCCGGACATCGAAGACCGTGAATTGCTGTATCTGACGCTTTTGATCCACGACATTGCCAAAGGCCGCAAGGAAGACCATTCCATTGCAGGCGCGAAAGTTGCCAGATCGCTTTGTCCCCGGCTCGGTTTTTCCAAGGCACGAACCGAACTCGTAGCCTGGTTGATTGAAGAGCATTTGACCATGAGCCTGACGGCTCAATCCCGGGATCTTTCTGATCGCAAAACCATTGAGACCTTTGCTGCAACGGTACAGACGGTGGAGCGGATGCGGTATCTACTGATCCTGACTGTTTGCGACATCAGAGCCGTTGGTCCTGGCGTTTGGAATGGCTGGAAGGGGCAATTGCTTCGCACTTTATTTTATGAAACTGAACCGCTTTTAACCGGCGGTTTTTCAAAAATAAGACAGAGTGGGCGCGTTGCGGCGGCCAAGAATGAGTTGTCTACCGTTCTACCGGACTGGGATGACAAGGAAAAAGCAAGAATCATTGAACTTCATTATGATCCGTATTTTCTGGCGACACCGCTTGAAAACCAGATACGCCATATGGAGTTGATCCGCCAGGCGGACCGGAATGGCGAAAAGATTTCCACCCAAATCCACACCAAGGAATTTGAGGCAATTACCGAGATCAGCCTGCTGACCCAGGATCATCCAAAACTGTTATCCATTATTGCCGGAGCCTGCGCAGCGGCCGGGGCCAATATTGTTGATGCCAAGATCCACACGACAACCGATGGCCGGGCGCTTGACTCGATCTTTATCAGTCGTGAACATGAAAAAAATGAAGATGAACTGCGCCGGGCAAACAATGTTTGTAAAATGATCAGTGACGCCCTGACCGGAAAGCTACTTTACAGGGAATTGTTCAACAAGAACACCAAAGCCAAGCGATCCAGCAAGGCTTTCACTGTCCCTGCGGAAATTCATGTAAAGAACGATCTTTCGGATAATTTCACTGTGCTGGAAGTGCAGTGTCTCGACAGGCCGGGTGTCTTGTCGACCATCACCTCAACAATTGCTGAACTTAACCTCAATATTGTCTCAGCCCAGATCGCCACTTTTGGTGAAAAGGTCATCGACAGCTTTTATGTAACTGATCTGCTTGGGGACAAAATCACGCTGGAAAGCCGGCATCAAAAGATCATCGATACACTGAAAACAGCCCTACAGGCCCCTGCTCCTTCCAAGATCGACAAGAAATAGGTGAAGTCAAACTTCATTTGGTCTATTAAACGCCAAATCATTTTGGACAGGCAAATTCCATGGGCCTTTTAAGCAAATTTTTCTCCGTCGGTTCGGCTACTATGGCGAGCCGTGTCTTGGGTTTTGTTCGCGAAGCCCTGATCGCAGCTTTTCTTGGGGCAGGTCCTGTGGCGGATGCATTTTATGCAGCCTTCAGATTTCCAAATCTATTCCGAAGACTGTTTGCGGAAGGGGCTTTCAATACGGCCTTTATTCCGCTTTTCTCCAGCGAACTTGAAACCGGTGACAAAGCCAGCGCCAGAAAATTTGCCGAGGAGGTCTTGGCGAGCCTATTGGCTATTTTGTTGGTTCTCAGCGCCTTGGCGATGATCTTCATGCCGTTTCTGGTCGGAACAATTATTGCGCCGAAATTCGCAAATGATCCTGAAAAATTTGAACTTACTGTGCTGTTAACGCGCATCATGTTTCCGTTTTTGACGGCAATGTCGATTGTCGCAATGTTCTCGGGCATCCTCAATTCCTTCCGCCGGTATTTTTTGGCGGCGCTGGCTCCGGTGATCATGAATATCGTTTTCATTACCGTTCTGGTGGGTAGTAACCAGCTGGGTTACAGCGATTACGAACTGGGCGTGGTGATGGCCTGGGGCGTCACGCTATCCGGCTTGTTGCAAATCGGCCTGTTAAGTTATGCCATTGTGAAAGAAGGCTTCCCGCTCTCCCTCCGCTGGCCACGGTTTTCAAAGCCTGTATTACGGTTGATGAAACTTGCTGTCCCGACCGCCATTGCGGCGGGTATCGCCCAGGTCAACCTGCTTGTCGGGCAGATCATCGCATCGGGCCAGGATGGCGCAATTTCGATCATGAATTATGCGGACAGATTGATGCAATTGCCACTCGGCTTGATTGCTGTCTCTATTGGCGTGGTCTTGCTGCCGGAACTATCGCGTTCGCTCTCAGCCAACGAAAATGATGAAGCTATAAAACTGCAAAACCGTTCGATGGAATTCGGTCTTGGCTTGATGATCCCGGCAGCGGTCGGGCTATACCTGATGGCTGCTCCGCTGATCGCACTGATTTACGAGCGCGGTGCTTTTACACGTGAACTGACCGAGGTAACCGCCCAGGTTTTGTCAGCTTTCGCTCTTGGTCTTCCGGCGGTCGTTTTGACGAAGGTTTTTCAACCCTCTTACTATGCCCGCAAAGACATGCGCACGCCCATGTGGTTTGCCGGCATCAACGCCATCGTCAACATTGTTTTGGCGCTTTATCTGTTCCCGATTTATGGCGTGGTCGGGCTTGGTTATGCTTTCAGTACTGCAAGCTGGGTGAATGCGTTTTTGTTGGGCGGCAGTCTCGCTGTTAAAGGCCACTACAAAATCCAGGGAGTTACCCTTAAAAACATATCCCTGATTTGTCTCGCCAGCGCACTGATGGGAGGCGTTGTCTATTTCGGTCAAAACTGGTTGAGCGCCTCTGTTTTGTCCGGCAATCTGTTTGAGCAGATAGGTTCCATCGGCCTGATCATTGCAGTGGCGGCTATCGTCTATTTCGCTGTGGTGGTTTTAACGGGCGCTATCCCGCGAAGTCAGATCATGCGACTGGTAAAGCGTGGCAGATGAGAAGGCTTCTTGTAATCGCGCCTCACCTCCTGCATAACCCGCGCGGACACAAACCAACCCAAACATAAGCAATTGCGCTCCAACGCATTTGCGCTCTACAGGACTTGATATGGCACAACCTTCCAACCGTGTGTTTTCCGGCGTTCAGCCAACTGGTAATCTTCATCTTGGCAATTATCTCGGCGCAATCCGCAAATTCGTTGCGTTGCAGGAAAGCCATGAATGCATCTATTGCGTGGTAGACTTGCACGCGATCACTGTCTGGCAGGACCCTGTGGAACTGGGCAAAAATATTCGCGAAGTTACGGCTGCATTTCTGGCCGCTGGCATTGATCCCAAAAAGCATATTGTCTTCAATCAAAGCCAGGTATCGGGCCATGCGGAGCTTGCCTGGTTGTTTAATTGTGTGGCTCGGATGGGCTGGCTCAACCGGATGACCCAATTCAAGGAAAAAGCCGGCAAGGATCGCGAGAATGCATCCGTCGGTCTGTTTGCCTATCCGACCTTGATGGCTGCAGATATTCTGCTCTATCGCGCCACGCATGTTCCGGTAGGCGATGACCAGAAACAGCATCTTGAACTAACGCGCGATATTGCTGCCAAGTTCAATAATGACTTTCGTGCGCGGATTGCGGAGTTTGGCCATGAGGAGAGCTATTTCCCGATGACAAATCCGATCATTGAGGGGCCTGCGACACGGGTCATGTCTTTACGTGATGGTGCAAAAAAGATGTCGAAGTCAGACCCGTCTGATCTTTCGCGGATAACCCTGACCGATGATGCCGATACGATTGCAAAGAAAATCCGAAAGGCAAAGACCGATCCCGCTCCGCTACCTGATTCACTCGACGAGCTCAAAGGCCGCGCGGAAGCTGATAATCTGGTTGGTATTTATGCGGCTCTGGCCGAGACCAGCAAAGAAGCAGTGTTGAATGAGTATAGCGGGAAAGAGTTTTCGGTCTTCAAACCGGCACTTGCTCAATTGGCCGTTGAGAAGCTCGCTCCTATTTCAAGCGAAATGACAAAACTGATGGATGATCCGGCAAGTGTGGACGCGGTTTTGCGCGACGGCGCGCAAAGAGCCCATGTTATTGCCGATGAGACGATCAAGGAATTGAAACAGATCATCGGATTTATCTCGTAGTTTGCGTCAGTCAGCATGAAAAAGTGATCAGGCAAATGGCTTGAAGCTTTGCTCTAAACACACTATCTTATGGATTAGAACAGTTCTAACCGACTTATATCATTGGTTGGCAATTTTGCCTTCTTTAAGGAACGAAAATGTTTATTCAGACCGAAGTGACACCAAACCCAGCAACGCTGAAGTTCTTGCCTGGCCGCACGGTACTTGAGTCCGGCTCTGCGGATTTTCGTTCTGCTGAAGATACAGAAGTCTCTCCGCTGGCTCAAAAACTCTTTGAGATACCCGGCGTTACAGGCGTATTTTTCGGGTATGACTTTGTGACCATTACCAAGGATGACAATGACAGCGACGGCTTTGACTGGGCTCATTTGAAGCCTGCGGTCCTGGGCGCGATCATGGAACACTTCATGTCCGGCCAGCCTGTGATGATTGAAAACGGCGTGGCGCCTGAATCAGGCGAAGAGTTTTTTGAAGAAGGCGACGCGCAAATTGTCTCCACCATCAAGGAACTGCTTGAAACCCGCGTACGTCCTGCGGTCGCCCAGGATGGCGGTGATATTACCTTCAGAGGGTTTCGTGAGGGGATTGTCTATCTGCACATGAAAGGCGCATGCGCCGGATGTCCTTCGTCTACGGCCACCTTGAAACACGGAATTCAGAACCTGTTGCGGCACTTCATTCCTGAAGTTGCGGAAGTAGAAGCGATCTGACCGATCGCTACAGTCAATTGCTTTGACAATAAACAGACCAATGTTGGTGAGCCATCATACCTTTTGTCTATATCGTGGCACCAATATGCGGACCATACTTTCTGAATGATATGCCTAGCACTGGATACTGCTGGAACAGCCTGCGCAGCCTGTCTTTATGACAGCAAAAGCAAAACTGTGCTCGCGCAACTCACGGAAGATATTGGCAAGGGCCATGCGGAGCGGTTGATGGGTATCATCACCGATGTCATGCAGATGGCCGAAATCACCTATCAAGATCTTGATAAAATCATCACCACAATTGGCCCGGGAAGCTTTACGGGCATCCGTGTAGGGGTGGCGACGGCACGAGGCTTTGGTGTCGGGTTGAATATTCCGGTTGTTGGCGTGACCAATCTGGAAGCCATCGCCGCGCAATATCGTCAGGAGAACAGGTTGGATGATACGCAGCAAATCTGCGCGGCAATCGACGCAGGACGCGGCCAGGTTTATTGCCTCATGAATTTTGACAATAATTTCGCGGTCAGGGATGAGGCATTTGCCGGAGACTTGAGTGATGTACAAACCTTTCTGGCCAATCTAAAAGACGTTCATATCTGCGGCAATGCTGCGCCACTTTTGTCCGATCAAAATGGCTCGAACAAGATTTGCGTTTCAAACCGTCATCAAGCGTGGGTCCATGTCATAGCGGCTATTGGTGCCTCTCGTGATGAAGGCGATAAAATGCCGGAACCCTTATATCTGCGAAAGCCTGATGCCGTGCCGCAAAAAGGCTTTGCTGTTGAGCGTGTAAGTTAGGCTGTAAAAATGTTCCGTCTCTGGCCGTCATCCACAATCCGTTTCACCATCGAAAAAGCAGATCGTAGTGACTTGCAACAATGTGCGGATATTCATGCGACTTCTTTTTCACGGGGATGGGGTGATGGAGAATTGGGCGCCATGCTGGCCAACAAGAATACCTATTGTCTTGTCGCCAAATCCGAGCGCGGCAAACATGAGGTACTTGGTTTTATGATCTACAGCATCAGTGCAAAGGAGGCCGAGATATTGACCATTGCCACTTTGCCCAAAACGCGCAAATCAGGCATTGGTGCCGGCTTACTGGAAGAAATGATCCGCCGCTGCCTTGCAGACCGACTGGATGAGATTTTTCTTGAAGTTGAAGCGGTAAATAAGGTTGCGCTTCAACTTTATAAAAAACATGGCTTTGTCAAAGTCGGAGAGCGCAAGGGCTATTACCAAACGCCTCAAATAAACTCAGCAAACGAGCAAGGGGATTGTGACGCGCTGATCATGCGTCTGGACCTTCTTGACTAGGGCCTGGACCCAATTGGGGGGAGTATGATATGGCCGCCAAGCTTCGCTTGATATTCATCCTACTGATACTTGTACCGGCAACTCTGCTGCTTGCTCCCATACAATTTATCGCGCTAAAGTTTTTTCCTTCTCTGGCAAGACGCTTACCCATTTTCTGGCACCGCCTTGTGCTGCGTGTGATTGGTGTGCGCGTTCATATCCATGGCAAGATAGAGATTGAAAAACCTGTGCTTCTGGTTGCCAATCACGTTTCATGGTCGGATATCATGGTTCTTGGCAGTATTCAGGAGCTCTGTTTCATCGCAAAAAACGAGGTCAAAACCTGGCCCGGGATCAACTGGCTTTCCCGCCTGCAACGCACGGTATTTGTTGATCGGGGCAAAGCGCGGGACGCGGGGATACAGGCGGACACGATTGCCGGACGTTTGATTGAAGGCGACACAATGGTTCTCTTTGCAGAGGGAACGACCGGCGACGGAAACAAATTACTGCCGTTCAAGAGCGCACTATTTGGTGCGCCGCAAATGGCGTTGAAACAATCCGGACTGGAAGCAATTCATATTCAACCGGTAGCCATTGCTTATAACACTCTGCATGGAATGCCCCTTGGCCGTTATCATCAGACCTATGCTTCCTGGCCGGGGGATCTGGAATTGATGCCTCATTTGTTGAACTTCCTGCGTCAAGGAGCCTTTGATGTGGATGTTTGCTTCGGGGAAAGCATCATCTTTGATGAAACAACCAAACGCAAACTGGCTTCGGAACAGGTTTTTCAGCAGGTTCGTCGGGATTTTACCCGCATGCGACGGCTCTATCATAAAGCCTGATCGACGTGCCAACCGCATTCCCATGCGCTTTAAACTTGATAAGCGAGGCGCTTGCCGATAGAACCGCGCAATTCTCGAAAGTTGCGAGCTGATATGACTTTGGTTTCCCAGAACGATATTTCAACGCCGTTGAAATCAGAAAAAACAGATAGCGTCTCGAATACGCCAAAGAAGGTTTTTGTCAAAACCTATGGCTGCCAGATGAATGTCTATGATTCTGAAAGAATGGAAGACGCCCTGACGCAGGACGGTTACGTAAAAACCGATGTGATGGAAGAGGCTGATCTGGTGCTTTTAAACACCTGTCATATTCGTGAAAAAGCCGCTGAAAAGGTTTATTCGGCTGTTGGACGTATTCGCAAGATCAAGGAAAAGCGTGAAAAAGCAGGTGGTTCCATGACCATTGGCGTTACGGGCTGTGTTGCCCAGGCTGAGGGCAAAGAGATCATGCGCCGGGCCCCGGCAGTTGATCTGGTGGCTGGCCCGCAAACCTATCACGACATTACCAAAATGGTTGACCGGGCAATCAAGGGCGAAAAAGTGATTTCAACGGAGTTTGAAATTGAAGAAAAGTTTGCCCATTTGCCAGCTCCAACCAAGAAGCAAACAATCGCTCGGGGGCTGGCGGCCTTTCTTACGGTTCAAGAAGGTTGCGATAAATTCTGCACGTTCTGCGTTGTTCCCTATACGCGGGGCGCAGAGGTTTCGCGTTCGGTCAGCCAAATTCTGGAAGAGGCCAATCGTCTGGCAGATGCTGGGGTGAAGGAAGTCACTTTATTAGGTCAGAACGTCAATGCATGGCATGGCAAACAAGACGGCAAAAACTGGAATCTGGGTGACCTGCTTTACAGGCTCTCGGAAATTGAGGGCATTGCGCGCCTTCGTTACACAACCAGCCATCCAATCGACATGGAGCAAAGCCTGATTGATGCCCATCGCGACCTGCCAAAATTGATGCCCTATCTGCATTTACCCATTCAAGCGGGTTCAGACAGGATATTG
This sequence comes from Salaquimonas sp., assembly GCA_049680405.1. Lineage (GTDB taxonomy): Bacteria > Pseudomonadota > Alphaproteobacteria > Rhizobiales > Rhizobiaceae > Salaquimonas. The sequence goes on along the minus strand of JBAUHS010000096.1, from coordinate 28,304 downwards.
AAGGCCATGAACCGCCACCATACAAAAGAGCAATATCTGCAAATCATTGACAAAGTCCGTGCCGTGCGTTCTGACATGGCCATTTCAGGGGATTTCATTGTCGGCTTTCCGGGCGAAAGCGACGCGGATTTTGAAGAAACCATGGATGTGATCCGCCGGGTGAATTACGCCTCGGCGTTTTCTTTCAAATATAGCCCGCGCCCGGGAACGCCCGGCGCTGATCTTGATAACCAGGTGCCTGAAGCCGTTGCCTCGGAGCGATTGGCCCGCTTGCAGGCCTTGCTGCGTGATCAAATGACTGAATTTAATGCAGGCTGCGTTGGCAAGGAAATTGATTTGCTGATTGAGAAACGCGGAAAGAGAGAAGGCCAGGTGCTGGGCCGTTCTCCCTGGTTGCAAACCGTTGTTGTTGAAGGCGATGCGTCTGAAATCAGTCAAACTTTACGGGTAAGAATCAGTGAAGCTGGTCCTGCCTCGCTGAATGCGGTTCGGATTGACTAAACCGCGTGACTATTTGCCTTGATGAATTATGCTGGACAAAACAGCGTTTCCAGCGCAAAAATTGGACAGGTAAACTGGTTACCTTCTGGAGAATCACTTTTGAATCTATCTGCTGAAGACATTAAAAATACTTCCGAGAAAAAAACCTCCGACACCCTCACCTTGAAATTTGAAAACAACACGCTTGCCACACAGCTTTTTGGCCAGTTCGATGAGCATTTGACACTGTTGGAAAAAATGCTCGATATCGAGGCGGCCGCGAGAGGCAATGAAGTGCTGCTGAAAGGCGACGAGGCTTCCATTCATAGAGGACGCATGGCCCTCGAACATTTATATAGCCGATTGGAAAATGGTGAAGCGCTCGAAAATGGCGATGTTACAGGCGCTGTGCGAATGGCGATATCAGAGGATCAGCTCTCGCTTCCGACAATTGCCAGCAAGCCGAGCCGCCTGGCGATGGCACAAATAGGGACCCGCAAAAAGGTGGTTCAAGCCCGAACCAAGATGCAGGACAAATATATCCGGGCGATGGATTCTGGTGAATTGATCTTCGGTGTTGGTCCAGCCGGAACAGGCAAAACCTATCTCGCGGTTGCCTATGCGGCTTCGTTGCTGGAACGCGGCGCCGTTGACCGAATTATTTTATCAAGGCCTGCGGTAGAGGCGGGCGAGCGCCTTGGATTTTTACCGGGCGACATGAAAGAGAAGGTCGATCCCTATCTGCGCCCCTTATATGACGCGTTGTATGACATGATGCCCGGAGACAAAGTTGAGCGTGCCTTGACATCCGGTGTCATCGAGATTGCGCCACTTGCCTTCATGCGCGGAAGGACCCTTGCCAATGCGGCGGTCATTCTGGATGAAGCGCAAAACACGACTTCCATGCAAATGAAGATGTTCTTGACCCGTTTGGGTGAGAACTCAAAAATGATTATTACTGGCGATCCAAGTCAGGTAGATCTGCCTTATGGCCAAATCTCCGGGCTGGTTGAAGCACTTGAAATCTTACCGGTGATCACCGGGGTTGAGAAAATCAAGTTTACCGCTGCTGATGTGGTGCGCCACAGATTGGTGACCGAGATTGTGATGGCCTATGACGCGGCGGATAAAACCCGGGCGGCCAACCCTCCCCAATCGGGACAAAACCGACCCAGAGTGCACAAGTGACCCTACCTCAAATAGACATCAATATTGAGAACGGTGACTGGCCTGTAGAAAAAGCCCTCGGCACTCTCATCGCCAAGGCAATTACAACTGTGGCATCCGAGGCCAAGCTGATCTGGCCAACAAATGCGGAACTGAGCGTGTTGTTTACCGATGATGTGCATATGGCGAAGATCAACGGACAATGGCGAAACAAACCAAAACCGACTAATGTGTTATCGTTTCCAGGGGCTGATATCGAAATCGGCGAACCAAGCGACATATTGATTGGGGATTTGGTTTTTGCTCTGGAAACTGTAAAACAGGAAGCAGAAACCCAGGACAAGACATTTGACGATCATTTAAGTCATTTGATTGTACACGGATTTTTACATTTGTTCGGCTATGACCATATTGAAACAGATGACGCCGAGCAAATGGAAGCAATAGAAACCGCGGCTTTGGCAAAACTTGGGATTAACGATCCCTATACAGGCATGTGATAAGTCCCTATCTGCCAATGCACTTGTAAGGACTGGAAAAGCCCACAAGATTTAGCGCAAGAATTTGATAGTTTCAGATATAACCGGAAAAACACCTAAGATAATGAACAAGATCGAAACTGATTTAAAAGACACGACAGAATCCGAGCCCCCGGAACCAGATAGTAGCCATACAAATATCGTCCAGAACAAGAGTGATGATGGCAACCCGAAGATGGCCTGGTTGAAGCGGCTATTCGGCAAAGTGCGCAGCACCAAAGCGAGCATTCGCGAAGACCTGCATGATGCTCTAGCCAATCAGAGTAATGATGACGGTGATTTTACGCCTGAAGAAAAGCAGATGCTGCACAACATCTTGCGCCTTCAGGATGCCAAGGTTGAAGATCTGATGATTGCCCGGGCAGAAATAGAAGCTGTTCAACTTAATACCACTCTGGGTGAATTGCTCGCTTTGTTTGAAAGTTCGGGCCATTCAAGAATGCCGGTTTACGATGACAGCCTTGATGACCCCAAGGGCATGATCCACATTCGCGATGTTGTGGGTTATATCACCCGCACCTCTTCCAACGGTCGCAAGCGCACCAAAGCCAGTGTCCGATCCCTTGATCTGACGAAAGTGGACCTCACGAGAGAATTGGGCAGGCTCAATCTGGTCCGGCCCGTCATCTTTACGCCGCCTTCAATGATGGCGGCCGATTTGATGGCCCGAATGCAGGCCCAGCGAATTCAAATGGCACTTGTGATCGATGAGTATGGCGGCACGGAAGGTCTGATTTCTCTTGAAGATATTGTCGAACTGATTGTTGGCGATATCGAAGATGAGCATGACGACGACGAAGAGCTGATCAAAATCGACGAGCAAGGGAAAATTCTGCTCGATGCCCGTGCGGAAATTGACGATATTCGCGCGGCGATTGAAGGCAATTTTCATGTCGGTGATCATGATGAGGACGCGGAAACCATTGGCGGCGTGATTTTCTCATTGCTTGGGCGGGTTCCCGTCAAAGGCGAAGTGATTGATGCCTTCGGTTTCGAATTTCGAATTCGCGATGCGGACCCGCGCCGGATCAAACTGATCGAGATGGTTGTTTCGAAAAAAGGCGCCCCGCGCAAACTCAAGGCCGGCGAATAGGCTTTATCACCAAACTGCGGACTTAAAACTGCGGATCGCTGTCTTAATGATCAGTGTCGCTTGCCCTTTGGTGCACGCGGGTACTATTCCATGATTGACAAATTGTTAGTGATTCGCGCGAGGCATTGTGGCCAGACTTGAAAATATATCATCGCAGATCGTGCTTCTTTTCGGCTGGAAAAGATATTGGCTGGCATTCGCCGCAGGTTTGTTATCCGCGCTCGCAATGGCTCCGATAGATTTCTTTCCAATTCTTTTTCTAACTTTGCCGGTATTTGCCTGGATCATGGATGGCGTTTATGCGGACGGAAAGAACGGATGGATCGCAGCCGTCAAGTCACCCTTTTTATGCGGGTGGTGGTTTGGGTTTGGTTATTTCCTGATGGGGCTCTGGTGGGTTGGCAACGCCTTTCTCGTCGATGTGGAGGATTTTATCTGGCTTCTCCCCTTTGCCGTGCTGTTGCTTCCAGCAGGATTGGGCATTTTCTGGGGACTTGCAGGTGTCTTGGCCCGTTTGTTCTGGAGCGATCACTGGACAAGGGTTTTTGCCCTCACTTTGGCATTTGGTCTGTTTGAATATTTGCGCGGCTTTGTGTTTACGGGCCTACCGTGGAATGCGCTTGGTTATGCGGCAATGCCGATCCCTTTGATGATGCAAAGCGCCGCGGCTATCGGACTATATGGCGTGACCGCCCTTGCTATTTTATTCTTTTCGCTGCCTCTGATCCTTCTTGCAACGCCATCACGCTTGCTGAAAAACAAACGAATTCCGTTTATTCTGACGCTTTTGCTTTTGGTGGCTCATCTCGGTTATGGGGCAATCCGCCTGTCCCAAAATCCCACGGTTTATGAGACGGAAGTAACAGTTCGTTTGATGCAGCCGAATATTGATCAGAAATCAAAATTTGATCTCGAACAGGAAGACGGCATCGTTGCGCGATATCTGGATATTTCCAAAAGCGTGCCGACTGATGGGTTAAGCCTTGAAGATATCGACTATCTGATTTGGCCGGAGTCTGCTTTCCCGTTTCTATTGACAGAGCGCCGCGATGTACTGGCCTCAATAGGAGAAATGTTGCCGGAAGGAACCCGCCTGATCACCGGAGCAATGCGCGCAGAACCCGGAGCGGCTGGAAATGCCTATGGCAATGTCTATAACTCGGTCTATTTGATCGAATCAAATGGCGAAATAGCCGAGGCAGCAGACAAAACCCATTTGGTTCCCTTTGGAGAATATCTGCCTTTTCAGGAAATGCTGGAAGCAATTGGCCTTGAGCAGCTGACACGGTTGCGTGGTGGTTTTGCGTCAGGGTCCGGCAGAAAATTATTGGCTCAAAATACTGATCACCCAATACTACCCCTGATTTGCTACGAGATTATCTTTCCAGGAGAAATACGAAACCCTGATCGGCCAAAACAAGACGCGCCAAAATGGATTGTCAATCTGACCAATGACGGCTGGTTTGGTTTCACCCCCGGCCCTTATCAACATTTGCGCCAGTCAATTGTGCGCGGTGTAGAGGAAGGACTGCCGATTGTTCGTGTGGCCAATACGGGATTTTCAGTAGTGACCGATCCTGTCGGGCGCACGCTTCATAGCCTGGGCCTTGGAAAACAAGGGGTGATTGACAGCCAATTGCCAGGCTCTTTGAACACGACCCTTTACACAGAATTTCGCAATGCGCCCTTTTTCGCACTTCTGATCCTGTGTTTGCTCGTTAGCTTGGGCGCCCGTTTAACCCAGCGTCGCCGACAAATCTAACGACGAGCGTGTAACAGGTAAAAGCACCACTTTACGTTAAGCAGGTTTGACTTGCGGTTAAAAATCAAGGCATAAATGTTGTTAGCTGAAAGATTCACTGGGTTAGAGATTTCCTTGCGGTTTTTCATCAAACAACAATATCAACCCACATAGGGCTTTCCAACCCACCGGGCAACCGTGGAATGCGCTAAAAACATGCATTCGTCGATATGGCGTAAAGGCGTGTAGAAAAGAGACTGTTATGGCAACAGAAAAACGTAAACCAAATCCCATCGATATTCATGTGGGCAGCCGTGTTCGTCTGCGCAGAACCATGATGGGGATGAGTCAGGAAAAATTAGGCGATGCACTTGGCATCACGTTTCAACAAATCCAAAAGTATGAAAAAGGCGCGAACCGTGTAGGGGCAAGCCGCCTCCAGGAAATTTCGCGTGTTCTCAACACACCTATTTCATTTTTCTTTGAAGACGCGCCGGGAACACCTCCGGGCAATGACGGTTTCAAGGAATCATCTGCAACAAATTATGTTGTTGATTTCCTTTCAAGTTCGGAAGGGTTGCAGCTCAATCGCGCATTCGTCAAAATTGAAGACCCGAAAATACGTCGCAAAATCGTCGAATTGACGAAAGCGCTTGCAAATGAAAGCGATGATTGATCTTTCAGCTTTTGCCGTTTAAGCACTTATTCAGTTGACCAAATCAAATCAGCCGTTACAAGACGGCTGATTTTTTATGGGTGAGAACAAACCTGTTCAGCCACACCCACATCAGGGAGCAATTGATGTTTAGACAGAATTATTCGTTCACCAGCGAGTCAGTTTCAGAAGGCCATCCAGATAAAGTATGCGACAGAATTTCAGACGAAATCGTCGACATGATTTACAAAGAGGCCCGCAAACACGGTGAGGAAGCGCTCTGGAAAGTGCGCGTCGCTTGCGAAACGCTTACAACAACCAACCGGGTTGTTATTGCCGGTGAGGTTCGCGTTCCTGATATCTTTCTGAAAAAAGACAAACAGGGCAATATTCTGAAAGACGCTGCAGGAAACCCGGTAATCGCTCCAGGCCGTTTTCGTTCAGCAGCGCGCCGGGCGATTCGTGATATCGGATATGAGCAAGACGGTTTCCATTGGAAAACAGCAAAGATCGAAGTCTTGCTGCACGGACAATCAGCGCATATTGCACAAGGGGTCGACAACTCCGCAGACAAGCAGGGCGAAGAAGGTGCTGGCGATCAGGGTATCATGTTCGGCTATGCGTGTAATGAAACACCTGAACTGATGCCGGCTCCAATTTACTATTCGCACAAGATCCTCGAATTGCTTGCAGCCGCCCGCCATAAGGGCGAAGGCGATGTTGGCAAACTGGGTCCAGATGCGAAAAGCCAGGTTACCGTTCGCTATGAACATGGCGTGCCAGCTGAAGTGACTTCCATCGTGCTTTCCACACAACATCTTGATGCCAGTTGGGATTCCAAGAAGGTTCGCAGTGTTGTGGAACCTTATATTCGCGAAGCCATGGGCGATCTGCCAATTTCCAAGGATTGTGCTTGGCACGTCAACCCTACGGGCGCTTTCGTGATTGGCGGGCCTGATGGAGACGCGGGTCTTACCGGCCGCAAAATTGTTGTCGACACCTATGGCGGTGCAGCCCCCCATGGCGGCGGCGCATTTTCCGGCAAGGACACAACCAAGGTTGACCGCTCTGCGGCCTATGCATCGCGATATCTTGCGAAGAACATTGTTGCAGCAAAACTGGCTGATCGTTGCACCATCCAATTGTCTTATGCCATCGGCGTGGCGCAGCCTCTTTCGATTTACGTGGATACTCATGGAACCGGAAAAGTGGAAGAAGGTTTGCTGGAAAAGGCAATTGCAAAATCCATGGACCTTTCTCCAACAGGAATTCGCAAGCACCTTGATCTGAACAAGCCTATTTATGCCCAAACGGCCGCTTATGGCCATTTTGGCAGGAAACCTGGCCGCGGGGGATCTTTCTCCTGGGAAAAAATTGATCTGGCCAAAATCCTGAAAGCCAATGTGAAGGCTCTTGCCTAAGGCAGTGCTTGATGTCGACAGATTCCAAAACTGACAATGAAAAAGCCAGCCATCCTGAACGGGCGGCTGGCAATTTTTATGGGCGGCGCAAAGCCAAGACCCTCAAAACAGTTCAGGCGAATGCTTATGATACTGTTTTGCCGGAATTCCTGATTGATATCACCGAAGACGCACCGAGCAATCTTGCTGACCTGTTTCTTCACAAGCCGAAACAAATCGTCCTTGAAATTGGATTTGGCGGCGGCGAGCATTTGATCCATCGTGCTCAATTGCATCCAGAAATCGGGTTCATTGGCTGTGAACCTTTCATCAACGGCATGGCAAAGGCCTCGCAACAGATTGACGAAAAATCCCTGACCAATATCCGCTTGTATGATGAGGATGCCACAGAGTTATTGAACTGGTTGCCCGATGCCTGCCTGGCGCGGATTGATTTACTGTATCCCGACCCCTGGCCCAAGAAGCGCCATTGGAAACGCAGGTTCCTGAATGCGGATAATGTTGTCCGGTTTCACCGTGTGCTGCAAAATGGCGGTGAGTTTCGCTTTGCATCCGATATTGAAAGCTATGTAAACTGGGGCCTGCGCCATATCATGGACTTTGCACAGGTGAACGGTCACGGGTTTGAATGGAAAGCCATTAAAGCCAGTGACTGGCACGAGCCGTGGCCTGAATGGATTTCGACCCGGTATGAGAAAAAAGCGATCCGCGAGGGACGCACTCCCTGTTACATGATTTTTGAACAGCGGAGCCAAGTCTTGTTTAGTGATGAAAAACACATTTTTGAATAAATTATTCAGGTTATATTCAGCTAAGCTCAATTATGATTTTGAGCATTGGGGCTTTTCTCAAAAGGAGAAGCAAAATGAAAGATTCAAAACTCACAATCGCTGCCCTCGCAGGTAGTTTAATTGCCCTCGCAACTATGGCAACACCAGCCAGCGCTTGCACAAATTCACTTTGGAAAAAAATTGAAGGGACGAGCCTTGCCTCTGAAATTCATGGCAGGGACTGCAATGGCAACATGTCTGTTCGTTTTACCGGTGCGGTGAATACGGGCTGGTTAGCCATGGTAAAAGGCGGCGGTGGTTATACTTTGAACTCCACATTTGTGGACAACAATGTTACGACCCACATCACACTCCAACCCATTGGCACAATCATGACCGCCAATTTTGACCACCTGGACAACAATGGTGGACGAAGCATGACACAAGGGAAATATAAACTGCATTCGATGCAGTGAGGTATCCACCTAAGACACGGATTCAGACTGGAAAGTGCTCTTTTCCGTCTGGGTCCATTTTTTTGATAGCTTCAACATGCTGACCATTTTGCTTGCATTGAACCTGTTTTGGCATTATATCAAATTCATATTCTCCGAAGTTCGCGAGGGTGGGAGCTGAAAAGCACCCGCTCTTTTTTATTGCCATCTTTTTGTTGCCGACCGCTAAGTCCGTTTCTTGAGATTGAAAATAACGTGAATGTCCGGAGCTAACTCAATTCACACCGGAAACAGGACTGCATTTTTTGACAGGTACACCGCTTAATATTGAAGCTGATATCAATGAGCCGAGGCTGATCACCGAGCAAGGCCAGGAAGCGCAGATCGCTGCGATCATTTCTCCTGACATCCAAGCTCTTGGTTTTCGTCTGGTACGGGTGCGCTTGTCACAGATGAATGGGTTGACACTGCAAGTCATGGCCGAGCGCCCGGATGGCACGATGAGCGTGACCGATTGTGAAGCGGTTTCCAACGCGATTTCACCAATTCTGGATGTGGAAGAGCCGATCAACGCTGCCTATCACCTCGAGGTTTCATCCCCGGGTATTGATAGACCGCTGGTGAGACGTTCTGATTTTGAAACCTGGGCTGGCCATGTAGCGAAGCTGGAAACGGCACAAATTGTGAACGGCCGCAAACGCTTCAAAGGCCGGATTATTCGCGTTGAAAAAGACAAAGTCCTGTTTCACCGGGAAGACGCGCCGAGCGAAGAAGAAAAAGAGTTCACGCTTGCGCTCAACGATATTTCAGACGCCAAATTGATCTTATCGGATGATTTGATCCGTGAAGCTCTGCGCCGGGACAAGGCATTACGCAAAGCCAATGGTATTGCGGATGATACCGACGACATAGACGAGTTAAATTCGGACAATTAATCCGGGAATTGATTAAAACCAGCTCACCATCGCTAGTGCCTTTTAAGGCAGATGGTAAAACAGGAGACTACAAACATGGCTGTTAGTGCAAATCGGCTAGAGTTGCTTCAAATTGCAGATGCGGTGGCAAGAGAGAAATCCATCGACCGCTCGATCGTCATTCAGGCGATGGCAGATGCTATTCAAAAAGCGGCGCGCTCACGCTATGGCCAGGAAACCAATATCAAAGCGGACATTGATCCTAAAACCGGCGACATCAAGCTACAGCGTCTGCTGGAAGTTGTTGAGGCTGTTGATGATTACACAACCCAAATTCCACTTGATCTGGCACGGGACAAAAACCCGAATGCACAATTGGGCGATCATATTGCCGAACTTCTACCGCCAATGGATTTTGGCCGTATCGCAGCACAGTCTGCCAAGCAGGTTATTGTTCAAAAAGTGCGTGAAGCAGAACGCGATCAACAATTCGATGAATTCAAGGACCGTATTGGTGAAGTTATCAACGGTACTGTCAAACGCGTGGAATATGGCAATGTGATCGTCGATCTGGGCAAAGGCGAAGCAATTATCCGCCGCGATGAAACCATTCCACGGGAAAATTTCCGTTATGGCGACCGTGTTCGTGCCTATATCTATGATGTACGCCGCGAACAGCGCGGACCGCAGATTTTTCTTTCCCGTACCCATCCGCAATTCATGGCCAAACTCTTCACGATGGAAGTGCCTGAAATCTATGATGGCGTAATCGAAATCAAATCGGTTGCCCGCGATGCAGGCTCCCGGGCCAAGATCGCAGTTATCTCCAATGACAGCTCGATTGATCCGGTGGGTGCCTGTGTGGGTATGCGCGGATCGCGGGTTCAAGCCGTTGTTGGCGAGCTGCAAGGCGAGAAAATCGATATCATTCCGTGGTCTCCTGATGCAGCATCGTTCATTGTGAACGCATTGCAGCCGGCAGAAGTTGCCAAAGTGGTGCTTGATGAAGAAGCCCAGCGTATTGATGTGGTTGTTCCTGATGATCAATTGTCATTGGCAATCGGCCGTCGTGGACAAAACGTGCGCCTTGCCTCTCAGCTTACGGGCTGGGACATTGACATCATGACTGAGCAGGATGAGAGCGAGCGTCGTCAGGCTGAATTTACAGAAAACACCAATAAATTCATGGAAGCCCTGAACGTCGACGAAATGGTCGCCCAGCTTCTTGCCTCTGAAGGCTTTGGTACTGTTGAAGAGGTTGCCTATGTGGATGCGGAAGAGATTTCTTCCATTGAAGGCTTTGACGCGGAAACCGCAGACGAATTGCAGGCACGTGCACGCGAATCCCTGGACAAGCTGGAAGCTGAACTTGAAGCGGAACGGGTTGCCCTAGGCGTTTCTGATGAGTTGCGCAAAGTTGACGGCATCACAACCCAAATGATGGTAACCCTCGGCAAAGACGATATCAAAACTCTGGAAGATTTCGCTGGTTGTGCTGTCGATGATCTTTGCGGATGGACCGAGCGTAAAGATGGTGAAATTCAGCGTTTCGACGGCATTTTGAAAGACTTCAAAATTTCGCGCACGGAAGCTGAAGAGATGATCATGCAGTCTCGAATTCAGGCTGGGTGGGTGACCGCTGAAGAATTGTTGCCAGAAGTTGAAGAAACAGAAGATGGTGCAACAGAGGCCGAAGGTCAGGCATAAGATCGGGAAGTAAAGGCGCATTTCACATGCAGAAACGAAACCTGGAGGGGGAAGACGAATTGAACCCGCGCAGTTGTATCGTTTCGAAAGAGCGCCATGACCGTCAGGAACTGATCCGGTTTGTTGCCGGTCCTGAAAACAAGATCTTTCCCGATCTGAAAGAAACTCTTCCCGGGCGCGGTGTCTGGGTGGAGGCAAAGAAATCCAGTGTTGAGACGGCTGTTGCAAAACGCCTGTTTGCCAAGGGTTTGAAAACAGATGTTCGGGCTGATGATGATTTGCCTGATATGGTCGAAAACCTTTTGGCGGGGCATGCCTTGCAAGCCCTGGCTTTGGCGAAAAAAGCAGGGCTGCTTGTTACGGGATTTGCCAAGGTCGACAGCGCCATACGGTCTAACAAAGTGGGTTTGCTGATCCATGCCAATGATGCGGCCGATGACGGTAAGCGGAAATTGGCTTCGGCAGTTGCCTTTGTGAAGCATATGGGTGGCAGGGAAATTCCGGTGGCAAGTTGCTGGTCCGGAGACGAAATGAGTGCGGTGCTAGGGCTGGGCAATGCAATGCATGCGGCAGCACAACCGGGCGGAGCGACCAGAAATCTGATCGCTGCGGTCAATAGATTACAATACTATCAGGCCGGTTAAGGCCTGATATAAAGGAGAACTGCCGGAATAACATTTGCTTGAGAACCAATTGGGACTGGATTTTTTATCCGTATAGGTTCAAAAAGCGCACAATATTCAGGTGGGATCACAAACCAACGGAAACCAGGTTTATTAATGAGCGAAGAAAACAACGACGATAAAACAAACTCAGCACCAAAAAAGACCTTGAGTCTGCGTGGTGGTGGTGTCTCGCAAGGCACAGTCAAACAGAGTTTTTCCCATGGCCGTACCAAAGCCGTGGTCGTTGAAACACGTAAGCGTAAACTGAACAAACCGGGCGACGCACCAAAGCCTGTGGAAGCTGCAAAACCAGCTGAAGCAAAGCCTGCTGCCGTGCCAACACCGGCGCCGGAAAACTTTCCTTCCAATCTTTCCAAAGGTGAGATTGAAGCGCGCAAACGTGCCTTGGAAGAGGCAAATGCCCGCCAAAGCGAAGAACAGCGCAAAGCGGATGAAGAAGCTGCTGCCCGTGCGGATCTCGACGCCCGCCGCAAGGCTGATCGCGAAGAGCAAAAGCGCCGGGAAGAAGATATCGCCCGCAAGGAAGCTGAAGCCAAGATTGCTCAAGAACGTGAAGCAGCGGCCGAAGCATCTGCGGCATCGGTAAAAGCTGATCCTGATGCCATCAAGAAAGTTTCCCGTGAAGAGCCAAAGGTAAAAGAGCTCAAGCCGTTTGAACGCAAAAAGACAGATGAGCCTGAAAAGGCCGTTGCGCGTCCGAAGGTTGGTGATGACCGCCGCCGCACAAAATTGACGCTGACTAATGCGCTTGATGAAGGTAGCAATCGCGGGCCTTCCCTTGCCGCCCTTCGCCGCCGTCAGGAAAAAGCCAAGCGTGCTGCCTTGGGTCAATCAGGTCCCCGGGAAAAGATTTCCCGCGAAGTTCAACTACCTGAAACGATCTCAATTCAGGATCTTGCGGCGCGTATGTCTGAGCGTTCTGTGGATGTGATCAAATACCTCATGAAAGAGGGGCAAATGCTCAAGCCCGGCGACATTATTGACGCTGATATGGCCGAGCTAATTACTGCTGAATTTGGCCATACAGTCAAACGGGTATCAGAATCTGACGTGGAAGAAGGTCTCTTCAACATTGAAGATGATGAAAAAGACATGGTTACTCGGCCGCCGGTCGTAACGATTATGGGCCATGTTGACCATGGTAAGACATCCCTGCTTGATGCCATCCGAAATGCCAATGTCGTAAAAGGCGAAGCTGGCGGCATTACCCAGCATATCGGGGCTTATCAGGTTGAAAAGAACAATCAGCTGATCACCTTTATCGATACGCCCGGTCACGAGGCCTTCACCTCGATGCGGGCTCGCGGTGCCCAGGCGACCGATATCGCAATTCTTGTGGTTGCGGCCGATGACGGCGTGATGCCGCAAACGATTGAATCCATCCGTCATGCAAAAGCGGCCGGTGTGCCAATTATTGTGGCGATCAACAAGATTGACAAACCAACGGCTGATCCGAGCAGAGCACGCAATGAATTGCTTCAAAATGAGGTATTTGTTGAAAGCATGGGCGGTGAAGTTCAGGAAGTTGAAGTTTCTGCCCTGAAAGGCACCAATCTTGACGGCCTTCTGGAAGCAATTTTGCTGCAGGCAGAACTGCTGGAACTAAAAGCCAATCCGGACCGCGCTGCGGAAGGAACGATTATTGAATCGCAGCTGGACAAAGGCCGCGGACCTGTTGCAACGGTTCTGGTGAAAGCCGGAACGCTGAAAACCGGTGACATTGTTATCGCTGGCAATGAATGGGGTCGTGTTCGTGCGCTGATCAATGACAAGGGCGACTCGCTGAAAGAAGCGGGCCCGTCCATGCCAATCGAGGTCCTCGGACTTTCCGGCGCTCCGACTGCGGGCGATCCATTTGCAGTTGTTGCAAACGAAGCGCGGGCGAGAGAAATCTCTGACTACCGTCAGCGTTTGGCCCGTGAAAAATCAGTCGCGCATGCGGCAGGTTCACGCGGTTCGCTAGAGCAGATGATGACTCAGTTGCAAACCAGTGAACTCAAAGAAGTTGCTGTTGTTGTCAAAGGTGATGTGCAAGGTTCTGTGGAAGCCATTCAACAATCTCTGGCCAAGCTTGGCACGGAAGAAGTTGCAGCCAATGTGATCCATGGCGCTGTTGGCGGAATAACCGAGTCTGATGTTTCGCTGGCCATCGCGTCGAATGCGCCAATTCTGGCCTTCAACGTGCGTGCCAACAAGCAAGCCAAAGACATGGCTGAGCGCGAAGGCATTGAAATCCGCTATTACTCAATCATCTATGATCTCGTTGATGACATGAAAAACGTGATGAGCGGAATGTTGAAACCCGAACGCCGCGAAACCTTCCTTGGTTACGCAGAAATTCTCGAAGTCTTCAATGTCTCGAAAATTGGTAAAGTGGCCGGGTGTAAAATCACTGATGGTAAAGTTGAACGTGGTTCGGGCGTCCGCCTGCTACGCGACAATGTTGTCATTCACGAAGGCAAACTTTCTACCCTCAAGCGCTTCAAGGACGAAGTCTCTGAAGTGCCGGTTGGTCAGGAATGCGGTATGGCATTTGAAAACTATCAGGACATTCGCAAGGGTGACCAGATCGAGTGCTTCCGTGTCGAACATATCGAGCGCACGCTTTAATTAGTCTGCTTTGATCAAACTCATTGGCTCGTGCGGTTCTATTCCGCACGGGCGAAAAAGGTTTTCATGAAGGTCCAATATACCTATACGTTCGAGGACTATGAGGCGATTGATACCGCCCGCAAGCAAAACCGTCATTTCGCGAAGATACGTGATCTGGTGATTTGGCTGTTGATCGGATTAAACTTCGCCATCGGACTGGTTTTCCTGTGGTGGATGGTTACGGGTCACCTTGGCTTCAATTGGTGGAATTTTGGCAATCTGCTTATCGGCATTCTTATTCTGGTTGCGATTTATGTTGTCGGCCCCTGGTATCGCCATTGGTATCTTCGCCAGCAAATGATTGAAGGCAAGACTGTCCAACTCGATTTTGATGACGATGGCATTTTTGCCGATCTTGAGAACAACACTGTAAAAACTCAATGGGCTGGCGTCTATCGTGCCGATGAACTGGCGACCCATTTTGTCATTTGGATCAATAAACTCCAGGCCTATAGCGTGCCAAAGCGAGCAATTGGCTCGGATGAAAACTATAACAAACTCAAAGCTCTCTTAACTGCAAAAGTTGAAAACAGGACATTTGACAAATGAGTAAATTCGGCGGCAAGGAAAAAGGCCCGACCCAGCGGCAATTGCGAGTGGGTGAACTGGTTCGCCATGCGTTGACCAAAATCCTGCAACGTGGAGAAATTCCTGACCCGTTGCTGGAAAAGACCGTGATTTCCATCACCGAAGTCTCCATGTCACCGGACTTGAAAATCGCGACGGTGTTTATTTCGCCGCTCGGCATTGCAGATGCCCAACCGATCATCAAGGCTCTCGCAACCAATCAAAAGCTTATTCGCGGGCGTATCTCCCCGGCGCTACGCCAGATGAAATATATGCCGGAATTCAGGTTTCGCCCTGATACCAGTTTTGACAATTACGCCAAGGTGGACGCGCTATTGCATCGCCCGGAAGTGGCCCAAGATATTAAACAAGACATTAAGAGTGATTTGACTGAAGATGCGGACGGAGAGGAACTATGAGCCGTCAGCGTGTCAAAAAAGGTCGGACGATTTCCGGATGGATCATTCTCGACAAGCCCCTCAATATGGGTTCGACCGATTGCGTTTCCAAAATCAAATGGCTTTTCAAAGCGCAAAAATGCGGCCATGCGGGAACGCTTGATCCGCTGGCTACGGGCATGTTGCCTATCGCATTGGGTGAAGCGACCAAGACCGTTCCTTATGTGATGGACGGCCAGAAGACCTATCGCTTTGCTGTCACCTGGGGCGCAGAAACCAATACGGACGACCTTGAGGGCGAGTTTATCAATTCATCGGACAAACGGCCAAGCGAACAGGAAATCCGCGCGATCTTGCTGAATTATCTGGGCGAGATTGACCAGGTGCCGCCGCAATATTCTGCCGTAAAGATCAATGGTGAGCGCGCCTATAAGCTCGCCCGAGACGGCGAAGACGTTGTCATCGAGCCGCGTAAAGTAGACATTCACCGCTTTGATATTGTCGAGATGCGCGGGCAGGAAGTGACGGTTTTTGAAGTGGAATGCGGCAAGGGCACTTATGTGCGCTCTTTGGCGCGTGATATGGGGCGCGAGCTTGGCTGCTTTGGCCATATCAGCGAACTGCGCCGCACAGCGGTTGACCCGTTCAATGAGGATGACCTGATCCCGCTATCTGAACTGGTAGAGCTTGAAGGCGATCTTGAAGCATTGGACAGTGAAGTCCTGGCAACGGGAATTGCCCTGGAGCATCTTCCAGAAATTCCGGTTTCAAAAGATCAGACCCAGCGCCTTAGAGCCGGAAATCCGGTTTTGCTCGTGGGCCGCGATGCGGTTTCCTTCGCCGATGAGGCCTATGCAACCAGCGGAAGCGATCTCATCGCCATCGGCAGTGTCGACAAAGGTTCGTTCATGCCAAAGCGCGTGTTCAAGGTTTCAGCTGCCTGACTAAAAGTGCATTTGGCCAATTTTGAATGTACCTATAGAGGGCATTCCAATTGGAGGAAATGGCCAAAGGTTGGCTTGCGGGCATTCAGGCATTTTGGTCATACTGTTTTCTGGCGCTAATGATATCAGGTTGTCTGGTTACCGCCCATTTTACCATCTCCCCGATTGGTTCAAACAGGGACTGGCCAAGCGTTGTGATATCATAGTCCACACGAGGTGGGATAGTTGGCGTTACCGTGCGGTTTACCAACCCGTCTCTTTCCAACTTTCTGAGGGTTTGTGTCAGCATTCGCTGAGAAATGTCCGGAATGGCTTTCTGGATTGCCGAAAATCTGTGCTGGCCATCACGCAGCAATAACAATACCAAAAGTGACCATTTATCGCCGATTTGAGCAAGAATCGTTCGGATTGGACACAAGTCCAGTCCCAACTCCCTTTCAATTTCTTCACGTTTTTTCATCTTTTTTCCAGTTACTAAAAAGTGCCTACTTCCTTTGTGGGTGTAAGTTACTATTAATAACTAATGCTCGCAAGTGAGCATCCATAAATAAAGGAGAAAAGAAATGAATATGATAGCAAAAACCACTTTAGCCGCTGTCGGCCTGCTGGCTGCAAGTCTTCCGGCAAGCGCTGATGTGGCAGCCAACAAAATTGTTGCGCTAAATCTTCTGGAAAAAGGCCTTGTTGGCGGCGACCGCGACTTCATCATGAGCAATGTTGCAGAAAATTATATTCAACATAATCCTCAGGCTGCAGATCGCCGCGAAGGTTTGCTCGGCTTTGCCGAATTCCTGAAAACCCTTGAAACACCCGTGTCCATTAATCCAATTCGTGTTCTTGCAGAAAACGATATGGTCGTGATCCATCAAACAGCTGAGTTTTTCGGCCCAAAAGTCATCATTGATTTGTTTCGTTTCAAAGACGGGAAAATTGTTGAACACTGGGACAGTATCCAGGAAGAAGTTACAGACACAGCAAACGGCCGCAGCATGACAGATGGGCCGACCGAAATTACGGATTTGGACAAGACAGAAGCAAACAAGCAGCTTGTAATCGCATTGGTGACCGATGTGCTGATAAAAGGTGAAATCGGGAAGCTGGACGACTATATCCGCCCAGATTACCAACAGCATAACCCTTTCGTCGCTGATACCCTGAACGGCCTGAAAGGATTCATAAAATATCTGGCCGACAACAAAATTTCATTCGGTTATTCGAAAATCCATAATGTGGTTGCGGAGGGAAATTTTGTCTTTACCCAATCGGAAGGGATTTATGATGGTAATCCCACCGCATTTTATGACATCTGGCGCGTCGAGAATGGAAAAATTGCAGAGCATTGGGATGTTGTTCAGGAAGTTCCCGATGAATTTGCCCATGATAACGGGATGTTTTAGGAACAACCGGTTCACCAATCTTGAACCCAACAGCAATGCTACCTGACAGGATTATACCAAGTGAATAATGCCACTAGCATTGTCTACCAAATTGCAGTATAGAAAACGCAGATAGCGGGTCCTATGAGGGCCCGCTGTTTTTTAATGGCCTATGCTGGACGACATCCCGGCATTGGCGACCACAATCCCTCCGGCGGGGGTCTGCTTGAAAAGCCGCCCACCCCGTACAAAACAAAAGGAAAACCGATGTCGATTACTGCTGAACGCAAAGCCGAATTGATGAAAGAATATGCAACCAAAGAAGGTGACACTGGTTCACCGGAAGTGCAGGTTGCCATCCTCTCCGAGCGAATTGCAAATCTTACCGAACATTTCAAAGGTCACAAAAAGGATAACCATTCCCGTCGTGGTCTATTGAAAATGGTATCTCAGCGTCGTCGCCTTCTTGACTATGTCAAAGGGGTAAAAGAAGAGCGTTATCAGGATCTGATCAAACGTCTCGGTCTGCGCCGCTAATAATGGGTCAGGCGGGTCTCGTTTACGAAACCCGCCGTTTTTCATGCCGTTGATGGCGAATTGCCATGCACATTTCCGGCATGACCTAACCGGTCTTCATATCGGGGCAGGATTACCAGACATCTGAATTGATACAGATCTCTCGTTGTCTTGCCCGTGAAGCGCCAACCAACGCATGGCATTGACGGAATTCGATTTGGCACGATGCCACGAATCCGTTCACAGCAAGGACTAAATATGTTCGACGTAAATACAGTTGAAATTGAATGGGGCGGTCGCCCCCTAACCATCGAGACCGGCAAAATTGCCCGTCAGGCAGATGCCACCACAATCGTCACTTATGGCGAAACCACCGTTATGTGTGCTGTTGTTTCAGCCAAGGCTCCTAAGCCTGGCATGGACTTCTTCCCGCTAACCGTGAACTACACAGAAAAAGCCTATGCGGCCGGTAAAATCCCAGGCGGATTTTTCAAGCGCGAAGCACGTCCATCAGAAAACGAAACCCTCGTTTGCCGTTTGATTGACCGTCCTATCCGCCCATTGTTTGCAGAAGGCTACAAGAACGATACCCAAGTAACCTGCATGGTTATCAGCCATGATCTTGAAAACAATCCTGATATCGTTGCGATGATCGCAACCTCAGCTGCTTTGGCGATTTCAGGTCTGCCTTTCCAAGGCCCGATCGGTGGCGCCCGTGTTGGCCTCATCGACGGCGAATATATTCTAAACCCGAATATCGACGAAATGGACGAGTCAGATCTCGATCTGATTGTTGCCGGAACCCATGACGCCGTTCTGATGGTTGAATCAGAAGCCAAAGAACTTTCTGAAGAAATCATGCTTGGCGCGGTCATGTTCGGCCACAGAGAATTCCAGCCTGTCATTGAAGCGATCAATGGCTTGGCCAAGAAATGCGCAAAACCTGCTCGCGAGCATGTTGCTCCTGATCATTCTGATCTTGCGAAGAAAGTCACCAAGCTGGTCGGTAAAGATATCGAAAAAGCTTACAAAATCTCTGACAAGCAAGACCGTTATGCCTCATTGGATGAAGCAAAGGCGAAAGCAAAAGCTGAATTCCTGACCGACGCGTCCACAGAAGATGAAGCCAATATTCTTGGTGAAGTTTTCAAAAGCGTTCAGGCTTCAGTCGTTCGTGGCTCGATCATCAAGACCGGCAAACGTATCGATGGCCGCGATCTTTCGACGGTTCGCCCGATCCAATCTGAAGTTGGTATCTTGCCACGTGCCCACGGCTCTGCCCTGTTCACACGCGGTGAGACGCAGGCGCTTGTTGTTGCGACCCTTGGTACAGCAGATGATGAACAGTTCATCGACGCACTAACAGGAACCTATAAAGAAACCTTCCTGCTGCACTACAACTTCCCGCCATATTCTGTTGGTGAGACAGGCCGCACAGGCTTTACCTCACGACGCGAAATCGGCCACGGCAAGCTTGCATGGCGCGCTGTTAAAGCAGTTCTGCCGAAGCATGAAGACTTCCCATACACCTTGCGGGCGGTTTCTGAGATCACTGAATCCAATGGCTCGTCTTCAATGGCAACTGTTTGCGGCACATCGCTGGCATTCATGGACGCTGGCGTTCCGCTGAAAGCTCCGGTTGCCGGTATCGCAATGGGTTTGATCAAGGAAGGCAAAGACTTTGCCGTTCTTTCAGACATTCTTGGTGATGAAGATCATCTAGGCGATATGGACTTCAAGGTTGCCGGTACTGCCGAAGGCATCACTTCGCTTCAAATGGATATCAAGATTACCGGTATTACTGAAGAGATCATGCATGTGGCCCTTGGTCAGGCTAAAGACGGCCGCGAACACATCCTTGGTGAAATGGCAAATGCCCTTTCTGAAGGCCGTGCGGAGCTTGGTGAATTTGCCCCACGCATTGAAAGCTTCAAAATCCCGACCGACAAGATCCGTGAAGTTATCGGTTCTGGCGGTAAGGTTATTCGTGAGATCGTTGAAAAGACCGGCGCGAAAGTGTCAATCGAAGACGATGGCATGGTCAAGGTTGCTTCATCATCCAGCAAAGAGATTGAAGCGGCTGTTAAATGGATCCGCTCTATCACGGACGATCCGGAAGTCGGTGCCATCTATCAAGGTACGGTCGTGAAGACAGTGGACTTCGGCGCATTCGTCAACTTCTTCGGCGCTCGCGATGGCCTTGTGCATATTTCACAATTGACCGAAGGCCGTGTTGCCAAAACAACGGACGTGATCAGTGAAGGCGATAAAGTCTGGGTCAAGCTGATGGGCTTTGATGACCGCGGAAAAGTTCGCCTTTCCATGAAAGTGGTTGATCAGGAAACTGGTGAAGAGATCACCGAAGAAGCTTCCGATGAAGGCGATGACGACTAAGATTTCATCATCTATTTCGAACTGATTTAAGGCCGGGGAAACCCGGCCTTTTTTATGGTAAGTTGATTATTGGCCAGCGTTCCTGACGTTTCGACGAATAATTGAAATGGAAAGACTCGCTCTCAATCCATCAAGTTGGAGCGCTTAATCAGCCACCAGACAAATACTCCGATCATCACCAATCCGGCGCTGACCATCCAGAAGGCCATAGGGTTACTGGCCCCTGGAATTCCCCCGACATTAACGCCGAGTAGCCCCGTCAATAACCCCAGAGGCAAGAAGATGGCGCTCATGACAGTCAGTATCAACATGGTTCTGTTCATCTTGTCTGAACGCTCAGCCAGAATCTGATCGTGAGCAATCATTGCCCGTTCACGAACAGAATCCAGTTCTTCGCCCAACCGGGTTATCCGTTCAGCAGCTTCACGCAATTTGCTTTGTTCGACCTGCTTCAACCAGGAAAACTCTTCCAGTGAGAAAGTTGTCAAAGCATCGCGCTGCGGGACCATGAAACGGCGCAATATCGAGGCCGACTGGCGGATATCGACTAACCCCTTTTGCGCCAGACTATAGGCCGATGCGTCTCCCAGGTCCTCCAGATCGTCCATTTTTTCCGACAGTTCTGCAATGATCGGCTCGGCTCGATCGGCTAACCTGAAGGCAATTTTGCAAATCATATCCGACGGGGAGATTGGTACAATACCGCGATCAATTGCTTCCATGACATCCCGCACGGCAAAGGCACGTCTTACCCAGATACCCACAATCAGATTCTTTTCGATCCAGAACCGGAGAGAAACCATATCCGTTGGCTCAGCGCCTTCATTGAGATTAACACCGCGCAGGATCAAGATCGCCCCTTTGTCGTGACCGGTAAATCGCGGTCTTGTATCCTCCGCCATCAGTGCATCAATCACGAAACTATCAAGGCCAAGCGTTTTCAAGGTTTTCTCGGTGTCAGCTTCATCCTTGTTCAGATAATACCAATTGAAGGCGGATGCCTTTCCCTTGGCATATTTTTCTGGAGCCAGAGGAGCCGATTTCCCTCGGCCATCAAAGTGGATGGCTATTGGCTGCTTTGAGAGCGAAGGAGTATTCAGATCCATTTTGGATGTCATTTGACAAGTCGCCTAAAATTTCAACTTATCCCATGTGTCTAATCCCGTTTGGATTGTTCTGCAAATATCTTTAGTGGCGTTTCTTGACGCTTGAATGATTTGGGATTTTGTGGCCTTAAAGGTCCATGAAAGCAGATTTTAGAAATACCTTTTTACTGCCGTTTGAAAACGGGCTTATCAATTCACCCAAGCAGCAAGAGCATTGGGGTTTGTTCAATGCGCAAGCCCTTCCGCCAAACGAAATATTTGCAGGCGAGATGAAAGCGGTATTTGATTGCGAGCAGAGCTTCAGATCGGATTATCTAGCCTTGGAGACTGCGAGCTATAAAATTGTTCCGCAGTTTGAAAAGAATATTCAATTTGATCATGCGGTCGTGTTTTCCGGACGTACCCGCGGGATAAATGAGCACGATTTCCAACGGGCATGGAGCAGCGTCAAACTGGGCGGGTTGATAATTGTTGCCGGGGAGAAAAATACCGGGATTGGCTCTTTGCGCAAATGGATCAGCAAACAGGTGCCCATCGTCGAAAGCGTTTCGAAGCACCATGCGGTATGTTTCTGGTGTGTTAAAAATGATAGCCAATTGGAAGGGTCTGCGCGTAGCGCGGAAGCCCGAGGACTTTTCGCTGGAGGGGATATTGATAAAGGTTCAGCCCTTTTGGCAAGGCAGTTTGACAACCGCATCAAGGGCAAAGTTGCTGACCTTGGTGCAGGCTGGGGTTATTTGACCAAGGAGCTTTTGCAGCTTTCGGACAAGGTTGAAAGCGTTGACCTATATGAGGCCGACTGGCATTCGCTGGAGGCGGCAAAGCGATCATTGGCTGGAAGCAGCGTGCCGCTTCACTTTCATTGGACTGATATTCCAGGAGAGTTCAAGAAAAAGCCTTTTGAATGGATAATAATGAATCCGCCTTTTCACCACGGCCTACATGGCAATAGAGCTGCGGACCCCGGCCTTGGCAAAGCATTCATCCAAACGGCTGCGTCCTCGCTTGTTCAAGGCGGAAAACTGCTAATGGTTGCAAACCGGAATTTGCCTTATGAAGAGACCCTGCAGAAGGCATTCCGTCGCCACGTCAAACTGGCTGACGAAGCAGGCTACAAGGTTTTTGAAGCTGTGAAATAAATTCGCTTTGCTTCCAGTAAGGCTTTTAAGAACCCTGTTCCATCTCTTTCAAGCCTTCAATATGAGGCATGGAGATCGTGGAGTAGCCCGAATCGACAAAATGGATTTCGCCTGTAACACCGGAAGAAAGATCCGACAGCAAATAAAGAGCAGAGCCGCCGAGGTCTTCGATATTGACTGTTCTTCTAAGGGGGGCATTCTTTTGCTGGTAATTATACATCATCCGCGCATCGGCAATACCTGCGCCGGCTAGAGTGCGAACGGTGCCAGCTGAAATGGCGTTCACGCGAATGTTTTGCGGGCCGAAATCCGATGCGAGATAGCGCACGCTGGATTCAAGCGCTGCTTTTGCAACGCCCATGACGTTGTAATTTGGCATGACGCGGGTTGAGCCGCCATAAGTCAGCGTCAATAGTGATCCACCATTCTTCATCAATGGCGCAGCGCGTTTGGCGATTTCCGTGAACGAGAAGCAGGAGATGACCATTGTGCGGGAGAAGTTTTCCCGGCTGGTATCTGCGTAAAGACCCTTGAGTTCATTTTTGTCAGAAAAGCCAATGGCGTGGACAATAAAATCAAGGCTTCCCCATTCTTTTTCAAGGGCCGCAAAAACCGCATCAACACTCTCGATGTCTTCAACATCGCAAGGCAGCAGCAGTTTTGCATCAACGCTTTCAGCAAGCGGTTTAACGCGCCTTCCAAAAGCTTCGCCTTGAAAGGTGAATGCCAGATCAGCGCCTTGTTCATAAAGCTTGGCGGCAATACCCCAGGCGATGGAATGATTGTTGGCAACGCCCATGATCAGACCACGTTTGCCTTTCATCAAACCATCCGGATTACGAATAATTTTTGCAGTTTCTGCCATCACACTCTTTCCCGTTGTCACTCAATTTGCAAAATCAGCCATTGTATTTCTGCAGAGCCAAGGTTGCATTTGTTCCGCCAAAGCCGAAAGAGTTGGACAGGACCGTGTTCACTTGAACATTATCGATGCGTTTACGAACGATGTTCATGTCACTGAAGGCAGGGTCCAATTCCTCGATGTGAGCGCTTTCGCAGATGAAATCATTCTTCATCATCAGCAAGGAATAAATAGCTTCCTGAACGCCTGTTGCACCAAGCGAATGACCTGTCAGGGACTTTGTTGCGGACACTGGCGGGCATTTATCGCCAAAGACAGAACGCACCGCGCCAGCCTCTTTATCATCGCCGACCGGCGTGGAAGTTCCGTGAGCATTGATATAGTCAATGGGGCCTGAAACCGTGGACATTGCCATTTGCATGCAACGGGCTGCTCCTTCGCCTGAAGGCGCTACCATGTCATATCCATCGGATGTCGCTCCATAGCCAACAATCTCACCATAGATTTTAGCGCCGCGAGCCTTGGCATGTTCCAGTTCTTCGAGAACCAGAACGCCGGCACCACCAGCAATCACAAAACCATCACGGTTGATGTCATAGGCACGCGATGCAACCGAAGGCGTATCGTTGAAGTTGGAGGACATTGCGCCCATCGCATCAAAAATATTGGACATGGTCCAATCGAGATCTTCGGACCCACCGGCAAAAATCACATCCTGTTTGCCCATCTGAATGGTCTCATAGGCATTGCCAACGCAATGATTGGAGGTCGCGCAGGCTGAGGTGATGGAATAGTTCACGCCCTTGATTTGAAACTGGGTTCCAAGCACGGCTGAAGCCGTTGAACTCATGGCCTTTGGAACAGCTGTCGGTCCAATGCGTTTTGGACCTTTTTCAATGGTTGTTTGCGCCGCTTCAAAAATAACCCGAGTGGACGGTCCACCAGAGCCCATGATGATGCCCGTGCGCGGATTGATGATGTCGCCTTCTTCAAGACCGGAATCCTTAACTGCCTGCTCCATGGCAATATAGTTCCAGGCGGTGCCCTTGCTCATGAACCGGGCGGTTCTGCGATCGAGCACTTCGAACGGGTCGAGCTTCGGCTCACCATGAACCTGACTGCGAAAACCGTATTTCTTATAGTCCTCGGCCGCCGTAATGCCTGATTTTGCCTCAAGCAAAGAGCCAAGCACTTCATCGATATTAATACCGATAGATGAGACAATCCCCATTCCGGTTATCACAACACGTTTCATACAGTTCTGTCCTTATATTAAGGGTTTGATATCGAAGCAGCGATCAGGATGCTTTTTCAGCTGACAGGCCGACTTTGAGGTCTTTGGCGACATAGATCATCTCTCCGTCAGCTTTGAGCCAGGCATCTGCGATACCCAGATTCAGACGGCCTTTCATGACCCGTTTGAAGTCAACGCCATATTCAACAAGTTTGGTTCTTGGCGTCACCATGCCCTTGAACTTGACCTCACCCGTTTGTAGCGCCATGCCATAGCCGGGAAGCCCCAGCCAGCCGAGATAAAAGCCCGTCAATTGCCACATGGCATCAAGGCCAAGGCAACCGGGCATGATTTCATTGCCAATAAAATGGCACGGGAAAAACCACAGATCAGGCTTCACATCCAGTTCGGCGCGAATATAGCCCTTGTCAAACTCACCACCTGTTTCCGAGACCTCGGTGATACGGTCAAACATCAACATCGGCGGGGCAGGCAATTGAGCGTTTCCGGGGCCAAACAATTCGCCGCGCCCGCAAGCTAGAAGTTCTTCATAGGTGAAACTGGATTGTCTTTCAGTCATTTTGCCCCGCATTATCATTGGAGAATAAAAAGTATCTCGTCTTAACATAAGGATTTTTGGTGTCCAAAGGAAGTTTGAAACTTTATTCAAATGTTTGAACCAAAGCAGAAGGTAAAACCGGGTGATGACGGCATAAATCTCATGCAATTACCCAACTTCCCGTCTATTGCGAAAGCGTCGTTTCGGCCCTATATTGTGCCGTAACAGATAAAACCTTTGCCTTACAGGAATGATTGATGACATCGGGTATCCAATCAGAGAAAGCAGTTTCCGCTTCTGGCGAAGACGCCTTGGGTTTTTGCCCTGTGGAAAAAGCCTGCGGGGAATGTCACAGCAATTGCAAAACGCTACGCGATGCGGGCCTTCGCCCTACCCGCCAGCGAGTGGCATTGGCTGATTTGCTGTTCAGCAAAGGGGATCGGCATATCTCTGCCGAGGTTTTGTTTGAAGAAGCCAGTGGCGCGAATATCGCCGTATCGCTGGCCACTATCTATAACACGCTGCACCAGTTTACCGAGGCGGGTTTGCTGAAAGCTATTTCCATCGATTCCTCAAAAACCTATTTCGATACCAATACCGGCGACCATCATCACTTCTTTCTGGAAGACACTCAGGAAGTGATTGATATGCCCGAGGGGCTTATTTCTGTTGCCAATTTACCGGCGCCGCCGGAAGGCACTGAAATTGCCAGCATCGACGTTGTTGTTCGGGTTCGGCGGAAGTAGAAAATTCAGATTTATTTGTGTGCTAAGAATTTCAAGCTCTCTCTTACCAGCAAAACTGAAATCGGCGCATGTCTGGCCAGTTTTCCACCGTGAGAGTTGACGATATATTCTACCCAATGCGGTTGATGGCTCGCCATTACGGCTAGATCGATATTCAGCTCTTCTATGGCCTGTATAAGCTTCTGATCCACTTCTACACTGGGGTCCGGCACACTATAATTTACAGAGTTTACCTTTATGTCATGGGCTTGAGCGATCTCACCCGCGTAAAGCGATAAAAGTCGCCCATATTCCTTATTTGAGTGAGATACCTTGCCTTGCAGTCCTCCGCTGACACTGACCAGTGTGAGAAGAGCATTGTAGTATTGGGCAAGATCGGCAGCCACCTTCACAGCTTTTTTCAGTTTATCCTTTTCCGC
Organism: Salaquimonas sp.; assembly: GCA_049680405.1. Classification (GTDB taxonomy): domain Bacteria; phylum Pseudomonadota; class Alphaproteobacteria; order Rhizobiales; family Rhizobiaceae; genus Salaquimonas. Next base: position 1,764 of record JBAUHS010000096.1, on the reverse strand, counting down.
CAAATCAACCGGAATCATAATGTGCTTGAACATATGCTTTCTCCCATTTCACCGATTAAAACTACCAGCAAGGGACTCATGTGTTCTTGTTCTATGTCAAAGTTGCTATTGAACTTGCCTGTGTTTCGCAGATGGCTCTGACAGAAGCTTCGCTTATTGTTTAGGCGCGATCTTTTTCAAACACACTGACAGGTAGTTTTTGCCGTTCAAAGCCTCAAGTAGCCCCCATCGCTTCCTACTCGGCAGCAACGCCTGAGCCTATCGGACAACTCACGCCGGTCCCGCCAATGCCACAATAGCCATCGGGATTTTTCGCCAAATATTGCTGATGATATTCTTCAGCGTAGTAAAATATCGTCGCATCCAGAATTTCAGTCGTGATCTTTGAGCCTTTGCCCGAGGCATCCAAAGCGCCCTGATACGTATTGCGCGAAGCAATCGCCACTTCCTTATGTTCAGTCGAATAAGTGTAAATGCCCGAACGATATTGCGTTCCGGTATCATTGCCCTGGCGCATGCCCTGGGTCGGATCATGAGCTTCCCAGAATTTCTTCAAGAGGGCCTCATAGGAAATAATCGCCGGATCAAAGACAACCAGAACCACTTCGTTATGGCCAGTCAGACCGGTGCAGGTTTCCTGATAAGTCGGGTTGGGTGTATGGCCGGCGCTGTATCCTACGGCCGTTGTCCAAACGCCATCCATCTGCCAGAAAATGCGCTCAGCGCCCCAAAAGCAGCCAAGGCCAAAGACAACCTGTTGCAGGTGACCCGGAAATGGCGGCTGGATAGGATTACCATTGACGAAATGTTTTTCCGCTGTTGGAATGGCCTCGCTGCGGCCAGGCAGAGCCTCGGAGGCTGTCGGCAGCTTCATTTTATTTTTCAGCATATTGATCAAAAACATTGAGCCGTTTCCTTGTGATTGCGAACTGTCCTTGTAACTTAACGCAGCGCGACTGATTAACCAGCATCAAAACTCGCATTAGTTTTCGTAGCGATTTTGCCAGCGCGAGCGGCGATTGCGGCCGAGCAATGACAAGATCAACCACAAAACTCCAAACACAAACCAGCTTGGGGACAGCAAGATGGTCTGAATAATCGGATCCCACAAAATCGGGTGCAGGTAATTTTGCACCGCCGGTTGGGCGGCTTGCAAGGTTGATGGGGAAACATTGAACCAATCAACACCAAGCGAGGTCATGATCAGCGAGGAATCCGCAATGGATCGCGTGATATCAAGCACTGCAGTGATCAAAGCCATTGCAAGGGCAAATAGTGCCAGAATTCGAAGAATGGGTTTTAGCATGGGAGGGTCCGTGTATTTTTCCTTGCATAAATAGGATTTTGCACCCGATTGTGCAATGGGTGAGATTATTTCAACCATATCCAAAGATTTCGATTTCAGCGCTTGAACGGCGCTGGTTTATTTGTATAAGTGCGCGCGCATGCAGCGATTTTTCGTGACAATGCAGTTTATTGCTTCTTTCAAAACCCGTGTTTGAAAATTTCAGCGATTTTTTAACGTCGTGTGTGAGAGGCTTCTTGGGGCTCGCTTCAAGTGATAATTAGGACAGGTGGCCGAGTGGTCGAAGGCGCCTGTTCTTGCAACGCAAGAACTTTTTAGTTGTGCGTGCGCTTTCTTCGACCCTCTTGGGGCTAGCTTCAAGTGATAATTAGGACAGGTGGCCGAGTGGTCGAAGGCGCACGCTTGGAAAGCGTGTAGGCGGTAACGTCTCCAGGGTTCGAATCCCTGTCTGTCCGCCA
>JBAUHS010000095.1:0-7114 GCA_049680405.1 Salaquimonas sp. | reverse complement strand
GCTCATTTGTATCAGTTAACCCAACGCCGGTATCGTAATTTACAATATCTACCTTGGAGCGTTTGATATTGGTCACATTGACATCAAGCGAAACCTGACCACCATTCACTGGACGATCTGAAACGATATTATAGTCAAATACCGGAAGGGCCTTGCCCTGCTGATCTTGCCTCAAATCATTTCCAGCGTATAGATCTGGGCGTGCCGCAGCAGGTAATATATCAAGATCTTTTATCGTAATCTGATTAAGTCGATGATCCTGGATCAGATATTGCTTTGCCCGCAGGTCGAAAAAGTTCTTGTCATTCAGTCCGGTCAAATAGACTTCATTGGTTATTTCCCGATTCGTAAAATTCTCCAGATCATAGGTTCTGGCGAAATTACCATCGGTTTGTGCAAGTACATTCCAGCCGAATTTCCAGCGCGGGTTCAGATCAAATTTACCGGTGGACATGACTGCGCCACGCTCGGTTTCATTTGCATCAATCTCGGTTGCGTCAAATTCATCAATGCCTTGCTGGTCAATGCCAGCAAACCGAACATCATATTGGCCATTGACTGTACGATGGCGCCATTCCGCTTTAGCCAAAAAGCCTTGTTGGGTGTAATAACGCCCGCCTACGGTCAGATCGTAATTCGGCGCAAGTGCCCAAAAATAAGAAGCTCCGGCACTAAAGCCCAGTTCATCGGAATTTCTTGGCGTTTCAAATATAAAACCAGATTTACGCTTTTCACCTGGAAGCGCGTGAGAAAAGCGCGGCGCATAAGCGATAGGCGCTCCGAACAACTCAAAGGCTGCGCCTTCATAGCTGACGGTTTTCGTCACATTGTTGATGATCACGCGCTTTGCACGGATTTGCCAAAGTGGTGGCTTTTCCGGGTTTTCCTTGCAGACTTCGCAGGCGGTATAAACGCCATTGTTAAACACAGCGATCTGTCCATCGCGGCGCTCTGCGCTTTCAGCGGCAAAACGGGTATTTTCGGCAGTTTCAACGCGCAATGCTGCGACAAAACCATCTTGAAAATCGTCTGTAATGTCGATCTCTTCAGCAAAGACACGATTGCCATTCGGCTCGACGATTTCAACGCCGCCTCTGGCGATCACACGGCCCGTCGCCCGCTCATAGGTAACGCGTTCGGCAACCAACGTGTATTTGTCATAAGCAATCTGAACATTGCCAACAGCTGCAACGCTGTTGTTCACATCGTCATAGATCAACTCATCGGCTTCAAGCAGCATCTGGGCGTTCGGATTGGTTTCCACCTCACCGAATAGCGCATCGCCTGCAACCTGGGCATGGGCAGATGGCACGATTTGCGGTGCGCCAATGCTCAGCAAAGCAGCAAATGCGCATGAAAGCGCAAGGGATTTTGTGACTGAGGCAATAGAATTGGAAGGCGCGGAACGATTAGCTGTTTCAACAAGCGAACAAGCGTCGCCCATGCGCAAAATGCCCATAGCTTTCAAACTGTATTTTGGATTAGGCATTAGCCGTCCTCCTGATACAAAAGAATGCTCATTCCAAACAATATCGCCACCAATGACGGAGACCAAACTGCCACTACTGGCGGAACGATTCCGTTATTTCCCAAAGAAGTTACCAATCTCGTAGCTGCATAAAGCACGAACCCGCCCATAATACCACCTAAAATCAACCTTCCAGCCTGGCCGGAACGCACAAATCTAAGCGATACTGTGGACGCAATTAATACCATCGCAACCAGCACCAAGGGAAGGGCTAAAAGGCTTTGAAATTGAACAAGATATGGAAGATGGTTAAGGCCTGATAGGCGTACAGTTTCGGCTGCGTTTTGCAGGCTCCAAAAATCCACAAAATCAGCTTCGCCCGTTGCTCCCAGCAGATACTCTTTTGACAGCTTGGTTGGTACCGAAAACGTATCCCGCCGAAGCTGTTGTTGCTTGTCATCGGTTATTACAGCTTTGATCAGCAACCACTCTTTGCCTCGAAAAATTGCGTGATCAGCCTCAATCCGCTCATAGACATTTCCTTCGCTATCGAATCGGATCATTTTGACGCCATCCAGCATGGCGCCGCTTTTTCGCGCCAGTTTGGAACCGATGACCGTGCTGCCATCGCCATCATCCTGGCGGATCCAAAGATCGTTCGTTTTTCCAAGACTTGACCTGGAGCCCTTGCCAAAAAAATCTGCTTTCATATCAAGGCTTTGATTATAAAATGACAAGGCAAGCGGATTATAGACCGTGGAGGCAAAAATACCGATGACAACCGAAGCAAAGGCAATCGGCATTAGAAATTGCCAGACTGAAATGCCAGCCGCTCTTGCCACGACGAGTTCCATTTTCTGGTTTAACTGGGCAAGCGTGATCATCGATGCGAACAGACAGGCAAATGGAAACGCTTTTTCGATGAAAAAAGGCGCGGTATAAAGCGCTGCAAGATAAACCTGGCCAGTAGACACCCCATTCGCGCCATCGAGCCGCCTCAGCCCCTCAATAAACTCAACCGTTACAATCAAAAACAACAAAAGCAGCATCATTGCTGCCAAGGATTTGGTAAAGCGCCAGGCAATATATCCAAACAAAGTCTTGCCGATCATCGATTGTTCCTCGGCTGCTTTGCATTTGGGGTTTGGGTGAATTGCATGAGTACTGGCTATTCCACTTAGCAGGGCAGTTGAATTTCATCACAGCCACTGGAATGTGGCGATTTAAGCGGTTCTCGAGACAAAAATATGCATCTGAAGCAAAAGAATCTGTACGGTTACCAGTAAGTTAAACAATAAACCCTGAATTGGCTAAAATTGGGCAAATGAAGCTGGTTAACAAAGTTTTAAGCGCTTTTTTGTGCAGGTGTTGCCATTGAGCCACTTGCATAATCTCCTTTGGACTATATCCCTTGATGGGAAGAGCTGTTTGTCGAAAGAATCGCAAATAGCAAACTTGCCTCGTTACGTTTTCAATCCTCCAGGAGTGTCCCAATGTCCAAAATACCTTCCATCGCCTTTACCAAAGCAGATGTTTCGAACAAAGGCGCGGTAGTTTTCTTTGTGGCTGAAAAAGGCAAATTGCCAGATTCCGCCGCAGTGTTGGACAAGGATGGAAGACTTTCCGATGCGATGGATATTGCCGAATTCAAGGGTGAGTTTGGCCAGAAAGTTGAAGTGATCGCCCCGCAAAAAGGGGTAGATCGAGCCCTGATCATCGGCCTCGGTGAAATCGCCAAAATCGATGAAGATGGTTGGCTAACTCTGGGCGGCAAGATATTTGCCGGTAAAGGAAAATCAAAAACCATCGCGATTGCCACAGATATCAATGGCGCAGACCCAATCGATGGCGGTTCTCTTGCTGAAATGGCAGCTGGCATGAAATTACGCGCTTACAAGTTCGACAACTACCTGACTAAGAAAAAGAACAATGATCCTGCCGCAAAAGTGACCATTCATTCAGCTAATGAAACGGCAGCCAAAAAGGCCTGGAAGTCGATGTCTGGCGTTGCTGATGGGGTGATGTTTGCCCGGGATCTTGTGAATGAGCCAGCCAATATTCTGGGGCCTGTGGAATTTGCCGCGAAAGTGTCAGGATTGAAAAAGCTTGGCTGTGAAGTCACTATTTTGGATGAAAAGAAGCTGAAAACCGAAAAAATGGGTGCGTTATTAGGCGTTGCCCAAGGTTCTGTCCGTCCAGCCCGCGTTGCTATCATCAAATGGAATGGCGCCAAAAAAGGTGTAAAACCAGTGGCGTTTGTTGGTAAAGGTGTTGTGTTTGATACAGGCGGCATCTCAATCAAACCTGCTGGCGGCATGGAAGATATGAAGGGCGATATGGGCGGAGCAGCAGCCGTTTGCGGCGTCATGCATGCGCTTTCCGCTAGAAAAGCCAAGGTAAACGCGGTCGGCATCATCGGCCTGGTAGAAAACATGCCTGATGGCAATGCCCAACGTCCAGGTGATGTGGTTGTTTCGCGTTCCGGCCAAACTATCGAAATCATCAATACTGATGCCGAAGGCCGATTGGTTCTGGCTGATCTGCTGGATTATTGCGAAGACAAATTTGCTCCAAAGTTCATGGTCAATCTTGCAACCCTCACAGGCGCGATCATTGTTGCGCTTGGCAATACCCATGCGGGGCTGTTTTCAAATGACGACAAATTGAGTGATGAATTGACCCGGGCCGGTCTTGATACCAAAGAGCGTTTGTGGCGTCTGCCGCTCGCCGCTGAATATGATAAGCTGATCGATACCAAAAACGCTGATATGAAAAACACAGGTGGCCGTATGGCAGGGTCCATCACCGCGGCGCAATTTTTACAGCGTTTCGTCAAGGATACGCCTTGGGCGCATCTCGATATTGCAGGCACTGCCATGGGCTCTCCAAAAAATGAGTACAGCCAGGGTTGGGCTTCTGGTTTTGGCGTGCGGCTGCTAGATCGTCTTGTCGCGAATGATTACGAATAAGCGATATGGCCGAAGTTCTTTTTTACCATTTGACTGAGCGAACCCTGGAGCAAACGCTCCCGGGATTGTTGGAAAAGTGCCTGGAAAGAAACTGGAAATCGTTAGTTCAGTTCGGCGATGCTCAAAAGCTCGCCAATATGGATAGTCATTTATGGACCTATCGCGATGACGCCTTTCTTCCCCATTCATTGGACAGAAATGGAGCGGAAAACGAACAGCCGATTTTCCTTACAACTGAATTGGACAATCCAAATGAGGCAGAAATCCGCTTCATGGTTGAAGGAGCAACACCGCCTAGTCTTGAAGCCTATACCCGAGGGATTTATATTTTCGATGGTCACAATGAAGTTCAATTAAGCCAGGCCCGTGAGCGCTGGAAGATCGAAAAAGCAGCCGGCCATGATGTAACCTATTGGCAGCAGGGCCCCAAAGGCGGGTGGGAGAAAAAGGCTTAGCCATGAGTGACAAATCGCCCGACGAAATGGACCAGAAATTCGAGCAGCGTCGTGACGATGCCCGTGAAGAAATCAACGCGATGGATAAATCCACGCTGCATGATCAGACGGAGCGACGAAATTTTTTCAACGCTGTTTATGCAAACGCTAAAGGCGATTCTGCCTATGTTCCATGGGCGGACTTGAAACCGAAAGACAAGCTGGATCAATGGCTTAAAGAGAACAGTAGAATCAAAGTCTCACACACTTTAGCGGCAATGGATGTTGCCTGCGGCCTTGGCGACAATGCGGAAGCACTGGCAAATGCTGGTTATAAAACGACCGCATTTGACTTGGCCGAAGATGCGATAGCTTGGGCCAAGAAACGGTTTCCAGAAACGAAAGTTGAATATCAAAAAGCTGACCTTTTCGATCTGCCGCAAGAATGGAAAGGCGCATTTGACCTTGTCCATGAGTGCTACACACTGCAAGCCTTACCTCCTGACATGCTTGAAAAATCAGCAGCAACAATTACATCTTTGGTGAAGCCCGGCGGAACGCTTTTGGTTTTTACCAGAACCCGTCTTGATGAGGCCAATGTTGAAGGGCCACCTTGGCCTCTTGAACAATCGGCTACGATGTTGTTCAAGGACCTGGGCTTTGAATTGGTTCGCAACGATGAATTTCAAAATCAGAAAAATGGTCGGGTCGTTCCACACGCATTCATGGAATGGCGCAAAATATAATAGGGACGGTGATGCGTAAAATTGGTTTCTTGTTGATTATTGTTGGCGTTGGGCTAGCCTATCTCTACCCTTTGTTTCAGGAACAGTTTACCGGCAAGGAGTTCGCCCGCGAGCGCATTTTTGACCGCACGAAAGGCGGCTGGCAAAATGGCTGGCGAGAAGTGGATATCAATCTCACTGAAGCGAATAATCCGGTTCGAATTCGCTTGATTGGGCATGTGCTTTCCGGCAATTATTTTCTCAATAACACCCTTCCACTTCAGGTCAATTTGAGTGGCGCAAATGGAACAGTTCTTTCTACAGATTTGCAGATTAACGCCCGCGAAAACCAAAATGAATCCGTCACCAATGAACGGACGGTGCAAATCGCAACAACCGAGTTTGGGGTAATAGAAGACGGAATCTATCGCCTTAGCGTAACGTCATCGATTGCCCGGGATGTAAATCTCAATTGGATGGATGCGATTTTTGTCTCAAATGTCACTGTTCGCGATGAAAGTTTTAGAAATATTGGCCTTGGCTTGATGATGGGTGGACTTTTGATGGTTATGTTCGGGCGCAAGCGTCGCCGATTGAATGCGCCGAACCGCGTGGCTGAAAAATCTGCAAAGAAGCCATCGCGCTGGGGCCGACAAAAGTAGCCCCTATAAACTGACGTTAAATTTTCGTAATATTGATCTGTATCAACCACTTTTATATAAGCGAGTTTAAATATTCCATATCGTTAATCAATATGGAGTATTCGACATGTCGATAAAATCGCCCGTAAAAACACTCGTTACAATCCTTGGCCTTTCAATCGCAGCTTTCTCTATGCCGGCATTTGCCAGCGATGATGATGATGCTAAAATCAGACAAAGTCCGATGAATGGCGGGAAAATGGGTTGGAAAAACGGCCCCCGCGGCGAAAGAGCGATGGGCTGGCGAATGGGCAATCCTCAATTCATGCAAAGATTTGCGATTCTGGATCAAAATGATGATGGCAGGATCAGTGATGATGAAGCTGCAGCCCAAAGGGAATCAGTATTTTACGCAATGGATAATGATGATGACCAGGAATTGACTGAAGACGAGTTCATGTCATTGCAGATGGGCAGGGGCGCCGGACGGAACAAAGATAAAATGGAGGCGCATCAATTGAAAAAGAAGGCCCGGTTTGCGCCAATGGATACGGATAGTTCTGGCACGGTGTCCAAAGCTGAGTGGATGGCTGAAGGTGAAACGCGCTTTGCAACGGCCGACAGTAATGATGATGGCATAGTAACACCTTGGGAGTTTCGCTCCAGACCACGCTAATCTATTCGGTAAAAATTCCCGGGCGGTTATTCGCTGCCCGGCGACTGTACTCAAGCAAAACGTCGTTAGCTGTTTTCCAACTCGCTGCTAAGCTCTAGCCACTCATTTTCGACCTCTGCCAAACGCCGCTCGAATTCAGCCTTTTTGGTAGCCAGATCACGTATTCTGGTAACCTCGCGATTGGTTGAAGCCACCGCGAGC
>JBAUHS010000094.1:0-20291 GCA_049680405.1 Salaquimonas sp. | reverse complement strand
CGTTAGGGCGTCAGTTGTTTTGCTCATTTTTTTGGGCAAAACAATGAGAGCCCATAATTGCGTCTTTACGCGAAGTGAAAATCGCCGAGTGCGCATAAATGCGCCTTTTTGAATTCTGGACCCTCGGCCCGGTGGCCGAGGATGACGAATGTGGGTGTCGGCAATTGATTAACAAGCACTTCTTGTTTGTTGAGGAATGCCAACACACTCTATAGTGAAAATCTTCTAGCCCCATTGACCGAAGTTATCATTTATCTGGGTTCAACACACGGAACGTCATCCTTGGGCTCCGACCCAAGGATCCAGAAAATCTTGAGACCAAACCCCAGCCCTGCGGGGTAAGCGATTACTATTCAGAAACCGTCGAGACTATATCCCCGTCAGGGCTTGCTCGAGATCCGCGATGATATCGGCCACATCTTCAATCCCGATTGAGACCCGAACCACATCGGAACCAGCGCCGGCAGCTGCTTTTTGCTCGTCAGTCAATTGGCGGTGCGTAGTGGAAGCCGGGTGGATGATCAGGCTTTTGGTGTCACCGATATTGGCCACATGGGAAAGGAGATTGGTTGATGAGACAAGTTTGACGCCAGCTTCATAGCCGCCTTTGACACCAAAGGTGAAAACAGCGCCAGCGCCCTTGGGCGTGTATTTCTGAGCCAATTGGTGGCCTTTGTCTGATTTCAATCCGGCATAACGAACCCATTCAATCTTCGGATGCTTCGACAGCCACTCGGCAACCGCTAGGGCATTGTCACAATGGCGTTGCATGCGAAGCGAAAGTGTCTCGATCCCCGTTGCCAATTGAAAGGAATTGAACGGCGATATCGCAGCGCCAAGGTCACGCAGACCAAGGACGCGGCAGGCAATAGCGAAGGCAAAATTGCCAAATGTCTCATGCAATACCATGCCCTGATATTCAGGTCGCGGCGAAGAAAGCATCGGATAGCGACCGGACGCGCTCCAGTCGAAACTGCCGCCGTCGACAATAATGCCGCCCATGGAATTGCCGTGACCGCCCATGAATTTGGTGAGCGAATGAACAACGATATCGGCTCCATGCTTGAATGGCTGGCAGAGATAAGGAGTAGCCATGGTGTTATCAACAATCAGCGGAATCGCCGCCGCTTTCGCGATTTTGGATATGGCTTCCATATCGGTCACTACGCCGCCGGGGTTTGCCAGACTTTCGATGAAAATGGCCTTGGTCTTGTCGGTGATGCTGGATTTGACCGTCGCAAGATCGTCTGTGTCAACCCAAACAACATTCCAACCGAAATTCTTGAAAGCATGATTGAATTGATTGATCGACCCGCCATAAAGCTTGGTAGAAGCAATGAACTCGTCGCCGGGTTCGAGGAGAGTATGAAATACCCCCAATTGGGCCGCATGGCCCGAGGCCACTGCGACCGCGGCAGTGCCGCCCTCAAGCGCTGCTACTCTTTCTTCCAACACTGCGGTAGTTGGGTTCGTGATCCGGGTATAAATATTGCCGAAGGCTTGAAGCCCGAACAAGGCTGCAGCCTGATCCACATCGTCAAATACAAAGCTGGTTGTTTGGTAAATCGGTGTAGCACGTGCGCCAGTTGCCGGGTCCGGTTGCGCACCAGCATGGATGGATAGAGTGGAGAAACCGGGAGTATTGGTAGAATTGTTCGACATGACGACCTCGCTGAAGATGGAGCGCCATCATAGCGGTGAATTGACAAAGCTCAAAACAAGTAAATTCTATTTATTCGAGTATCGGAACAAATTATTTCTGATCCGGCCTGGTTATTCCGAATCGTTGAAACCCTGCTTGCAATTTGGGTTTGCGCGAGGAGATGATGTTGGAAGAGACACCGGCCCAGCCAATTTCGCCGCAGAGCCGGGCATATTCGATTTTCGGGCAGCGATTCATCACTACGCGCAGGCCTTTTTCCTCGGCCAATTTTGCAGCCTCTTCGTTTTGCACCTGCAATTGCATCCAGATCACTTTGGGAAGGGGACCAAGCTTCAACGATTGTTCCACAACCCCGAGGGCGGCCTCAGAATTTCTGAAAATATCCACCATATCAATGGTCCGCGGAATATCGCCAAGGCTCGCATAGGTCATTGCACCGCAAATCTCTTTGCCCGCCTGACCGGGATTTACCGGAATAGCGTCATAGCCCTTGGACAAAAGATATTTCAATACAAAAAAAGATGGACGAACCTGATTAGCGCTTGCCCCGACAATGGCTATCGTTTTGACATCATCCAATATGGTTTTGATATAAGCATCGTCATAAAAATCATGGTTCATTTTCGGTCCGAATCTCCGCTGATTTCCTGCGCTCTTTTGCGTAAGGAAAACTTTTGTATTTTTCCAGTCGATGTCTTGGGCAAGTCTTCAAAGACAATTCTTGCCGGCAATTTGAAACGGGCAAGATACTTGGCGCACCAGTCTTTCAGTTCCTGTTCACTGGCATTTCCGCCATCGTTCAGTTCGACAAATGCACAAGGCCGCTCGCCCCATTTTTCATCGGGCATGGCAACGACTGCGGTTACGGCGACCTGCGGGTGTTTATACAAAACATCCTCAATTTCGATCGAAGAGATATTCTCCCCGCCGGAAATGATGATATCCTTCGAGCGATCTTTCAACTGGATATAGCCGTCTTCATAGGTGACACCCAAATCCCCCGTATGGAACCATCCGCCCGCAAATGCTTCTTTGGTAGCTTCAGGATTCTTCAGATAACCCTTCATCACAACATTTCCGCGCATCATCACTTCACCAAGCGACTTTCCATCCCACGGCATTTCCTCCATCGTCTGGGGATCGCGAATGCTCAAGCCATCAAGTGGCAAATATCGAACGCCCTGGCGGGCTTTCAGTGCGGCTTGTTTCTCATTATCCAGCACGTCCCAACTGGCGTTCCAATCATTGACGACAGCGGGTCCATAAACTTCCGTCAACCCATAAAGATGGGTGACGTTAAAGCCGCTTTCCTTCATCTCCGCCAATACCCGCTCTGGCGGCGGTGCTGCTGCGGTCAAAAATTCGACTGTGTGGGATAGATGATGCTTATCCTTTGCTGGAGTGGACAAAATGGTAGACATGACAATCGGTGCGCCGCACATATGCGTTACTTTATGTTCGTGAAGGGCATCCCAGATGGGTTTCTGCCTTACGGCGCGCAGACAAACATGCGTTCCCGTCAAAGCGGACAATGTCCAGGGAAAACACCAGCCATTGCAATGAAACATTGGCAAGGTCCAAAGATACACCGAATGTTTCGGCATCGACGCTGTCAGTGCATTGCCCTGGGCCAGAAGCATGGCTCCCCGGTGATGGTAGACAACACCTTTCGGATTGCCGGTTGTGCCGGAGGTGTAATTCAAACAAATGGCATCCCACTCATCGATAGGACGCAGCCAGTCAAATTCCGGGTCCCCTGAAGCGACAAGCGCTTCATACTCGCCTTCACCCAGGGTTTCCCCGCCGCCATCATATTCAGGATCGTCATAGTCAATCACAATTGGCTTGACCTTGGCGAGCGCCAAAGCCTCCTTCATCACTGGTGAAAACTCACGATCTGTAATCAATAACTTGCATTCGGCATGATCAAGTTGAAAGGCAATAATAGCGGCATCAAGCCTCGTATTCATGGAGTGAAGAACAGCCCCGGCCATTGGCACGCCATAATGCGCTTCCAGCATGGCTGGCGTATTGGCCAGTATCACAGAAACCGTATCGCCCCGCTTGATTCCGCGGCTTGCCAAGGCGGATGCCAGCTGTCGCGAGCGGGCATAAAAATTCTTGTAGTTGCGACGAATGCTTCCATGGATGATGGCGGTGTGTTCGGGAAAAACATGGGCGGCACGTTCCAAAAAACCAAGGGGAGACAAAGGTTCATAATTTGCCGGGTTTCGCTCAAGACCGGTTTCAAAAATATCTGTCATATCTATTGGTCTGTCCAGTTTGGATCGCGTTTTTCTATGAAGGCATTGATCCCTTCCTCAGCGTCCTGCTTGAGCATGTTTTCTACCATGGTTTGCGAAGCAAAAGCATAAGCCTGTTCAAGCGGCATTTCCGCCTGCTTATAGAAAGCCTGTTTACCGATGGCCAATGTCATGGATGATTTCGCGGCAATTTTTTCAGCAAGCTCCCACGTGGCACTAGCAACCTGATCATCGCTGACGACTTGATTAACCAGCCCCATTTCCTGGGCGCGGACTGCTGAAATCATGTCCCCGGTCAACAGCATTTCCATGGCGTGTTTTCTGGAGATGTTTCGAGATAAAGCAACCATTGGTGTGGAGCAAAAGAGGCCAATCTGCACACCGGGCGTTGCAAATCGCGCTGACTGGCCGACAACGGCCAAGTCACAACTTGCCACCAATTGGCATCCGGCGGCTGTCGCTACGCCAGTCACCTCGGCAATGATCGGTTTTGAATGAGAAACGATTTGCTGCATCAGCGCCGAACAACTCGCCATCAATTTGGCAAAGTAAGCCTGGCCGCGATCCGCGGCTTTTCGACCCTCGGTCATTTCTTTCAGGTCGTGACCTGCACAAAAAACAGGGCCCTTTGCTGAAAGAATGATCACTCGAACCGCTGCATCATTCTGGGAAAGAGCAAGCGCTTCACTTAACTCATTTATCATCGCTTCAGACAACGCGTTGCGCCGTGCCGGATGATTGAGGACAATCCGGCAGATACCGTTTTCAATTTCACTGTAAAGCAAAGTTTCTCCCAAAGCGCTCTCCTCCTGCTTCCATTTTCTCATGCAGAGTCTTGCGGATCGTGAGGCTAAAAGCAAGGACAAGTCGAGGCGTTCTATGCCGCTTTTTCTGCAAGAGCAGTCTTGAAAAACTGGACGAGTTGAAAACCGATTTCCGGCGCATCATTTTCATCACTGAGAAGTTGAAGAGCTTCATCAGCCTGGGACTCCGGCAAACCCTTGCCGGATTTGTAGGCTATCAGATCACGCATGAATTCGGGGGTGAACTCTGGATGCGGTTGGAAACTGATCGCTTTTCCGCGATAAGCCAATCCGGCATTTTTGCAAAACTCCGTTGAAGCAATCACTGCTGCGTCTGTCGGCTTCTCAACAACCTGATCCTGATGCATCGCAAGGATGGCACGCTTTTTGTCCTGCATCTCATAAGTCGTATGGCCTACGCCCCAGCCACCGGAAAATTTCTCAACTTTTCCACCTAGTGCTTGGGCCATGATTTGATGGCCAAAGCAAATCCCTGCAATCGGGACCTCTGCTTTGTAAGAAGCGCGGATGAAGTCCTCCAGGGGTGGAATGAATGCGTGGTCTTCATAGGCTCCATGGGCAGAGCCTGTAATCAGCCAACCGTCACAATCATGCACGCTTTCAGGAAAATCGCCGTCGACAACCACGAATGTTTCAAAGGCAAATCCACTGCCCATAAACAGGCGTTCAAACATCGAAGGATAAGCGCCGTGTTTTTGCAACAAGGGCTCAGGCACATGACCTGTTTGAAGAATTCCGATTTTCATAATTTTCCTTTGCAAATGGCAGATAGGCTGGTTCGAATTCTGGCGCAGGTTACGTATTTTTTTTGGCGCCGCAAGTTGATTTTACGCGATCTTGATCGCACCAGTCACTAAAAAAGTGACGGGTGATAAGGGTTGGGAAAAATAAGCCATGGTTGCAAAGCGAGGACGGTTGGCCCAAATTGGATTTGAACTGTGAGATTATTAATTTAGTTGCAACAGAAACATCCTACATATGAAATTCAAGCAAGGCAGCTGTCCGTGAATTCAGATTTGTTCGACTATCAATCTCCTCTCAACCACGTCGAAAGGCGCGATGGATTGAGCAAAGCGCTATTGCAATCACTAAAAGATTTTCCGCCTCGTGCGGGGAAGGAAACTTACAAGGGAGAAGCGGCATTCTGGTTACAAATTCACCAGGGTTTGCTGCGCACTTCCGCGACACTGCCAGCCTGGTGTGAACAATTTCTCGCAGAAGCAGAGCTTGACCGTTTGGAGTTGATGGCGCCGCGCATTAGTTCACTGGCCGGTCAACTTGTTTCCCATGCCCATGGGCATCATCACATTGAGGACGATCATTTTTTTCCTGCATTCCTGCGAATTTTTCCGGAATTGGCTGATCCGATAGACCTGTTGGAAAATGACCACACTATTTTGTCTGTCGTTCTGGACGATATTGAAAATGCCACTATTGGCTTCAAGGAAATGCATGCGATCAACAATGCGGTGCCAACAGAAAAAAAGAGCCGGATGATGCAGGCTGGCGAAAAACTGCTCGCCTCAGCCCTTCGTCTAGATAAGTTGTTTATACGACATATTTCCGATGAGGAGGATATTTGCCTGCCGATTTTGATGCGGTTGGAGCAAACTGGCTAATTAGCCTATGTCGTGCAATTTGACCGTCTAAATTGTTGCTGCTTTCATTTCGCGGGCCAGGCGTTTTTCCTCTTCAATGGTAGGTTTGGAAAATCTTGCAAGGACGAGATAGGCAACAGGTGTCAGGAAAAGGGTAAAGACCGTAGCCATGCCCAATCCACCGACAATGATCCAGCCAAGCGCAGAGCGGGCTTCTGCTCCTGCACCAAAAGCAAAGACAAGTGGCAGGGCTCCCAAAACGGTGGAATTCATGGTCATCATCACCGGACGCAACCGAATGGAGCAAGCATCTTCAATGGCTTCGCGAATGCTAAGACCTTTGTTTCTCAATTGATTGGCAAATTCGACAATCAAAATGCCATTCTTGGCCATCACTCCTACCAGCAAAACCAGCCCGATTTGGCTGTAAACATTAAAACTGCCGCCCGTGAGCAATAGCGCAAACACCGCGCATGCAAGGCCCAGCGGCACCGTGGCCATGATAATCAGTGCGCTGACAAAACTCTCAAATTGTGCGGCGAGGACCAGCAACACAACGACAATCGCAATACCGAATACCACCAAAATATCTGAAGAGGACTGTTCCAGCGTGGCGGCCTCAGCAAGTGGAATAATCCGTGATCCGGCTGGCAGTAGCGGCTCGGCGATGTTTTGAACAGCTTCGAAAGCTGCCCCCAGGGCCATGCCATTGGTCAGGCCTGTTGTGATGGAAACAGCGCGCAATTGACTTTCCCGGTTTAATGACGGTGAAACCGCCTTTTCCTCAAGCGTGGCAATAGTCGACATCGGGACCATGCGGCCATCACCGGCTTTCAAATAAATGTTTTCAAGGTCCGTGGGGTCATTGATCGGGTTGGTCGTGGAAATCAACTTTACGGGAAAAGCCCGGTCATTGATAAAGACATTTCCAACTTCCGTGCCATCAAGCTGCGCCTGCATTGCCTGAGCAAGACCATCAATATCTATACCCAAATCTGATGCTCTCGCCCGATCAATAGACACGGATAATTGCGGCTGGGTTGTTTCATAGGATAGCCTAACTTGCGTGAATCTTTCATCATCCTGAAGTTTTTCAACGATCTCCTGAGCTGCATCTCCCATTTCCTGATAGGAATTTCCGACCAGTGCAAATTGCAAACCATTGCCCGCACCGCGAATGCCCAAACTGTTAGGTTGAATAGCAAAGGCTCTGATTCCTGGAATTGAACCAACAATTCCGTTCAGTTGACCCACAATGTCATTTTGGCTGCGTTCGCGTTCCGCCCAAGGAGCAAGTGTCAGCACCATGAAGCCGCTATTGGAATTTCCACCACGGCCAGCAATTGAAAATACATTGCTGACTTCACCGGATTGTCGGAGCGGCATGACAAGCTCCTCAACCTGGCGCATTCTTGCAGCGGTGTAATCCAGGCTAACGCCTTGGGGGGCAGAGATGCTCATCAGTGCCACGGCCCGGTCTTCGCGAGGGGTAAGCTCTTGGGGGATCGCTGCAAGGGAAATCCAGGCAATTACTCCAAACAGGATTGAAAGTGCAATCACCACCATTGGCGCATCTAGGGCGCGATGAAGCAAGCCTTTGTAAAGATCACCCAATCGAGCACCAAGAGCTTTTAATAGCCCAGGTTTGGAAACATCGTTGGGTGCCGTCTCAAGCGGCTGGACAAAGCGTGATGCCAGCATTGGGCAGAGAACCAATGCAACAAAGCTGGAGAGCGTTACAGCAAATGCCAATACAAAACCGAACTCGCGAAACAGACCGCCTGCCTGGCCCGGCAAAAATGACAAAGGAATAAACACCGCTGCAAGGGTCGCTGTTGTTGTTATCACCGCAAAGAAAACCTCCCTTGTTCCTATGACCGCAGCAGCTCTGATGCCCATTCCCTGATTTCGCCGGCGCACGATGTTTTCCAGAACAACAATCGCATCATCGACCACCATTCCTGTCGCCAACACCAAAGCCAGCAAAGTGAGAATATTGACAGAAAACCCGACCAGATAGATCGCTGCAATCGTGCCGATCAGGGCGATGGGCATTGTAACCGCCGGAATGAGTGTTGCTCGCCAATCAAGCAGAAACAGATAAATGACAATTACCACAATCATCACGGCCAAGAGCAGTGAACGAACCACTTCCTCAATGGCGCCGCTGATAAAGGTGGCATCATCGCTGGTAACCCTGATCTCAACGCCTATAGGCAAAATAGTTTGAATACGTGCGGCTGCATCGCGCACTCCTTTTGAAATCTCCAGGGTATTGGACTGAGCCTGACGAATGATACCGAGACCAATACCGGTTTTGCCATTGGCCCGAAGGGAGCTGTCACCTGGATCCGGCCCAAGCGTTACAGTGGCGACATCGCGTATCTGAACTCTTTCCTGCACGAAAAGATTTTCAAAATCCTCCGGCGTTGTAATGTCGGCAGTTGCCCGTACAACGATATCTTGAGAGTTGGAGGTTAGCGATCCGGCAGGCACATCAAAGGCAACGCTGGAAAGCGAGGAGCGAACATCTGCTACCGTCAGTCCCAAGGCAGCAAGGCGCCCGGGATTAATATCGATCCTGAATATCTTATCCCGATCACCGTAAACACTTACATCAGCAACGCCGGGAACAGCGGATAGACGGTCAACCACTTCATCTTCCACCAATATGGTCATATCCTGAACAGACATGATGTTGGAAGTTACTGCCAATCGCAGGACGGGTTGGGCATCAGAGTCGGCTTTTACAATTCGCGGATCTTCCGCGCCATCGGGCATATCGCGGGAAACTCGGCTGATTGCATCCCGCAAATCAGAGGCGGCAATGTTCAAATCAGTGCTGTCGGAAAATTCGATGGTTACGCGGCTTCGCCCGAAGGAAGAACTGGACGAGATTGAACTGACGCCGGTAACTCGGCCAGCAGCCCCTTCAATCAGAGATGTCAGTTCCCGGTCGATCGTTTCCGGCGATGCCCCGGAAAAATCTGTTGAGACAGTGATGACAGGACTATCGACATCCGGCAGTTCGCGAATTTCCGCCGCGTAAATCGCTGCAAGCCCTGCCACGATTATCAAAAGGCCCAACACAAGAGAAAGTACTGGACGCCTTACAAAAACGGCCAATCCGCCATTCGTTGGCGTCCCTTCTATCGAGGCAATCTCCTTTGGCTCTTCAGTGCTCACGTCTTCGAGTTCGATAACAATCTCTTTGCCCTTGCTCATGAGCCAACTGCCTTGTCGCCCGCCTGTTTTGCGGTGCTATTGTCATTCCCCATTATCTTGACATTTGCGCCTGCACGCAGGTTTTGAATACCCTCTGTGACCACCAAATCGCCTTCAACAAGCTCTGCTTCGACAAGAACAGATTCAGGATTTCGTTGAACGATACGTGCAGGCTTTTTGACTGCTTTTCCTTCCGTATCGATTTGCCAGACGTAAGAGCCGTTTGAATCCCATTGAATTGCAAGAGGATCAACCGATGAAAATTCTTCGCCGTCAAAGCGCATCTCAACTTTGAACGCCATGCCTGCCCGCAACTGGTCATCGGTATTGGGTATCTCGGCGCGAACCTGAAGGGTACGGCTGGCAATATCCACACGGTTGTCAATTGCAACAACCTCTCCGGTAAATTGCTCGCCAGGGCGCGCTACAGATACAGCTGAAACAGTGGAGCCGACTTTGATCGAAGTTGCAAACCGTTCCGGCACAAAAAACTCGATGATGATTTTACTGCGATCATCAATGGTCACGATCGGCGTCTGGTTGGTGACATAGTCACCAATATTGGCTGTAATGATGCCAACCAATCCGTCTATCGGTGAGCGTATGGTTCTGCGATCAAGATTAAGCTGGGCTTCCCGCACCGCAAGGGCTGCATTGTCATAGGCTACTTCTGCTGTTTCAGCCGCAGCGGCTGTAGTGCTTCTTGTTTTGAACAATGCTTTTGCCCGTTCAGTCTTTGTCTTCAAATCGGCGGCGGTAAGTTTTGCCCGTTCCAGGGCAAGGGCTTCGTTTTCAGCATCAAGGCGGGCTATGACCGCACCTGCTTCAACTTTATCGCCGGAACCTGCTGGCAGCTCAACAATCTGGCCTGAGACCAGGGAAGTAACTGTCACATATTGGGCAGCTCTACCATTGCCAATCGCATTCAATCGGTCATTGACAATCCCTTTGCTTACCGGAGCTGTGATCACCAAAGCTTCTCGCGGACCTCTTTTTCCCTTGCCTGTATTTTCTTCGTTGGCATTGGAGCCATCAGCTTCGCTTAAAACAGCGATTTGCCTCAAAGGAGCAATATCAAGTTTATATTTGGCCAGCGTTCCGATTGCATTTGGGTCAAAATAAACCCAGCCTGCCAAAGTGACAAGCAAAACGAAAATAATCACTGCAAACTGTTTCAGAATGGACACTGCCATATTCCTAAACTTGGGGTTGGTTTAGCATTAAAATTCTTGATCAAGTAAATGAGTATTCTGCCTTGTATATCAAGCTTAATGGTCGTGTGGGGTTATAACATAGGCCAAGGCTTAATTCTGTGAGTTTTTGACATCTGGTTTTGCACGAATTGGGGGTAAAGCCGGTCATGCTGACCTAAACTTGTGCTTCCGCCTTTATTATCTCAGCATCAAGCCATTCAGCGAATTTGGTAGCAAGTTCTGTATTGCGCGACGGGAAAATCGTCAGATGATAGCCATCTTGCGATGCCATCGGCGGCGCTTCCAACCGAATAAGAGTTCCATCGTTTAAACTTGGCGCCGCTATGGACCTGTTGGTCAACGCTATCCCCGAGCCGGAGCGGGCCAGATCAACTGCCATGCCATGGGAATCCACAAATAATGTGGGATTGATCTCAAGACCGTGTTTTACGTCTTTGGCCCAGGCCTGCCAGGTATCTGACGTTCCAACAACCTGAATGAGTGGGTGGTTGGTAATCCATTCTTCGACGGGATCTGACAATTCATCCCTGGCGAGCAATGCAGGCGCGCAAACCAGTATGGACTTGAAAGATCCCAGAGGTTTCGAGTTTTTGCCTGCCGATTTGTTGGAATCAAATCTGATTTCCACATCGACACTGGTATCAGCAAACTCATCGGGCCAGACTTTTGTCATCAATCTGATTCCAACATTTTCATGGATTGCCGCAAAGTCTTTCAATCGGGGAACAAGATACCACTGGGCTATGCTGACACTTGTTGAGACCGTGAGCAGTTGCCGGTCTGTTTTGGCATCAAAAGTATCGCTAGCCGAGTGCAAAATTGCCATGGCCTGAGCAACCGTTGGAACCAGACGGCGACCCTCATCTGTCAGAGCCAGGCCTCTGCTTTTGCGGACAAACAGCAGGGTTCCAAATCTTTTTTCCAGGGAGTTCACCTGTTGGCTGATTGCAGATTGGGTTAGCCCCAGCTCCAGTGCAGCAGCCGTAAAGCTCAAATTTCGAGCAGAACTTTCAAATGCCCTAAACCAGGCCAAAGGAGGGAGTGCGCGCGCCAAGGAAACCTCGCTTCAATTAAGCTATAAGTTTTACTAATGGCTATGACCCCGAATTGTTAGATTGTCAATTTTCGGTGCTTGGAGCAAACTTCACATTTGAAATGATGCAAAATCTGGGAGGGTGCACTTCTTGACGACCTCAATGCCACTTGAAATTCGAAAAATTATTACTTTCGACGAAGAGACCTTGATTGAAGGGTTCAAAACCGCATCAAAACCATGGCGCATGTTTGCCGTGGCAGCAGTTGTAACCAATCCATGGGCGGGAAAATTCGTAGAGAATTTAAAACCGGAAATCATGGATTATGGCCCAAAGCTTGGGGAGATGATGACGGCACGCATGATCGCTCTTGCCGGCTCCGGCGATGCCATCGAGGCATATGGCAAGGCCGCTGTCGTTGGCGTGGATGGAGAAATCGAGCATGCTTCGGCGCTAATACACACGTTGCGTTTCGGCAATTTTTACCGGGAGGCCGTGAAAGCGAAAAGTTATCTTGCCTTCACAAATACACGAGGCGGACCAAACGCATCCATAGCAGTGCCTTTGATGGACAAGAACGATGCCGGGCGTCGCTCCCATTACCTGACCATTCAATTTGCAATTCCTGATGCGCCCCGAGCTGATGAAATCGTGATTGTTCTTGGCGCAGCCATGAGCGGCCGCCCACATCACCGAATTGGCGACAGGTATCAGGACTTGAAAGATCTGGGGCATGATGTTGACAACCCTGCAGCGGTATAAATTGAGCGCCCGGATTTCAGGCTATCGCGGTGGAACTGGTCCTGCAATGGTCTTGATCCATGGAGTAGGCTTATGCGCTGATGCCTGGGGGGCGATGATACCGTTTCTGGAGAAACATTTTTCCCTTTCCGTTCTGGATATGCCTGGCCATGGAGAAAGTCCGTGCTTTTCCAAATCTCCTCAGTTGAACGACTATACAAATGCTGTTGCAGAAGTCTTGAGCGGAATGGATGGCCCAAGCATCGTGGTCGGCCATTCCATGGGCGCTTTGATTTCAATGGATTTGGCGATCCGTCATCCAAATCTGGTCTCGGCAATTGCGCCGCTAAATGCGGTTTTCAGGCGCTCCGGTTTAGCCAAGCGTTCCGTTATCGAGCGGGCTGTTGATATCCAAAAAAATGGCGCAGCTGATCCAAGTGCAACTCTTGCAAGATGGTTTGGTGAGAGGCCGACTGGAATGCTAAAAGAAGCCAATGATCAATGTCATCAATGGTTGATTAAGGTTGATCCAATGGGTTACAGCCATGCCTATAGTGTTTTTGCAAATGAAGATGGTCCACAGGAAGCGCAACTTCGCTCTGTGAGATGTCCGGCACTTTTTATGACCGGCGCTGAGGAGCCAAATTCAACGCCTGAAATGTCACGAACTCTTGCTGATCTCGTTTCCATGGGCAGTATGATTATCGTTCCGGAAGCCCGGCATATGATGCCCATGACCCATCCGGAAATTGTGAGCAAATATCTGATTGATTGGCATGCAAATAGTGAGGTCGCCCATGCAAGCTTTTGACCCAAAAGCCCTGCGGGCGGCATTTGGCAGCTTCATGACCGGCGTCACCATTGTTACTGCCCGCGCGGAGGATGGCAGCCCGGTCGGCTTTACGGCAAACTCCTTCACATCAGTTTCAATGGAGCCGCCATTGTTATTGGTGTGTCCTGGAAAACATCTTTCAAGTATCGAAGCATTTCAACAATGCACCCATTTCGCGGTCAACATTCTGCGTGAGGACCAACAAGAAACTTCCAACGCATTTGCAAGTTCAAAAGAGGACCGTTTTTCCCAAGTAAAATGGACGTGTGACGATAGTAATACGCCATTGATTTGCGGCGCTTTGGCCAGCTTCTCCTGCTCCGTTCATAAGTGTGTGGACGCTGGCGATCATATTGTATTGCTCGGTAAGGTAAACGCTTTCAAAAATAACGAAGGGCTAGGTCTTGGCTACTGGCGTGGTGGCTACTTTTCATTGGCAAATGAGCGCGAGGCGCAACAAACAGCTACTGCCCAACGGCCTGTCAATGTGGGGGCGATTATTGAACATCAGGAGCAGATTTTCATCCTTCAGCAGGGCGGCCAGATTGCACTGCCATCCTGCGAGCTGACAGACGAGACCCAGGCACGTTCCGGCATCCGCAAATATTTGCAAAACCTCGGCTTGGACGTCGAAATTGGACGTGTTTATTCGGTTTTTCACGATGCCAGCATTAACAAACGATACATATATTTCCGGGCGAAGACCGTTGAAAATGTAGATACTAAATCTGGCATCATGCTTCATTCCGAGGAATTGCTGGTACACGATTGGATACATGCGCCTGAAGAGATCATGGTCAGGCGCTATCTCACAGAGCGCATGAACCAAAGCTTTGGACTTTATATCGGCGACAGTAATGCTGGTGAAGTCCATCACGAAAACACCGTATAACGACCGGAGAACTCAATGGAATTTTCTCTTTTTGCCCACATGGAGCGTCTGCGACCGGAGCAGAATCATGAAAA
The DNA here is from genome assembly GCA_049680405.1 of Salaquimonas sp. Lineage (GTDB taxonomy): Bacteria > Pseudomonadota > Alphaproteobacteria > Rhizobiales > Rhizobiaceae > Salaquimonas. The sequence goes on along the minus strand of JBAUHS010000094.1, from coordinate 5,930 downwards.
ACTGTATGCAGATTTCTTGTCACTCTGCACGATGGCCGATGAAGGTGGTATGCGGGCAATCTGGTCCGGTGAACACCACGGTATGGAATTCACAATTGCGCCCAACCCTTTCATCACCATTACCGATTTGGCGCGCCACACGAAAAATGTGAAACTGGGAACAGGCACTGTTATCGCTCCATTTTGGCATCCCATCAAGCTGGCAGGCGAAGCTGCCATGACCGATCTTGTCACGGGTGGACGGTTGGAAATGGGCATAGCGCGTGGTGCCTATTCCTACGAATATGAGCGGCTCATGCCGGGTATGGATGCCTGGGAGGCTGGCCAGCGCATGCGTGAAAGTGCACCCCTTTTACGTCAATTGTGGTCCGGCGATTGCGCCCATGAAGGAGAGTTTTACAAGTTTCCTGCAACCAGCAGTGCGCCTAAACCCCTTCAGGAAAACGGTCCGCCAATCTGGATTGCCGCTCGCGATCCAAACAGCCACGAATTCGCGGTACAGAATGGCTTCAATGTTCAGGTAACGCCCCTATGGCAGGGAATTGACGAGATTACCACCCTGATGAAGCGCTTTGAAACTGCGTGTGAAAGTCATGACGGTCCCCGCCCCAAAATCATGTTGTTGCACCACACCTATGTTTCGGCGGGTGAGAATGACAGTGACTTGGCCGCCAAAGAACTCAGCAAATTCTATAATTACTTCGGAGCCTGGTTCCAAAACAAGCGCCCCGTGAATCAGGGGCATATAGCGGAGCTTTCAGATGACGAACTTGCTTCCAATACATTGATGGCACCGGAAAACATGCGCCGCGACCTGACCATCGGTACTGCACGCGAGGTGATAGACCAGATCAAACGGTATGAGGATTTGGGATATGATGAATTCTCGTTCTGGATTGATAGCGGGATGTCTATCGATCGTAAACGTGCGTCCCTGAAACGCTTCATCAATGATGTCATGCCTGCATTTGCAAAATAGAATTGAGAGAACTTATGACCAATCTTCCTCACTATCAATTATTTATAGATGGCGCCTGGTGCGTTGGCTCGGACATGCAGAAAATGTCCAGCTTGAATCCTGCAACGGGCGAGGCTTGGGCTACATTCGACTGCGCATCCGCGCAGGATGTTGATCGGGCGGTATCAGCGGCCAAACGCACCCTGGAGGATCCGGCCTGGCGGGACATGAGCCAGACTGCACGCGGCAAATTGCTTTATCGGTTAGCCGATTTGGTTGAAGCGAATGCTGACAAAATCGGTATCGCTGAAACAAAGGATAGCGGAAAACTGCTCGTGGAGACCGCATCGCAAACCAAATATGTGGGCGACTATTATCGCTATTTCGCCGGTTTGGCTGACAAGATCGAAGGCGCTGTTCTGCCTATTGATAAGCCTGATATGCATGTCTTTACAGCCCGCAAACCTATTGGGGTTGTGGTGGCGATTGTGCCCTGGAATGCCCAAATGTTTTTAACCGCTACCAAGCTTGGCCCAGCATTGGCAGCCGGATGTACGGTCGTCTTAAAGGCCTCTGAAATCGCGCCTGCTCCGATGTTTGAATTTGCGAAACTGATTGAGGAGGCCGGGTTTCCCAAGGGGGTGGTGTCGGTGATAACAGGGGATGCGGAAAATTGCGCAATCCCTCTTACCCGCCATAAAGATATCGATCGTATCGCATTTACCGGCGGGCCGGAAACCGCAAGACATGTCGTTCGAAACTCGGCAGAAAATTTTGCAGTCACATCCCTGGAGCTTGGCGGAAAGTCACCGATTATCGTTTTCGAGGATGCTAATCTTGTTTCAGCGGTAAATGGATTGATTGCTGGCAATTTTGGCGCATCGGGCCAATCCTGCGTTGCAGGAACCCGAGGGATCGTTCATCGCTCAATTCTGGGTGAGTTGGTGAAACGCATTTCCGAGCGCGCCAAATCAATCATTGTTGGCGATCCTCTGGATGTCAAAACCCATATGGGGCCCTTGTGCACAAATGCCCAAATTGAAACAATTGAACGAACTTTGGAAAAAGCCCGCCAGCAGGGAGCAAGCATCCACTTTGGCGGCATGCGGGTAAAAAATCTGACAGGGAATTATTTCGAGCCAACATTGGTTGAATGTGTGTCACCGGAAACGGAAACCCTTAAGGTGGAAATGTTTGGCCCTGTCATGTCATTGCTGCCATTTGATACCGAAGAAGAAGCCATTGCAATCGCCAATGATTGTGAGTTTGGTCTTGGTTCTGGAGTGTTTACCGAGAATGTGGCGCGCGCACACCGCGTGTCGGATCGCATCCGGTCCGGCATATGCTGGGTGAACACCTATAGGGCAGTTTCGCCAATTGCGCCTTTTGGTGGTTTTAACCAATCCGGCTATGGCCGCGAAGCTGGTATGGAATCCATTCTGGAGTACACAAGAACCAAAACCACTTGGATCAATACTTCCGATCAGCCAATGGCCAATCCGTTTGTGATGCGGTAGTTTTTAGAAGCCAGAACACCATCCAAGAGGAAAAACCCATGCCAGACAGCCCATTTGACGAAGACCTGTTTCTAAAGGGTTTGGAACAGCGCAAAGCAACTTTAGGCGCGGACTATGTGGAAAAAAACCTGGCGGCGGCCGATGATTTTTCGCGGCCCTTCCAGGAGGCTATGACCGCATGGTGCTGGGGTTTTGGTTGGGGAGATGAGGTTATAGACGTCAAGACACGTTCAATGATGAATCTATCCATGCTCGGGGCATTGGGTAAGATGAACGAGTGGGAAATTCATTGCCGAGGCGCAATTACAAACGGTGTTTCCAAAAATGAGATCCGTGCGATCATCCACGTCATTGCTATTTATTGCGGTGTGCCCCAGGCGCTTGATTGTTTTCGCGTTGCGCGGCGGGTGCTTGAAGAAAAAAACATGCTCTGAAATTGATCAGCAATGCAGGGTAGATATTTTCAAAGACATAAATCCAATCGATGAAAAACGAAAGCTGACCGTTGAGAACCCTGGATAGATTGCAGATGAATATATTGAGTCCAGCCCCTAAGTCTGTTCGTCATCATGATGGCCGCAATCGGCTTTATGATAAGCGTGGCAATTCTGATTGGTTATCCACATAAACACCTTTATTCCGCGAGGGATAACGCTTCCTCGTCAGCCGCAAAGGTCTAATCGATGCAGTTGTTGAAGTAATGTTTTTGGACTCATCATTGCCCAACAGGAGTAAATGACGAGACGTCTCTTGAAATACAATTTATTTGAAGCAGCAAAGAAGTTCTCCATGCGTGACAAAGAGGCAATTATGCAAATTGATATTAGGGCAAAAGTGGGAAAAGAATTATTGCTCTCCCAATTGTATACTAAATTCAGCTGCTTATTAGCGTAATTTGGTGGAGCTAAGCGGGATCGAACCGCTGACCTCTTGCATGCCATGCAAGCGCTCTCCCAGCTGAGCTATAGCCCCATTTCAAAACCATTAAGGTTTCAATCAGGTCAAAAGAGCAAGGGCTCTTTTTCTGGAAGCACTCGAATACCGCTGGTCTTGAATTGAATCAAGGACAAAAACCGCGAATGCCAAATATTAATGCATGTTCAGGCGATGCCAATCAACACCGCCTGAACTTTGTTAGTGAAGACTAAAGATCTTCGTCGTTCTTTTTCGGAATGACACCGGCAATCGGCGCATCATCATCGTCATCTTCTAGGAAGATGTCGTCATCTGCTGCATCGTCATCGTCGTCATCATCAAGCTCAACATCCGGAATTTCTGGGATATCGTCGTCATCCTCATCATCCGTGACGTCGTCTGAGCTGAGAACACTGTCGTCATCGTCATCGTCGTCGTCGGCATCTTCAAGACTAACAACTTCCACAGTTGAATCCTCTTCAAGATCGTCGTCGTCTTCAACTTCTTCCTCTTCAACCTCATCCTCATCTTCATCAGGTTTTGGTTTAGCGGATTCTTTTTTAACCTTGGTAGTTGATGCCAATTCAAGGAAGTAACTGAGCGGGTATGACTTCCCGCTATAGGGTGACACGATCGGATCTTTGTTCAGATCGTAAAATTTACGGCCTGTCTCTGGGCAAACCCGTTTCGTACCTAGCTTGTCTTTCGCCACGGCAAACCTCTTTTCGGATAAATCAATAAAATCGCGCTTCCCTTACAGTCCAAAACACCCAGTGTCAAAAGCAAATTGGACTGCAATTGAGTTTTGCCACCAAGCTCAGAATTTTGAAAGAAGGAAATTGACGACCTACCGGGTCAATATCGTCAGCGCTTGTTCCGGATTAACTGTCATTTATCTGCCCAAGACAGTTCATAAAAGGAATTTCATCGGCATTTTGGAAAGCTATCACAGGTGACGAGTGCCTAATGCTGTGTTAGGAACCGCCGGAATTATTTCCAGTGGCAGGCCTGACCCAGTCAAAGTAAAATCTGTAACCGGGTCACTTAATCAAGCAAGAATGAAAATATGTCCGGACACGGCCCTAAAATACCCAAATCTTCCCGCAAGTGTGCGGCCCTGAAAGGCCAAGCGCACATTCCCGGCGATAAATCTATTTCGCATCGCTCGATGTTGTTTGGGGGGCTGGCCAGTGGCGAAACGCGCATCAAAGGTTTGCTCGAGGGTGAGGATGTCTTGAATTCCGCAAAGGCTGCCAAAGCTTTTGGCGCGCTGATTCGAAAAGAAGGCGATGAATGGATAATTCAGGGGACAGGCAATGGTTTGTTGTTGGCACCCGACGCTCCGATTGATTTTGGAAATTCAGGAACAGGTTGCCGCCTTTTCATGGGACTGGCCGGGACCTATGATTTTGAAACCACTTTTTTGGGGGATGCTTCTTTGTCCGGTCGGCCCATGGCCCGGATCATCGATCCGTTGAAATTGACAGGCACTCAAGTCATCAGCGAGGCACAAGGTTGCCGTTTGCCCATCACCATTCGTGGCGCAGCCTATCCAAACCCCGTTGAATATCGCGTGCCAATGCCATCGGCTCAGGTAAAATCCGCTGTGCTTCTGGCCGGGCTGAACACCCCGGGCATCACGACGGTTATTGAGCCGGTCATGACCAGAGATCATACGGAAAAAATGCTCGCAGGTTTTGGCGCGGATGTGGAAGTCGAAACTGTTAAAGACGGCACTCGCACCATTCGCTTGCAAGGTCAGGGTAAACTAACAGGTTGCGATATTCAGGTTCCTGCGGACCCTTCCTCGGCAGCCTTTCCCATTGTGGCTGCATTGATCGTGCCAGGTTCTGACGTGCTTCTTGAGAATATTTTGATGAACCCGACCAGAACAGGATTGATCACCACACTGCTTGAAATGGGCGCTGATATTGAAATATCCAATTCACGCGAAAGCGGCGGCGAAACTATCGCAGATTTGCGTGTGCGCTCCAGTGAATTAAAAGGTGTAACGGTACCGGGCGATCGCTCAGCCTCCATGATTGATGAATATCCGGTGCTGGCTGTCGCAGCAGCCTTTGCTCAAGGAGAAACCATGATGGAAGATGTTGGCGAATTGCGTGTAAAAGAGTCAGATAGACTGGATGCAGTTGCCCGTGGCCTTGAAATCAACGGTGTAGAAGTTTCGGAAGGTCCCGACTGGATGAAAGTCTCCGGTCGGCCAGACGGCAAAGGCCTTGGTGGCGGCGGCCAAGTTCAAACCCATCTTGATCATCGCATTGCCATGAGCTTCCTAGTCATGGGCATGGCATCAGAAAAGCCGGTCAGCGTTGATGATACGTCACCCATTGCCACCAGTTTTCCGGAGTTTATTGGTTTGATGGGCGAATTGGGGGCGAATTTTGACTAACCCCCTCATCATCGCCATAGACGGCCCAGCTGCTTCAGGAAAAGGTACGCTTGCCCGCAAACTGGCGGTCCATTTCAATTTGCCGCATTTGGATACGGGCCTAACCTATCGCGCCGTTGGTCATGCATTG
>JBAUHS010000093.1:0-22978 GCA_049680405.1 Salaquimonas sp. | reverse complement strand
ATGAAAGTTTTAGAAATATTGGCCTTGGCTTGATGATGGGTGGACTTTTGATGGTTATGTTCGGGCGCAAGCGTCGCCGATTGAATGCGCCGAACCGCGAGGCTGAAAAATCTACAAAGAAACCATCGCGCTGGGGCCGACAAAAGTAGCCCTTAGCTGTTTTCCAACTCGCTGCTAAGCTCTAGCCATTCATTTTCGACCTCTGCCAAACGCCGCTCGAATTCAGCCTTTTTGGTAGCCAGATCACGTATTCTGGTAACCTCGCGATTGGTTGAAGCCACCGCGAGCAATTTGTCCAGTTTCTGGATTGCTTCAGTGGCCTTCTTCATCACGCCATCAAGCTGTTTGACGCGCTTGCGGGTAGCTTCCTGTTCAAGGCGAATTTGAGCAGCGTCTTTGCGCTTTTCCTGTTTCTTAACAGGGGCAGGGGCGCTTTCAGCCTTTTTCTTGGCTTTGCTCTCGCCTTCCGGTCCCTTGAGGATCAGCTTCTTATAGTCATCCATGTCGCCGTCGTAAGGGCCGACAGTTCCGTTGCCAACGAGCCAAAGCCTGTCTGCACTTGCTTCCACCAGATGTCGGTCGTGGGAGATAAGAATAACAGCGCCGGAATATTCATTAAGCGCCATCACCAACTCCTGACGGCTATCGATATCAAGGTGGTTGGTCGGCTCATCAAGAATGAGAACATGCGGGGCGTCAAAAGTGACAATACCCAACAGCAGCCTCGCCCGCTCACCGCCGGATAGATCACTCGCTTTGGTATCCATTTTGTCAGCACCAAGGCCCATTCTCGCGACACGTCCGCGAACCTTGCCTTCGGGCTCTCCCGGCATCAATTTGCGCACATGATCATAAGGCGTTTGTTCAGGAATCAGGTCATCCAGTTGGTGCTGGGCAAACATCGCGATCCGCAATTTATCGGCCCGGCTGACCACGCCATCCTGTTCTTTCAGGCGATTGGATAAAAGCTTGGCAAAGGTAGACTTACCATTACCATTTGCGCCCAAAAGAGCGATACGGTCATCCGCATCCAGGCGCAGGTTCAGGCCTTTGAGGATAGGCTTGTCATCCACATAACCAACCTTGACGTTTTCCATATTGATAATGGGAGAAGCGATCTGTTTCTTCGGGCTAGGGAAGGATAAGGGTGCTACCCGCTCATCCACAGCAATCGAAATTTCTTGCATCTTTTCAAGGGCTTTGAGCCGGCTTTGAGCCTGCCTCGCCTTGGAAGCCTTGGCGCGAAAGCGGTCAACGAAAGCTTCCATATGCTTGCGTTTCGCGTCCTGCTTTTCCTTCATTTTGGATTGCAGCATCAGCCGTTCAGCTCTGGTCCGCTCAAAGATGTCATACCCGCCGCGATAATAGGTCAGGTTCTGATGTTCAAGATGCACAATGGCATTGCAGGATTTGTTGAGCAGATCCCGGTCGTGGCTGATGATGATGACGGTGTGCCGATACCGTGCAACATAGTTTTCCAGCCACAACGAACCTTCAAGGTCGAGATAGTTGGTCGGTTCGTCTAGCAGCAGCAGATCAGGTTCTGAAAACAGGATGGCTGCAAGCGCTACCCGCATTCTCCATCCGCCGGAAAAATCGGCACAGGGGCGTTGTTGTGCTTCCGCATCAAAGCCAAGGCCGTGCAAAATCGCTCCCGCGCGCGATTCTGCCGAATGCGCATCGATATCAGCCAAACGGGTATGGATGTCTGCAATACGTTCGGGATCGGTAGCAGTTTCTGCCTCAATGATTAACGCTGTGCGCTCAAGATCCGCCTTCAACACGGTTTCCAGCAATGTGTCCTGGGTACCTGGAGCCTCCTGGGCTACCTGACCAATGCGGGCGCCTTTGGGAATACTGATTTCACCGGACTCGGGCTGTAACTCGCCAACAATCATCTTGAAGAGTGTCGTTTTGCCTGTACCGTTGCGCCCGACCAGGCCCACTTTGGCTCCCACATCTATAGACACGCTTGCTTTGTCAAAAAGCACGCGGCCCATCATTCGGAAGGTGAGGTCATTAATTGCGATCATTGGAAATTCAATAAATTTAAAGGGAATTGAACCGCTCTAATGAAGCAGGAGGGCCAAGACTGCAAGTCGTGTCTTTGGCAATATCGATTTTATTAAGAGTGTTACCCAAATGCCCTTGCGGCTTGTCTGAATTTATCACACTTACAGTGATTGAAATTGCCCTGCCACCAATTCACGAAGAAGTACCCATGCCCATAATCCTCTATGAACTCGTTGGAAAAGATTCATCTCGTCCGTTTTCGCCCCATTGCTGGAAAGCCCGAATGGCATTGGCGCACAAAAAACTCGACTATGATGTTGTGCCGGTGGGTTTTACTCGAATCAGCGAAATTGAAAATGGCGGACAGACCATTGTGCCGGTGATCCGTCATGGAGACCGCCTTGTTTCAGATTCGTTTACAATCGCGACTTATTTGCGGGATGCTTATCCCGATCGTGGCCCGGGTCTTTTTGATGGTAAGGGAAGCGTGCCATTGACCCGTTTCGTAGAGAGCTGGACACAAACTCAGCTTCACTCATGGATTATCAAATGGGCAGCATTGGACATCTACAATATGTTGAGCGAGGAAGATCAGGCATATTTCCGCAAAAAGCGCGAAGCTGCCTTTGGAACAACGCTCGAAGTATTTGTTGAAGGGCGTGAAAACAGTTTGGACAAATTGAAAGCCGCTTTGATGCCGCTGCGGGTCTTGCTGAAGAACCAGGACTTCATTGGCGGTGATCATCCGATTTTCGCTGATTACATCCCCTTTGGAGCGTTTCAATGGCTTCGAATTTGTTCTGGATTGCAAATGATGGACAAGGGTGATCCGGTAATGGCATGGTTTGAGCGCATGCTCGATCTACATGACGGACTTGGGCGTTCTGTTTCAGAAGCCAATATTTAACCTGCCTCCCTATCCAAAGCGGCAAAACAGGTCTTGGCAGGCATCGCCAAGGTGGGTATAGAGGCGCATCTTTTCCATTCAATCAACAATTAAAAGGTGGACCCAATGGCCATTGAACGTACTTTTTCCATGATCAAACCAGACGCAACCAAGCGCAACCTTACTGGTGCTATCACAGCCAAGCTTGAAGAAGCTGGTCTGCGTGTGGTTGCCTCACGCCGCGTGCATATGAGCCTGCGCGAAGCGCAAGCATTCTACGCGGTTCACAGCGCACGTCCATTCTTCGGTGAATTGACAGAATTCATGTCATCTGGCCCGACAGTTGTTCAGGTTCTTGAAGGTGAAAACGCTATTTTGAAAAACCGCGAAGTCATGGGTGCAACAAACCCGGCTGATGCAGCTGAAGGCACTATCCGTAAAGAGTTCGCTCTTTCCCTTGGTGAAAATTCTGTTCACGGTTCTGATGCTCCTGAAACAGCAGCTGAAGAAATCGCGTTCTGGTTCGCCGGATGTGAAATCGTAGGCTAATCGCCTAGTCGAAAATTAAGCGCGAAAAGCGATAAAAATTGCAGCGCCAGCCAATATGCTGGCGCTGTTTTTGTTTGTAAGTGCATTAGTTTGAGGCCTGTGAAGCAACTATTTCAAGCTGCTGGCCGACAAACAGCTAAATTACATCGAGCGCTGCAAGGATATTGATGCCGGTGATGCTGGCGTTCTAAACGACAAAAGCAATGGGGATTAATCCCAGCGTTTCAAAGCATCGTCATCCAGATCTTTTGCATCAACCCATTCACCTGTTTGGCCATCCACCAGATGCTCTTTCTTCCAGAACGGTGCCCGGGTTTTCAAAAAGTCCATCATGTAGTTAGCCCCGTCAAACGCTGCCTGGCGATGGGGCGAGGCGGCAATCACCAGAACGATGTTTTCACCGGGTAAAATTTTGCCGTAACGATGGATGACTTTCAGGCCTTTGAGATCAAAACGCGCAATGGCTTGTTCACCGATTCTTTTGATCTCGGCTTCGGCCATGGAAGGATAGTGTTCCAGCTCAAGGGCCGAAAGCGTGCCGCCTTCATCGCGGCATAGCCCCACAAAGCCCACAACGGCACCAATGTCTTTGCGTGATACAGTTAGGGACTTCATCTCCTCATCAAATGAGAAGTCTTCCGCCTGTGTTCTGACTTGCGTTTTGATGGGCTCTTGATCCAGCATGATCAACCACCTGTCATGGGAGGAAAGAATGCTATTTCTTTTGCATTTTTCAACTCGGTCGAGCGATCATCGATATGCTCCTGATTGATGGCAACGCGGATGACCTTGTCAAATTCGAATACAGCCTCGAACTCTTCACCTCGTGTCTTTTGCCAATCGAGAAGATCACCCACCGTTTGTACAGATTGTGGAAGATCAATTTCTTCATCCGTGCGGTCAAGGCGCTCACGTATCCAGGAAAAATAAAGTAGTTTCACTGATCAACTCCCAAGCAATTTCCTAGTCGATGACGTGCTTGATGCCGGCTCGGAAATAATCATAGCCGGTATAGAGCGTAATGATTGCAGCCATCCAGAGCAGAATGATGCCTGTCTCCGTCACATAAGGAATGATTTTGTCTCCTGCGGGGCCAGCCAGCAAAAAGGCAATAGCAATCATCTGCACAGCAGTTTTCCATTTGGCCAATTGCGTAACCGGCACACTAACTTTCAATTCAGCAAGATACTCCCGCAGGCCTGAGACCAAGATCTCACGGCACAAGATGATGATGGCAGCCCAAAGCGACCAGCCGGCAATGGTTCGGTCTGTATCAGCCGCTAAAAGTAGCAGGCAGGAGGATATCAACAGCTTGTCAGCAATAGGATCCAGCATGCGCCCGATGGTCGAGGTCTGCTGCCATGCCCGGGCCAGGTACCCATCAAAATAATCGGTTATGCTGGCGATAGCAAAGATCGCCAATGCCGACCAACGGGCGAAGTCACTGGACTGCAGCTTTCCTTCCAGAAAGAAGCAGATCACAAGCATAGGCACGGCCAAAATGCGCAGATAGGTCAAAAGATTAGGCAAAGCCAACCAATGGGCGTCAGATTTTTTTGATTTTACATTCATGCACGCAATGAAACCGATTTGCGAAGATACATCAATCAAAAGGTTGGAAAAAATCAAGAAATCATCAGCTTTATCTCTAGTTTTAGCTATTCTCATGAAAATGGTTGAAAATCAGCTGAGCCATTTCGGTAGAAATCCCTTCAACAGCTGTCAAATCACTCAAGGCGGCTCCGCTCACGGCCTTGGCAGTACCGAAATGGTGAAGCAATGCGCGTTTGCGGGAGGGGCCAATTCCACTGATCTCATCCAATGGGTTTTTGACCATTTCCTTTTTGCGGCGGGCTCGGTGGGAGCCAATGGCAAAGCGGTGCGCTTCATCGCGAAGCCGCTGGACGAAGTATAAAACGGGATCGCGTTCCGGCAGCATGAATGATGGTTTTCCCGGAACAAAGAACTTTTCCAGCCCGGCATCTCTGTCCGGTCCTTTAGCGATACCAACAACCGGCACTTCCTTTTCAATCCCCAGCTCCCGCATTACGTTCATGACTGCATTGAGCTGACCAAGTCCGCCGTCAATCAACAGCAGGTCAGGCCAAACACCCACCGTAGCCTCATCATTCGGCTCATCATCAGTCGTCTTGTCGCGTAAACCGCTTTCCTTCAGCAGGCGAGAAAATCGGCGGGTCAATACTTCGCGCATCATGCCGTAATCGTCACCGGGAACAAGGTCTTCGCTTTTGATATTGAATTTGCGATATTGGTTTTTCACAAAACCTTCCGGACCGGCAACAATCATGCCGCCAACGGCATTTGTGCCCATAATGTGAGAGTTATCGTAAACCTCGATGCGGTTAGGCATACGCTCCAAACCGAATGCTTCGGCAACACCTTTAAGCAGTCTGCTCTGAGTCGAGCTTTCAGCCATTCGCCGCTCCAGCGTTTCACGGGCGTTCATTTCTGCATGTTTTACTAGATCAAGTTTTTCACCGCGCTGGGGAATGCTGATTGAGACCTTATGTTCCGCCCGCAAAGATAGGGCATCGCCCATCAAGGTTGCGTCTTCAATTGGATGCGACAGCAACACAAGCCGCGGACAGGGCTTGTCATCGTAAAACTGTGCCAGAAACGAGCTCAGAATTTCGCTTGCATCAAGGCCCTTGTCCGCCCGTGGAAAATAGGCCCGGTTACCCCAGTTTTGCCCCGTCCGAAAAAAGAAGACCTGGACGCAGGTCATGCCGTCTTTTTGGTGGACCGCAAACACATCCGCATCATCCACTCCGCTGGGGTTGATGCCCTGATAGCTTTGAACCATGGAAAGGGCAGATAAGCGATCGCGATACACCGCAGCCCGTTCAAAGTCCAAGTCTTCAGCCGCTGCTTCCATTTGTTTGGACAGATTTTCCTGAATGCGCGAACTCTTGCCGGACAGGAATTGCTTGGCCTCGCTCACCAATCCACCATAGGCTTCAAGCGACACTTCTCCCGTGCAGGGGGCTGCGCAGCGTTTGATTTGATACAAGAGGCAAGGCCGCGTCCGGCTTTCATACACACTGTCCGTACAGGTGCGGATCAGAAATGCCCGCTGCATGGCATTAATACTGCGATTGACGGCCCCGGCTGAGGCAAAAGGGCCAAAATATTTTCGGGTTTTGAGCCTAGCGCCGCGATGCTTGAAAACGGCTGGCGCCTTATGGTCGTCCGTTACTACTATATACGGGAAACTTTTATCGTCCCGCAGTAAGACGTTGTATTTCGGGCGAAGTCGCTTGATCAAATTGGCTTCAAGCAGAAGCGCCTCAGTCTCGGTTCGCGTTCGTACAAATTCCATATTGACTGTATCGGAAATCATCTTGGCAATGCGGTTGGTATGCCCACCCATTTTCGCATAGGAGGCGACCCGCTTTTTCAGGTTCTTTGCTTTGCCAACATAAAGCACATCGGCTTTTTCGTTGAACATACGGTAAACGCCGGGAGAGTTTGGCAAATGTCGAACAAATTCAGAAATTACTTCGGCACCTTTTGGCCGTGCAGTCCCTTCGGCAATTTCTGGATTGGCCGCTTCTTCCCATATAATGGGTTCTCCAGTGGTTACTGAGAGGTCAGGTTTTTTGGTGGGTGTGTCATTCATTGTGTTTTTATAAAGCAGCCCATGACGCGTTCAAAGCTATTCTTTGATACCATTCACATCTGGTGTTTGCCAGGCGAGATGCTGACCGCCGTCCAGGGTAATCAATTGCCCCGTTACAGACTTTGCCTGCCAGAGCCATTTGATTGTATCGCCAAACTCTGAGAGTTCCGGAGCACGTTCCAGCAAGAGACCTTGGACCTGTTTTTCAAAGTCCTCCCGGCTTTGTCTTTTGTTCGCCAGTGTTGGCCCCGGGCCGATCCCATTTACCCTGATTTTTGGAGCGAGCGCTTGAGCCATGGTTTGCGTTGCTGTCCAAAGTGCTGACTTTGAAAGCGTGTAAGAGTAAAAAGTTGGATTGAGGTTTCTAACACGCTGATCAATGATATTGATGATCAAAGCGTTCTCTAGATCGATTTGTTTTGCCATTTCGGCTGCCAGAATGGAGGGAGCTTTCAGATGGATGGAGAAATGCGCATCCCATTGGGCATCATTCGGCGCTTCCAGTGAATCAGGCTCGAATATCGAGGCGTTGTTTACCAGCAGTTCGATCGAACCAATCGCCTTAATACTGTCTGCAAACAGCTTCCTGGTTGCAGCAGCGTTGGTTAGGTCAGCCTTGATGGGGACAGCTATGTTGCCCGTCTGCCTTAGTTCCTCGCACAGGCTTTCTGCCTCCACGTCTGAATGAAAATAATGGACGGCAATATCAATACCCTGTTCAGCAAGGGATCGGGCGATTGCCGCCCCAATCCTTTTCGATGCGCCGGTAACCAGTGCAGTTTTAGGCTTGGAATTGGCAACTGGCTGTCGGTTCATTTCGAATATCCATTTAAGAGATGAATGCGGAACCGATATAGATGGAGTAGCCGAGCATCATGGCAACCCCCACGCGCTTACCAATTTTAAATCTCCAATGGGCAAGAATGGCAATCAGTATAGCGCAGGCAAGCATTATCCATACATCAAGCTCAAAGAAGTGCGGATCAACTTCCATTGGCTGGATCAAGGTTGCCGTTCCCATGATCAAGCCGATATTGAAAATGTTTGAGCCAACCACATTGCCGATGGCCAATGAGGAATTGCCCCGTATGGTCGCCATCACAGACGTTGCCAGTTCTGGAAGGGAAGTGCCGATAGCTACCACGGTCAATCCGATGACGGCATCAGAAACATTCCAGCTTTTGGCAATCTTGGTGGCATTGACGACAGTCAGGTCTGCGCCGAATGGCAGCATTACAATTCCAATCAACAACATGCCTGCGATCCACAATGGAGTTGAAGGGATATTCTGAACCTCATCGTGATAGTCTTCCACGGCTTCTTCATCCGGCGCATTTATGGCACTGCGCACCTGATCAAATATAAACAGGCCCAAAAGACCCGCTAAGATCGCGCCGTCAAGGCGGCTCAAATATCCGTCAAACAACATACCAATGAAAACAATGGTGAAACCAAGCATCACCAGCATGTTGCGTCCAATGCCGGCATCATCGCAACGCGATGCAGCGATAAAGGCCGGTATACCGACCACCAGCAGTACATTGGCAATGTTCGAGCCAACAACATTGCCGATGGCAATACCAGGCGCTCCGCCTAAAGCCGCTTGCACTGAAATAAACAGTTCTGGCGCCGATGTTCCAAAGGCAACGATAGTCAGCCCGATAATAAGTGGAGAGATTTCCAGTTTTTCAGCAAGCCCGACAGCACCCTTTACTAGAAAGTCGCCACCAAAAACCAAAAGAAGCAATCCAACGGCGAGTAATGTGAATTCTAGCATAATATCTCAAAATCTATTGTGCCCATTTCTACCCAACGGAATATAGGAGAAATGTCAGCAAAAAATGGCCGGAAACAGTCAGAAAAACTGAAGTCATGCCGATATAAATATTCCTGCACCAATTTAAACCCCCATCGGCATTATTACGAAATAAATCTACCTGAAGGGCGACAAGATGGGTAGTGTTGTAAAGAAGCATGTTTTTTGGTTGAGTAAAATAAGGCAATTCCATTCTGCCACATATGCCCGACTTTTGCCCTGATATGGTCAATCTTCCTCAAAAACTTCGCCTGAATTGCCAGTGATATTGGCCCAGCGGATAAATGAGGAATTCAACAATGAAATCGTTTTTAAAAAATGGACTAACAGCCTTCGCATTGGCGCTTCCCTTGGTTGGGGTGGTGGTAGGCAATGCAAATGCGGCCGATTTGAGCACTGCTACTGATGGAAATTTTGTGGAACCTCAATATGACCCGGTTCAAAATAGTTCAATCTGGAACGGTGCATATGCTGGACTTTATGGCGGGCTCAACTGGAAAAGTGTCGGCGTGATGGGTTCTGGTGATGTGGATATCAACAAACAGAAAGATATTGGCGGATATGTTGGCATTAACCAGGCTTTGGGTGACTCCATCATTGGCGGCCTTGAGTGGATGGGCGGATTTTCCGGCAAAGAGTCTTCTGCCAACGGCAATACTGCCAAACAGGATTGGGAAACCTCGCTCAGGGCGAGAATGGGCTATGCGGTTGAGCAAAACTTGATCTACGGTCTTGCCGGTGTCACCGCTACCCAATTGGAGCTGTCTGATCCGACTGGTTCTGATACCAAGCTAATGACTGGATGGACAGTCGGCGCAGGTATTGAGCGTCAGTTTACGGATCATATTACAGGTCGTTTGGAATATGACTATTCCCAATATGGAGACCGGAAATTCGATCTTGGAGCCGGACCAACCAAAGCGGATATTTCAGGCCATGGTATGAAAGTCGGCTTGGGATACAAGTTTTAAGCACGAATAATTGGCGATCCTAGCGATCTCCATCGAGCAGGTCGCCGATACCACCCAAAATTGATCCTTCACCCTTGGCAGAGCCTCCTCTGCCGGGGACTGCCTGTAGCATGCGTCCAGCCAAACGTGAGAACGGCATGGATTGTATCCATACTTTTCCAGGCCCCCGCAAACGAGCGAAAAACACACCTTCTCCGCCAAAAATCATGGATTTGATAGATCCAGCCCGCACCAGATCAAAATCAATATCCCCAGTATAGGCCGCAACACAGCCCGTATCCACATGCAGTTCTTCATCTGCCCGCAAAACGCGCTCCACTGTAGAGCCGCCCACATGAACAAAGACCCATCCATCCCCCTCCAGACGCTGCATGATAAAGCCTTCGCCGCCAAACAAGCCCGTCATAATGCGGCGCTGAAATTCGATATCCAGCGAAACGCCTTTGGCTGCACATAAAAATGCATCTTTCTGGCAGATCAAGCGGCCACCGATCTCATCAAGCTTCATTGCCAGAATATGCCCGGGATAGGGGGCTGCAAAAGCCACTCTTGCTTTGCCTTGACCGTGATGTGTGAAAACAGTTGTGAACAGGCTCTCGCCGGTTATCAGTCGCTTGCCCGCACCCAGCAGTTTATCCATGAAACCGCCAGCGCCACTGCTTTCTGAGCCATCACCGAACACGGTCGTCATTTCAATATCAGGGTCTTTGAACATCATGGAACCGGCTTCAGCAATGGCTGATTCGCCCGGGTCCAGTTCAATTTCCGCAAATTGGGTTTCCATGCCTTTGATTTCGAAATCGATGTCATCAGCAATGCCTTTGACTTTTGCGTGGCGGGCTACGGGTACGCTGGGAACAGATCCAAACAATGATTTATCTCCTGCTTTTGAACTGACGAATTGGACTAGCGAATGGCACGGCAGTTTCCGTCATGATTACGCCAGGGATCAAGACCCGAAACGCAATGGGTAACGCGCCACCATTGGCCAGCAAAGCCGCCTTTATCGTTGATCATGTAGAAGATCGAACGGTGCTTGCCATTGGAAAAATGTGCCCGCGCCATGCAATATCTGCGGGTTACTTCCGAACCTTTGTAGTTGGCCGTTCGATGCTCATGCATTTTGCTCAGGCCAGTTAGCTCAAATCCACGTTGCCAGGTTTTGTTTTCCGCCCAGTTAAAATCTTTCAAAATGCGCTTTTCCACTTTGCGCGCATCGCAGAGGGGAAAGTCACTCGGGAACAAGTCACCAGCATTTGCTTTCGTAGGGCCGATCATCAAAATGGTGATAATTAATATGAACCCAACCGACGCAAACCAGATAACAGATTTTTGCCTTTGAACATTCAAGAGCGTGGTTGTTTTTGTGTTGCTGTTTCGAGTCATGAGGATCCCAAATATGTTGCTCAAATTGTTGGAACAGACTGGAGCACACCACGCGAAGATTCAAGTGGCTATTCTCAGCCTCGCAGCTTCGCAGTATTTACTCGTCCGTCAATCTGGTTACAGCCCATTTGGCCTGCCCGTTTTTGGCTTTTAGAAGGGGTGTGAGTTCGCCAAGGATGAGCTTCATCTCCTCGACCAATTTGTAAGGAGCATTGCGAATAATCATGCCGCATCCAAACAGCTTAGGCGGCATCGTTGGACGATCAATCTGCATTTCAATACAAATGAGATCTGATATTTCCCGCTCGATCAAAAGATTCTTGAACCCTTGTACTTCCGGCTGATGCTTGAGCGGATACCAAAGTGCTACGGTCCCGCCATGCCAGCGTTTTGAGCAAGCCGTTACCGCCTCAGCCATCCGCCAAAAATCGCCAACAATCTCAAAAGGCGGGTCAATGATCATCATGCCCCGCTTTTCTTTTGGGGGGATTTGCGAGCCGGAAATCAGCCATCCATCTAGGTTGAGAATTCGCGCCTGATAATTGCTTTCAAAAACATCTTTCAAAGTCTCAAAGGCTGCTTCATTGAGTTCACAGGCCGAAAGGCGGTCCTGTTTGCGCATCACTTCATAGGCAAGCAGTGGAGAACCGGGATAGAGCCGTTGCCCCTCGTCATTTGTCTTTCCCAAAACCACATTCAGATAGGGCGTGATCAATTCGGTAACTTTTGCGCTGGGCTTCCAATTCTCCAGCCTTCCAATTCCCTCAACCCATTCAGGGGGTAGCCCGCGATGGTTCAACTCATCTGCAGATGGGAGGGCGTAAAGCCCCGAACCGGCGTGGGTATCAAGCACCCGAAACGCTTTTTCTTTTTCCTTGAGGTGTTCAATAATCCGTACAAGCACAATATGCTTGAAAACATCTGCAAAGTTACCGGCGTGAAATTCATGGCGATAATTCATTTTTCCGGTTCCATAAGGTGATGATCAAACACTATCGCTTGAAGATCGTTTCTCAAGCTTTCCTGCTTCAATTGCAGGAGAAAAAAGTATCGCGCCGACATCTTTTGATGTCGAGGTATTCAACGCTATGCGCGATCCGCTAAGGCGTATTTCACCTGAAGCCACAAGCGCCAACGCATGAGGATAAAGTTGGTGCTCTGCCTCCAGAACACGCTTTGTCAAACTATCATCATCATCGTTGCGTCTAACTGGCACAGCAGCCTGCGCTATAATTGGTCCGCCATCCAAAGTCTCATCAACAAAATGGACCGTTGCGCCGTGAATTTTAACTCCCTCAACCCGCGCCCGATGATGGGTGTCAACACCCTTGAAGGCCGGAAGCAGGCTTGGATGAATGTTCAATATCTTGCCGCGAAACTGACGCACGAAACCTTCGGATAAAATGCGCATATATCCCGCTAGGCAAATAATATCCGGTTTGCTCTTCTTGATTTCAGCAATCATCGCCGCTTCATGCTCTTCACGGCTATCAAAATTCTTGTGATCGATTTCAGCCGTGCTGATCTCATGGAACTTGGCAATTTCCAATCCGCCGGCACCAGGAACATTGGTGATCGCCTTTGTGACAATCGC
Organism: Salaquimonas sp.; assembly: GCA_049680405.1. Taxonomy (GTDB): domain Bacteria; phylum Pseudomonadota; class Alphaproteobacteria; order Rhizobiales; family Rhizobiaceae; genus Salaquimonas. The sequence continues at coordinate 10,123 of JBAUHS010000093.1, read as the reverse complement.
CGGATAGTCAGCTGCCATGCTGGCCTGTATCAGACTGGCCATATTGGAGCCGCGTCCCGAGAACAAAACCGTTACACGTTTTCGGGTCTTGTCTGTCTTTGCTTCAGGCGAGGGTGTGGTGGTTTCTGTTGCCATCAAAGACTTCCGCTATAGACAACAGAAGCGTTGGTGCGCTTTTCGAGTTTGCCCAGCACACTAACGACTTCGCCATGTTCTTTCAGCACTGATGACACAGCCTCTTCGCTTTCAGCACTGACAACCACAATCATTCCATAACCGCAATTGAAGGTCTTCAACATCTCACCTTCCGAGATAGAGCCCATTTCCCTTAGCCATTCAAAAACAGGTGGCAGGGATATTTGATCAAGATCGATATGGGCTGCCATTGAATTGGGGAGTACCCTCGGTATGTTTTCTGTGAAACCGCCACCGGTAATGTGTGCCATGGCTTTCACACGGCCAGTCTTCTTTATGGCAGCAAGAAGAGATTTCACATAAATCTTGGTCGGGGTTAGAAGGGTTTCTGCCATGGTTTGGCCATTTCCAAAAGGAGCGGGATCAGCCCAAGAAAGCCCTGAATGTTCTACAAGTTTGCGAACCAGCGAGTAGCCATTCGAGTGAACACCTGAGGATGCAAGTCCTAGCAAAACATCACCCTCAGTGAGGTCATCCTTCGGCAACAAAGTTCCGCGTTCAGCGGCACCAACTGCAAATCCTGCAAGGTCATAGTCTCCAGCGGCATACATGCCCGGCATTTCCGCTGTCTCACCGCCAATAAGCGCACAACCAGCCTGGCGGCAACCTTCCGCTATACCCTCAACCACCAACGCCGCAGCCTCAACGTCCAGTTTGCCTGTAGCGAAATAGTCCAGAAAAAACAAAGGTTCAGCGCCTTGTACAATCAGATCATTTACGCACATTGCAACAAGATCAATGCCGACCGTGTCATGTTTTTTTGCATCGATTGCGATTTTCAACTTGGTTCCAACACCATCATTGGCAGCTACAAGAACCGGATCTTTAAAGCCTGCCGCTTTAAGATCAAAAAGTCCACCGAAGCCTCCAATCTCGCTGTCAGATCCAGGGCGACGGGTAGACTTTACTGCAGGCTTGATCCGGTCAACCAGGGCATTTCCAGCGTCGATATCAACTCCGGCATCAGCATATGTAATTTGATCTTTGTTAGACAAGTTTTGAACCCTAGATAATTGCGCCATTTCGTTTTGGAACGATTAGCTTTGATACGCAGCATTTAGCAAGGCAATAGCCCGACAATTTGAGCTTTTCAACGACTGGTTGGCGAAACTATCACATTGCGCAATGCCTTGCACTGCAATTTGCCTGTGTTTACATAGATATCAGGTTTACATAGAACCTGACGCAAATACCGATTCAAAAAATGACGATCCGAACTCTGTAATCCTTTTGAATGAAAAGTGGAATTGAAGGAGAATTCACAATGAGCGAACAGCTACGCTCTCATGTGCGCAGGCAGGCCACGTTTTGGCTGATCGCTACCTTGTTGTTTTTGGGTTTCATCTGGCTTTTCAATGATGTCCTGTTGCCATTTATTGCTGGAATGGCCTTGGCCTATTTCCTTGATCCTGTTGCAGATCTGCTGGAACGATGGGGATTGTCGCGCCTTGTTGCGACAGCAATCATTACACTTTCCTTTTTGATCATGTTCATATTGGCTTTGATGATCTTGATCCCTGTGCTTGCTTCCCAGTTCAGCGGTCTGATGGAACGCATGCCCATGCTGGTAGGCCGACTCCAATCCCTGATCGCTTCAACGGAAAGCACCTGGCTGCGTGATCTCATTGGTGTTGAAGGCAAGACCTTGCAAGACAATCTCAATGAAATCTTGAAACAGGGCGCCGGATTTGTTTCGACGATCCTTCAGCAGCTATGGGCTTCAGGAAAATCCTTGCTCAATATTGTGTCGCTAATGGTGGTGACGCCGGTAGTGGCTTTCTACATGCTCCATGACTGGGACAAGATGATTGCAAAGATCGACAGTTGGTTGCCGCGTAAAGAGCAATCAACCATTCGTACTATCTTTTCAGATATCGACAAGTCAGTTGCCGGGTTCATTCGGGGCCAGGGCAGTCTTTGCCTGGTTCTCGGCCTTTATTACGGCTTGTCGCTTACGATTGCAGGACTTAATTTCGGTTTGTTGATTGGCCTGATTGCCGGATTGATATCTTTCATTCCCTATGTTGGCTCTTTGACCGGATTAGTCCTCGCGCTTGGCGTTGCGCTGGTTCAGTTCTGGCCGGATTATACTGCTATCGCCATTATTGCCGGCATTTTTGGATTAGGGCAGTTTCTCGAAGGAAACATACTTCAGCCCAAAATGGTTGGCGAAAGTGTTGGCCTTCATCCAGTCTGGCTAATGTTCGCTCTATTTGCCTTTGGGTCCCTGTTTGGTTTCGTCGGAATGTTGATCGCTGTGCCAGCGGCTGCAGCCGTTGGCGTTGTGGTCAGGTTCGCTCTTGGACAGTATCTCGATAGCGAGGTTTATACCAGCGGTATGGACGCGTTGGACGACGACGAATAGAGGTTGAAACCCGTAAGAGTTGATTTCGAACAAACAATGAAAAAATCCGATCAAATACCGCTTGTGCTACCCGTCGAGCCTAGTATTTCCCGCGAGGATTTGCTGGAAAGCCCGTCCAACAGGCTTGCCGTGGATTTGGTTGACCGTTGGCCGGACTGGCCATCCAATATTGTTATTCTGGCCGGACCTGTTGGCTCCGGGAAAACCCACCTTGCCAAAGTCTGGGCAAGTTTTTCCGATGCCACTGTTTTGTCAATGGCGGACCTTCCGGGCCACCGGAATATTGCCGCAACCGGCAATATCGTTCTGGAAGATACACAGGCAGGCCATCTCGACGAAGAAACTCTGTTTCATACAATCAATCAGTCGAGAGCTGGAAATACCTTTATCATGATAACCAGTCGCAGTTTTCCATCCTCCTGGCTGGTAGAATTGCCGGATCTTGCCTCGCGTTTGAAGCTCGCCCATATCGTCGAACTGCAGGAGCCGGACGATGAATTGCTGTCCGGTCTGATTTTCAAACTGTTCGCAGACCGTCAATTGGAAGTAGCTCCTGCGGTAATTGACTATCTTGTCAATCGAATGGAACGGTCAATGGAAGTTGCCGGAGCTGTCGTTGACTGGCTGGATAAAGAAGCACTTGCACGTCACCGCAAGATCAATCGCGCAATGGCTAGCGAGGCATTGTCTGCCCTTGATATTTCCTGATCGGCATCTCAAGTAGCCCACCCAAACAATTGTCATAAAAGTGCTCTATCTGTTTGTATCATTAGTTTGAATTATCTCTATTTACCCATTTGTAAAAAAAGAGAATAATTACAGCGGAGATGAGGTAATGTGTCTGCTATGAACTCGAACATCAAACAAACTGAGCATGAAAATGCCGTTCCCTTGGAGAGTCTGGAAAACCTCGGCGCAGTCCTTGGCCCCAGCGCAGAAGGCTTGGATATATTCGACAATCCCCAACGGTTCATGAACCGGGAACTTTCCTGGCTTGAGTTTAATCGCCGGGTCCTGGAAGAGGCAGAAAACAAGGCAAATCCACTGCTGGAACGGGTGCGGTTTTTGTCGATTTCAGCAAATAACCTGGATGAGTTTTTGATGGTTCGGGTGGCTGGTCTGATCAATCAGGTCAATCAAGGCATCGATTTGCATTCGCCCGACGGCCTTACCCCCCGTGAACAGCTGACGGCTGTAACCGATGCTGTGCGCCGCTTGCAGGATGATCAGCAGGCTGCGTGGAACACGCTGGATGATGAGCTGGAAAATGTTGATATTCTGATTGCAAGGCCTACAGAATTGGGCAAAACGGATCTTGCATGGCTTGAAGAATATTTCATGGATGCAATTTTTCCGGTTTTAACGCCTTTATCGATTGATCCGGCTCACCCTTTTCCATTCATCCCCAATCTTGGAAGTGCGCTAGTCTTCGATTTGAAAAGCGCAAGGGATGGCACACCGATGCCTGCGTTGCTGCGCTTGCCATCGGGAATTCGCCGTTTCGTGGAAATGCCGAAACGCCGCGACAACAAGATCATATTCATCTCGATCGAAGAAGTGGTTGGCATTTTTATTGGCAAACTGTTCCCGGGATATACGGCTGCAGGTTCTGGTAATTTTCGGGTCATTCGTGATTCTGATATCGAGCTTGAGGAAGAGGCTGAAGACATTGTGCGCACCTTTGAAACGGCCCTGAAGCGCCGCCGCAGAGGATCCGTAATTCGTCTGGAAATCGACAATGGTATGCCGGACAATTTGCAAGCCTTTGTACGCGAAGAACTGGCAGCCAAATCGACGCAAGTGGTCGTTTTGGGCGGTATGTTGGCATTGCACAATTTGTCCGAGATTGTTTCTGTCGAACGGCCAGAGTTAAAGTTTCCGCCTTATGTCGCCCGCTTTCCTGAACGCGTCCGTGAAATGAACGGTGATTGTTTTGCGGCCATTCGCCAGAAAGACATGATCGTTCACCACCCGTATGAGTCGTTCGATGTCGTGGTGCAATATGTCCGCCAGGCTGCCAATGACCCGAATGTTGTAGCAATCAAACAAACGCTTTACCGCACTTCCAATGACAGCCCCATCGTCGCTGCGTTGATCGAGGCTGCCGAGCAGGGCAAATCAGTAACCGCTCTTGTGGAATTGAAGGCTCGTTTTGATGAAGAGGCCAATATTCGCTGGGCGCGGGACCTGGAGCGAGCAGGAGTGCAGGTTGTCTATGGCTTTGTAGATTGGAAAACCCATTCCAAACTGAGCCAGGTTGTACGCAGGGAAGAGGGTAAGCTGGTCAATTATGTGCATATCGGAACAGGAAATTATCATCCTGTAACGGCCAAAATTTACACTGATTTATCCTATTTTACCGCAGATCCGAAAATTGCCCGCGATGTGGCCCATGTGTTCAACTACTTGACTGGCTACGCCGAGCCGGAGGAATTGAAGACGCTCGCCATTTCTCCCAACCATCTAAAAAACCGGATATTGCAGCTGATTAATTCGGAAATTGACCATGTGAAAGCCGGACGGCCCGGAGATATATGGTTCAAAATGAATTCGCTGGTTGATCCGGTCATTATTGATGCGCTTTACCGGGCAAGTCAGGCTGGAGTGAATATCAACCTGATCATTCGCGGTATTTGCTGCCTGCGACCAAATGTAAGGGGCCTTTCGGAAAACATTCAAGTTCGCTCCATTGTTGGGCGTTTTCTGGAGCACAGCCGGATATTATGCTTCGGAAACGGACACGGATTACCATCAGATAAATCTATAGTTTTTGTCGGTTCCGCAGATTTAATGCCTCGCAATCTTGACCGCAGGGTCGAGGTTATGGTGAAGCTAGAAAATGAAACAGTTCACCGTCAGGTGGTTGGCCAGATCATGGTCGCCAATCTGATGGATAATGAACAGAGTTGGGAAATTCTGGCGAGTGGTAAATCTCGTAGGATAGTTCCTGAGATTGAAACAGAGTCATTTAGCGCCCAGCGTTATTTTATGACCAATCCAAGCCTGTCCGGGCGCGGGGATTCGCTAAAAAATGACGCTCCAAAAAGCTTTGCGGAACAATTTTTCAGATGATTTGAACCACGATCAGGAGCTTGGTCAGGGGCGTTTGAAACAACGGCGCCCCATCGCTGTGATCGATATTGGTTCGAATTCTGTTCGTCAGGTCATTTATGAGGGCTTGACCAGGGCCCCGGCTGTTCTTTTCAACGAAAAAATCTTGTGCGGTTTGGGCGAGGGACTAGTCGCCAGCGGTAAGTTGAATGAGATCGCGATTGAGCGGGCGTTACGTGCCCTGCGCCGTTTTGTTGCTTTGCAAAAACAAACCCGTACCGGCGAAGTTCATATCTTGGCAACTGCCGCCGCAAGAGATGCCAGCAACGGGCCAGATTTCATTCGTCGCGTCGAGGAAATAACCAATTGCGACGTGGAAGTACTGACGGGTGAAATGGAAGCCTATTACTCTGCATTGGGTATTAAAAGCGGTTTTTACCGCCCCTGTGGTATCGTTGGAGACTTGGGCGGTGGCTCACTGGAACTGGTGGGAATCAACGGCGAACTTGGAAAGGGCATCACTCTGCCATTGGGCGGCCTTCGCTTGCGGGAGTTGGCGTCGGGTTCAGTTTCCAAGGCAGTAGAAATTGCGCAGGAAAAAATATCAGAGCAAACCGTAGAGTGGCCTGAAGGCGAGCGGATATTTTATGCAGTTGGCGGCACCTGGCGCTCATTGGCAAAACTGCATATGGCAAACCATGATTATCCCCTCAAAGCTGTTCATGATTATGAAATTGACGCTCAGGAAATGTCTGATTTTTGTGAACAGATTGTTGCTGACAAAAGCATAAAGGGTATTAGGGCGGTTTCAAAAAACCGACGCGATTTGTTACCCTATGGCGCGGCCGTGTTGCATGAAGTTATCAAGCAATACAAGCCGGAGATGATAGCAGTGTCTTCTTTGGGGGTTCGCGAAGGATTTTTGTTCTCGCGCCTTTCAGTGGAAGAGCAAGCCAAGGATTCATTGCTTGTTGCTACCCATGATCTTTCAATCCTGAGGGCGAGATCCTCGCAACATTGTCAGGAACTTGCCGATTGGACGAGCGCTGCTTTGGCAGAAATGGGTGTTGAAGAAAGTGACAATGAAAGGCGTTACAGAACCGCTTCTTGTTATCTGGCCGATATTGGTTGGCGCGCCCATCCGGATTTTCGGGCACAGCAGGCTATGGAAGTAATATCCAATGCAGGCTTTGTAGGCATCAATCACGAGGGAAGAGCCTTTTTGGCAATAGCCAGCTACCATCGTTATCAGGGCCTGTCATCAAAAGTTGGCGCGCCGAAGCTGGCGCATCTTGCGTCGCCGGAAGTACAAAAAAAGGCTCGCTTGTTGGCAGCCTTGTTCAGGGTGCTTTATCTGTTTTCCGCATCTGTTGCTGGCATCTTGCCAAGGATCAAACTTGTGAAAGTTTCCGAAAACGCGTTGATTCTCAGTCTTCCCAAGGATTTGGAAACTCTTTGGGGAGAGCGGCCCGAAGAGCGGGTGAAACAATTGAGCAAAGAATCCGGCTGGAAAATAAAAGTATCGTTTGCCTGATTATTCCGCAGCGATGGCGGTCTGGTCGATTTGTTTGGTTTGGTCCAGATCGACCATTACGATTTTGCGATTTTGATAGGATATTGCCACTTTGCCATGTTTCAGGCGTAGTGCCTTATTGCCGAACACTTCCCGTCGCCAGCCTTTGAGGGCCACAACATCCGCGTCATCGTCGGCAGCCATTTTCTCCAGATCGTCCACGGTTGCCAGAATTTTAGGGGCAACACCATTTTGTTCGGCAACGAGCTTTAACAGAAGTTTCAACATCTCTGTTGCGGCGCTGCACCCTTCAGGAGCCTGACGCTGTTTTGGCATTTTTGGCAGGTTGTCTTTGGGCGTTGCCAGCACTTCGGCTGCTACATCTACAATCGCGCTGCCCCAACGATTCTTATCAAACCCGCGTGATAGCCCGCGGAAGCGGTCGAGGTCTTCCAAGTTTTTTGGCGGATTGCCGGCAATCTCGTAAATTGCCTCATCTTTGATAATTCGCCCGCGCGGGACGTCATTTTTCTGCGCTTCTTTTTCGCGCCACTCCGCCAACCGTTTCAACAACAACAGATGGCGCGGTTTGCGAACCCGGAGCTTTAATCTGCGCCAGGCATCTTCCGGAGGCATGTCATACGTATCTGTTGAGATCAGCACATCAAGTTCTTCTTGAACCCAGCCCGAGCGATCTTGCTCCGTCAGATTAGCTTGGAGGGATTGGTAAACCTGGCGCAAATGCGTGACATCGGCAATTGCGTAATCTAGCTGTTTGTCGCTCAACGGGCGACGGCGCCAATCGGTAAAGCGCGAAGACTTGTCTACAGTCGCGCCTGTGATTTTGAAAACAAGCTGATCATAGGAAATACTGTCGCCAAAGCCGCAAACCATAGCGGCGATTTGTGTATCGAAGACGGGTTTGGGAATAAGATTGCCAAGCTTGTAGATGATCTCGATGTCCTGGCGTGCCGCGTGAAAAACCTTGATCACGCCTTCGTCAGCCATGAGGTCAAAAAAGGGTTTTAGATCAATGCCATTAGCGATCGGATCAATGATATAGCCTTCACCGCCATTGGTTTGTGGTGTTGCGCATTGAATAAGACAAAGTTCCGGCCAGAAAGTAGATTCTCTTAAAAATTCGGTATCTACGGTTACAAATTCTGCTTTTGCGAGATGTTTGCAGGCTGTGTGAAGTTCGTCTGTCGTGGTTATGATATGCATTGGTGACCTTCATCGGGCTGTCGGGATACCGACTCTATCCTTTAAAAACCATATCGCGCGGTTTTTTGCAATTGAGATAATCAATGTGGACTGATTGCTGGCCGAGGAATTGATGTGCCGTTGCGGGGGCTCCAACAACAAACTTGACAAATTCGCTGTGAAATGTGTTTGTCCGCAACGAATTAACGGCCCGACTCTCTTAAGGGTTTTCGGGTCGTTTGCCTCCTTTTCCTGATCAAATCAGTCGAGATTGTTATGACCATGCACCGCTACCGCAGCCACCGCTGTGATGAACTTCGTAAAGACCATGTCGGAACCACAACCCGCTTATCAGGCTGGGTTCACCGGGTCCGCGATCACGGTGGTGTTTTGTTCATCGATTTGCGCGATCATTACGGCATTACACAGGTTGTTGCCGATCCTGATTCAGCCGCCTTCAACATTGCCGAAATGGTGCGAAGCGAATGGGTGATCAAGATTGATGGCGATGTGAAGGCCCGAGATGCCGCCGCAATCAACAAGGATTTGCCAACAGGCGAAATCGAAGTGTTTGCCCGCGATATCGAGGTACTTTCCAAGGCTGAAGAGCTGCCGCTGCCTGTATTCGGTGAGCCGGACTATCCGGAAGACACCCGCCTCAAATATCGCTTCCTCGATCTTCGCCGCGAAACGCTCCACAAGAACATCATGCAGCGCACGCGCATCATTTCCGATATGCGCGCCCGGATGAACTCCGTCGGGTTCACAGAATTTGCAACGCCAATCCTGACAGCTTCTTCACCGGAAGGGGCTAGGGACTTCCTGGTTCCATCTCGTATTCATCATGGTGATTTTTACGCACTACCTCAGGCACCCCAGCAGTATAAACAGCTGATCATGATGTCTGGCTTTGACCGTTACTTCCAGATTGCTCCATGCTTCCGTGATGAAGATCCCCGTGCCGACCGTTTGCCCGGCGAGTTTTACCAGCTCGATCTGGAGATGAGCTTTGTCGAGCAGGATGATATTTTGAGTACAATGGAACCGGTTTTGCGCTCGGTCTTTGAAGAGTTTGCGGAAGGTAAGCCTGTTACTCAGGAATTCCGCCGTATCGCTTATGATGAGGCGATCCGCAAATATGGCTCCGACAAGCCGGACCTGCGTAACCCGATTGAAATGCAAAACGTCTCAGAACACTTCCGTGGCTCTGGCTTCAAGGTCTTTGCGGGAATTCTGGACGCTGATGAGAAAAACCAGGTTTGGGCGATTCCAGTCAAAGGTGCCGGAAGCCGCAAACATTGTGATCGCATGAACGCCTGGGCCCAAAGCGAAGGCCAGCCTGGTATGGGCTATATCTTCTGGCGTGAGCTGGAAGGCGTGTTCAATGCAGCCGGGCCGATCGCCACCAATATTGGCGAGGAGCGCTCCGAGGCGATCCGCAAACAACTAGGCCTTGATATTGGCGACGCAGTATTCTTCGCCGCGGGTGATCCCAAGAAATTCGCGACCTTTGCCGGCAATGCCCGCCAGAAGGCCGGTGAAGAGGGCGGTCTGATTGACGAAGGCCGTTTCGAGCTTTGCTGGATTGTCGACTTCCCGTTCTATGAGTGGGACGAGGAAAACAAGAAAGTAGAGTTTGCCCACAATCCGTTCTCCATGCCCCAAGGCGGCAAGGAAGCACTGGATGCAGCCGATACAGCAGAAAAGCAATTGGCGCTGAAAGCATACCAATATGATCTGGTTTGTAACGGTTTTGAAATTGCATCAGGCGGCATCCGAAACCACTTGCCGGACAC
>JBAUHS010000092.1:0-1595 GCA_049680405.1 Salaquimonas sp. | reverse complement strand
CAATGCATGACCAACGGCGCGATAGGTTAGGCCCGTATCCAAATGCGGCAAATTGAAATGGACCGCCAGTTTGCGGGCAAGCGTACCTTTTCCTGAAGCAGCTGGGCCGTCTATGGCGATGATGAGGTGTGTCATTTTTCCTGTGGTTCCTCATCTTTTTTCGCGATGGTTTCAGATATGTCTTCTCTGGCCTTATTACTTGAGAAATAGCGGTACAAGGCGATAAGAACCAAAAACAACAAGCCGATCATTGCAATTGAGTCACAAACAGATTTCAAAAAAGTCCAGCTACTAGCCTCTTCGACCATCTTGTTTGTCACGTTCCCGCTGCCAGTAATAAGCATTGAACGAACGGCTATATTTTCAAAATAGTCGAAAATACTTCCGGAGATTGCGAATACTGAGAGCACCCAACCCCAACCACCACGGTCAAGGCCGATCAATGCTCCGACCAGTGTTACGCCCAACATTCCCGGGTATGCGGTGTCGAGAAGTTGTTGTGTGTGCAGATAAAAATCCGCACCTTCTGGTCCAAGCGAAGTCAGAAAGGAGCGCGCTTCATCAAATGAATAACCTGCGGGGCGTAAATCGAACGCCAATGCCCCACCTGCCATTTCGCTAATTTTGGGCAATGACCACAAAATCATCGCAAGATAAATTAGGAGCGTGATGGCAACCCATACCCAATAAATCTTCCAATGTGTTGCGAGCGTTTTAGTCAAAATTCGCCCCCAACTCGCTCATCAGTCCGATGAACTCCGGAAAGCTTGTGGCAATGGGTGCCGTGTCGTCGACAGCCACCGGTTTTTCCGATGCCATGCCCATGACCAGAAAACTCATGGCAATGCGATGATCAAGATGGGTCTGAACAGACCCGCCACCGCCAAGACCTTTGCCATCAGGCTTGCCTGTTACTTTCATCCAGTCAGGGCCTTCTGAAACTTCTACACCGTTCATTTCGAGGCCGCGGGCCACAGCATCCAACCGATCGGATTCTTTAACGCGCAATTCACCCACATCCTGCATCAAAGTATCGCCATCGGCAAAAGATGCCGCCACGGCCAAGACAGGATATTCATCAATCATGGAGGCTGAGCGATCGCCTGGTACGGTTACGCCTTTCAATTTACTGGAGCGCACGCGTAAATCTGCAATAGTTTCGCCGCCGCTCTCGCGCGTATTGGAGATTTCAATATTGCCGCCCATTTCGAGCAAGGTAGTAATAAGACCGGTGCGGGTTGGGTTCATCAAAATATTCTCAAGAAGCACGTCAGAACCTGGCACGATCAATGCAGCCACAATCGGAAAGGCCGCCGAGGAAGGGTCCGCAGGAACCTGAATATCGCAACCTGTTAGTTTACCCTGACCTTGCAAGCGAATGGTGCGTGTGCCGTCTTTAGCTGTTTCGACTTCTACATCCGCGCCAAAACCTGCGAGCATTTTTTCCGTATGATCGCGGGTCATGACCGGTTCAATCACTGTGGTGATGCCAGGGGTGTTCAGCCCGGCCAGAAGCACAGCGGATTTTACCTGAGCCGATGGCATTGGCACGCGATATTCAACGGGGTTTGGATAGGCTGCGCCACGAATGGTGA
>JBAUHS010000091.1:0-7078 GCA_049680405.1 Salaquimonas sp. | reverse complement strand
CGCTTTACGCCTCAGCCCGCCTTTGGGACGACGGCATCATTGATCCCCGCAAAACCCGCAATGTCTTGGCTCTCTCACTGTCGGCAGCACTGAATGCGCCAATTGAAGAAACCAAATTCGGCCTGTTTAGGATGTGATAATGCTAACCACCCGCCTCACAGAAAAACTGAACATCACCCATCCTATCATTTCTGCACCCATGGCCTTTGCCTCCGGGGGTAAGCTTGCCGCAGCGGTCAGTGAAGTAGGCGGGCTTGGTCTGATTGGTGGCGCCTATGGCGATAGTGAATGGATTGCCCGCGAATTTCGTGAGGCTGGTAACGCGCCAATCGGTTGTGGGTTCATTACCTGGGCCTTGCGAAAACAGCCGGAATTGCTCGATCAGGTATTGGAAAACGCGCCTAAAGCGATCTTTCTATCCTTTGACGATCCAAAACCTTTCGCCAGGAAAATAATTGATTCTGGCAGTCTTTTAATATGCCAGATACAGACCATGCTCGACATGAAACACGCTGTGGACTGCGGTGCGGATATCATTGTTGCCCAAGGCAGCGAGGCAGGCGGCCATGGCATAGGGAGCGAGGGCGGGCGCGGAACCCTGTCGCTTGTTCCGGAAGTTGCTGATTGGCTAGCGAAAAATGCACCGGACGTCTTGCTTTGTGCCGCGGGCGGTATCGGCGATGGTCGCGGATTGGCCGCAAGCCTGATGTTGGGTGCAGATGGCGCATTGGTAGGCTCGCGATTTTGGGCAAGCAGGGAATCTCTTGCCCATCCCAATATGCTGAAAGCAGCAATCAAGAGTGATGGCGACAACACTATCCGCTCCAGCGTAATGGATATTGCCCGCGAGATTGACTGGCCAAAGCGCTATACAGCCCGCGTTCTCAAAAACGGTTTCACGGATAAATGGCATAATGATCAGCAAGCGCTGATCGAAGAGGGCAAGATTGAAGCTGATAAATGGCGCGCTGCCTGGGCAGAAGGCAATACAGATATAGCGAACACCTTTGTAGGCGAGGTTACGGGCATCATCCATAATATCCGCCCTGCCGGAGAGATTTTGGAAGAAATGGTGTCGGATGCGGCGAAATTGATTACCCGATCCGCACAAACAACTGTTGTCAGTGAGGCATAAGCGCATGTTCAAGAAAATCCTGATAGCCAATAGAGGCGAGATTGCCTGTCGCATCATCAAAACGGCCCGTGAAATGAATGTTCAGACTGTTGCTGTCTACTCTGAGGCAGACGCATCAGCCCTTCATGTAAAGCTGGCGGATGAGGCGGTCCTGATTGGTCCAGCGCCCGTGACCGAAAGTTATTTGGTCAAGGAAAACATCATTAATGCAGCCTTGGCAACAGGCGCAGAAGCCATTCACCCCGGTTATGGCTTTCTGTCTGAAAACCCTGATTTTGTTGAGGCTGTTGAAGCAGCAGGTTTGGTCTTCATTGGCCCATCTGCCAAGGCAATTAGGTCCATGGGTTTGAAAGATGCGGCAAAATCCTTGATGCAAAAGGCAGGAGTTCCGGTTGTGCCAGGCTATCATGGGGATGTTCAGGAGCCCGGATTTCTGGCCGCAAAAGCCAACGAGATTGGTTATCCAGTTCTGATTAAGGCCCGTGCCGGCGGCGGCGGCAAAGGCATGCGCCGCGTTGATAATCCGAAAGATTTTTCCGCTGCGCTTGCTTCCTGCCGGTCAGAAGCGCGTTCCTCTTTTGGCGATGATTGTGTGCTCCTTGAGAAATATATCTTGAACCCGCGTCACATAGAAGTGCAGGTGTTTGGGGATAATCATGGCAATGTAGTTCATTTGTTCGAGCGGGACTGCTCGCTCCAGCGCCGCCATCAAAAGGTGATTGAAGAAGCTCCGGCGCCTGATATGACCGATGAAATGCGCGAAGCGATGACATCCGCTGCGGTCAAGGCTGCCGAGGCAATCGAATATAGCGGTGCTGGAACGATCGAATTCATCGTGGATGGCTCTGGTGGTCTGCATTCTGATGGTTTTTGGTTCATGGAAATGAATACTCGCCTACAGGTCGAGCATCCTGTGACTGAGATGGTTACCGGATTGGATCTGGTCGAGTGGCAATTGCGTGTCGCCAGCGGGGAGCCTATACCTTGTCCTCAGGAAAGCATTTCACTGATTGGTCATGCCTTTGAGGCAAGGTTATATGCTGAAGATGTTCCAAAAGGTTTTTTGCCCGCTATTGGCACATTGGAGCACCTCTCATTTCCTGCAAATGTGAGAATTGATACTGGCGTAACAACCGGCGATGCGATTTCTCCCTTTTATGACCCTATGATTGCGAAGGTAATTTGCTATGGTGATGACAGACAATCCGCTCTTGGTAAATTGAATGCCGCGCTGCAGCATACGCAAATCGCCGGAACTGTTACCAATAAGGAGTTTCTTGCCAATTTGTCTTCTCATGACGGATTTGCAAAAGGTGAAGTGGATACAGGTCTCATTGAAAGAGATTTGGAACTGCTGATAAAAACTGCTCCAGTCAATGACGAACTCATTGGAATTGCAGCGATAATAAATTTGATGTTCCAACGAAGCCGAGTTTCCAATGATCCTTTTGACCGCCTTGGAGGTTTCTCGATTTGGGGTGAGTGTCGAGACAAAGTTATCCTTATGCATCACGAAAATCTGCATGAAGTGACTGTTTGCACCAGCAATATGATCGATTTCAAGGTTGAGCATAATGGTAATTTGCTTGAGATGCTGCAATGCAGCATAAATCGCTCTAAACAGCATTTAAATTTAATTTCCAATGGAAAATTGATAGCACGGGACTTTGCAATTTGGGATGGGCATATTGCCCTTTTTCTGGCAGGCGCGTGCTTTACCTTTGCAACTCTGGATCCTCTGTCGAGGGAAAATGCCGTGGCTGCTTCTTCCGACAATGTTGTTTCACCGATGCCTGGTCTGATCAAAAAACTTCACTGCAAAGCTGGAGACAAAGTCTCCCGGGGCGAGGCATTACTGGTTCTCGAAGCAATGAAGATGGAACATACACTCAATGCTCCGCGCGATGGTGTGCTGTACGAGGTAAATATTTCCGATGGCGATCAGGTTCTGGATGGCGCTGTTTTGATTTCGCTCGAACCGGAGGCTGAGGAATGATCATCCTACACCACTGCCACGAAGCCCGATCCATGCGCTCATTGTGGTTGCTCAATGAGCTCGAAGTGGATTTTAAGCTGAAAATCTATCCTTTTGGCAAGGAGTTGCGTGATCCGGCCTATCTGGCGATCCATCCCCTTGGTCGGGTTCCTTGTCTACAGGATGGCCCGATAACCCTTTTTGAGACCGGCGCCATAACCGAATATCTCTGTGAAAAATATCCTGAAATGGATTTGGGTCGCCCGATTGGTGATCCTGAAAGGGTCGAGTGGTTGCAATGGTTACATTACGCCGAGACCGTTGGGGTGCATGTAGCCTCTCTGACCCAGCAGCATATTGTTATCTACGAGGATAAAGATCGCTCTCCCCTGATCATGAAACTGGAACGCAAGCGTTTGGAGAAAGCTCTTGAAGTTCTGGATACTGTGCTGGCGGATCGCGAATATATGCTGAAATCGGGGTTTTCAGCCATTGATACAAATATCGGATACGGCATTCATCTCTCGCGATTGTTCACGCCCATCGAGGCTTTTTCCAATTTGTCAGCCTATTATGAGAGAATTTCGGCGCGTCCGGCCTTTCTAAAGTCACTACCGGAACAGTCCGCGATATATCGAAAAGATTTTTATGAGTTGCCCAATGCCTGATTTGATCCGCATTTTTGAAGTGGGTCCGCGCGATGGGCTGCAAAATGAGAAAGTCCTGATCCCGGCTTCAGATAAGATAGAATTGGTGGATATGCTTTCCAATTGTGGTTTCGACAGAATTGAAGTCACAGCTTTCGTATCGCCGAAATGGGTGCCTCAAATGGCAGACAATGCCGAGGTCATGGCAGGTATCACCCGAAATCCCGAGATTTCTTACGCGGTTTTGACGCCTAATCTGAAGGGTTATGAAATGGCAAAAACTGCAAAGGCTGATGAAGTTGCGATATTCGCCTCGGCATCCGAAGGGTTTAGCAGGGCCAATGTGAACTGCTCTATCACTGAATCGCTTGAGCGCTTTGCGCCCATTGTAGCTGCTGCCGCTGTCGATGGTATTCCGGTTCGCGGCTATGTCTCTTGCGTCACCGATTGTCCTTTTGATGGGCCAACACCTCCCGATATGGTAGCAAGATCAGTCGCTTATCTGCGCGATGCAGGTTGTTATGAGGTTTCCCTTGGCGAGACGATCGGTTATGGCACACCTAAATCCATTGATAAAATGCTCACCGCAGTCTTGAATGAAATGCCGCCGGGAAAACTGGCAGGTCATTATCATGATACTTCCGGTAGAGCGCTCGATAATATCAAGGTCAGCATAGAAAGAGGTTTGCGTGTCTTTGACGCCAGTGTTGGCGGTTTGGGTGGTTGTCCTTATGCGCCGGGCGCTGCAGGAAATGTGGATACAATAAGAGTTGCGGAATTGGCCAATCAATTGGGTTATCAAACAGGCTTAAATCTGGATTTGCTGGAAAAAGCTGCTGAATTTGCAATAAGTCTGCGCAACAGACCTGTGCAGCAAATGGAAACGTAAATTCGTGGAATGTCTTGGCCTCAGATTTTCAAAGGTCAGATTTTCACACCATATAGAACAATAAAGGGGAGGCGCATATGGCACATAAACCTGTCATGACGGCTGCAGAGCTAAGCGAATATGTCGAAACGGTATTCAGCCAATCGACGATGTATAATTGGGCCGTACAGGAATTAAGGGAAGGCGCTATCACCGTCGTGATGAAAACTGGAGAGAGCGATATCCGGCCTGGGGGAACCGTTTCCGGGCCCACCATGTTTGCCCTTGCAGATATTGCGGCTTATATGTTGATCCTCGGCCATATCGGTAAAGTAGCCCTTGCGGTCACAACTTCTCTCAATATCAACTTTTTGAGTAAACCGGAACCAGGTGATCTTGTTGCTATTGCAAGATTGATCAAACTTGGAAAGCGTTTGGCCGTCTGCGAAATCTGGATAAGTTCCGGGCACTCCGATGTGATTGTTGCGCAAGCCACAGCAACTTACTCAATACCGCCTCGTTAAAGCACCAGCTGTATACTGAATAAAACAATCCATATGATTCGCTTAATGTCTGGCTTAGATCGATTTATTACAACACAACAGAAAGACTGCGACCCAAGAGGTTGATAATTAACAAGTAAACAATCTTGACGTGTAACCATTTGTTAATATACAACCTATACAAGAAAAAATAGGGCGGATGCATTCAATGTGGTTTAACCACAAAAAAAGAGGCATCTATGGGTATCAAAAGCGGCTTGTGGGGAGCGGTGAAAAACCGTCTTTCCAGTTCATCAACTAACGATCAAAATTCAATCATCCGCCAAAGCGCGGCCAATGGACATTTACATTTGGCCTCTCTAGGCCAGCCACTCAGCGAAGTTCAGTCTCAAAGATTGCTTGAGCCACGAATCCTTCTGGATGCAGCTGGTTTTGAAACCGGTTCCACGGTTATGGACAGCGTCGCCGCAGAACAGGCAAATCAACTTTTCCTTACCAAAACGGTCTGCCCGCCGCCTCCGAACGTGCAATTACCATTTATAAACGGAACCACCGAAGATCTCCGCAAGGGCGTTGCAGTAGGAGAAAGTCTGCTAACCGCAACTACGACTGTTTCACCGCCGCCTCCGAGCTCGGACTTACTGTTTTTTTCCAGAAGCACTTTTGGTGACCAGGAGCCGCTCTCCGAGCCGGGTGTTGTAGACACAAGCTTGATAGGTTTCGATGCGTCTGTTGGTGACTTGAAGCCATCCAGCATCGTTTTCATTGATGCCAACGTCAAAGATATTGAAACCATTATTGCCTCCATATCCGACGATAGCGAGATTGTAATTTTGACAGCCGATAGTGATGGCGTGGAGCAAATTGCAGAGCATTTGAAAAACCGCTCTGATGTTGATGCAATCCACGTGATCTCTCACGGTCGCTCAGGCACGCTGGACCTTGGAAATGCGAAATTAACCGCCCTTAGCATTGCTGGAAAACATGCTGACGAAATGGCCGTTATACGAAATGCACTATCAGAAAACGCCGACATCTTGCTTTACGGCTGCGATTTTGCAGCCGGTACGCGTGGGGCGAATGCAATATCGGCTCTGGCCCGGGCGACCGGGGCCGATATTGCCGCATCCGAAGATTTGACCGGAGCCGCCTTGCTTGGTGGCGACTGGGATCTGGAAATGCAAATCGGTGACATCGAGGCCTACAAGCTTGCCGCGCCAGAATGGAATGGCCTTCTGGCACCTTTGACGATCTCAACTACCGCACAGCCAACACTTGTAGGCAGCGCAGTACCGCTCGGCATCTCTGATTCGGTGACTGCTGGTCAGCAGGTCATCTGGGTTAATGCAGGGTTTGTCGGAGGAACCCCCGTAGACCTCATTGCAACGGTGGTGTCGGTAGACCCTGGTGTCCATCTGGCTTTCCTGACGCAAACAGATGATCCTACCGTTGCACTGGCAACAGGCGTATCAATAGGAGGGCCATTATTAGGTTCTGCTGCTGGTGGTGCGACGATTACCTGGTCCATTGTGGAGGCGGGCACCTCCAATATCGCAATCGGTTCGCCTGAGTTCACGGTTAAGGACATTGATGGTGATACTGGCACACCATTTTCTATTGAAACCATCGCTCCTGATCTCAACAATGCACTTTCATATGAAGTTGGAAACCCGACCGCATTGAACTTGAGTTCCAACAACGGCCAATTGCTTATTTCCGGAACCAATTCTGACGGCGGCGCAAATCCCGTCGATCCAAACCGTGAAAATTCAGCTGTTACCCTGATCTGGACAGATGTCAGCAGCTGGACGATCACCTATTTCGCAGAAGTGCCGGCTACCGGTCGTCTCTATAACCATGATGGCGATGGCGATTTCAGCTTTTCTGGTGCCACGACATTGGTGACACTTCCACAAATCGATTTGGACGACGACGATGGCACCACTACAG
>JBAUHS010000090.1:0-19299 GCA_049680405.1 Salaquimonas sp. | reverse complement strand
GCTTCAAAAGTTCATGTTCTCAAGGGCATTGATCTGGATGTCCCGCTTGGCCAATCGGTTGGTATTGTGGGGCCATCGGGCTCGGGAAAATCTACCTTGCTGATGGTTCTTGGCGGCCTAGAACGCGCTGACTCGGGCACTGTGGAAGTTGCCGGGGAAAGTCTTACAGACAAAAGCGAAGATCAACTGGCACAATTCAGGGGCCGTAATATTGGTATCGTGTTCCAGTCGTTTCATTTGATTCCGAATATGACAGCGCTTGAAAATGTGGCTGTTCCGCTGGAACTTGCCGGGATTGAAGGGGCTTTTGAAAAAGCAACAATTGAATTGCAAGCCGTCGGCCTTGGCGAGCGGCTCAATCACTATCCGGGACAAATGTCCGGCGGTGAGCAACAACGCGTTGCGATTGCGCGGGCGCTTGCTCCCTCTCCTAAACTTTTGGTGGCTGATGAGCCAACCGGAAACCTTGACAAGAAAACCGGTGACCAGATTGCCGAATTGTTGTTTGCAAAGCAAAAAGAACGCGGAACGACCTTGTTGCTGGTTACCCATGATCCGAAACTCGCTGAACAATGTGACCGGATGGTCCGCGTATCTTCCGGACGAATATTGTTGCAAGACGATCAAATGGAAGCAGCCCAATGAGCGGGGCGGTAAGCGTAGCCTCTCAAACAAATTCGGTGTCTGCTTCCAATAGTGCAGCGCCATCCTCTATTCCTCTTGCCTTGCGATTTGCCTTGCGGGAGCTCCGCGGCGGGCTGAGCGGGTTTTACATTTTCCTGGCGTGCATAGCGCTGGGGGTTGCGGCTATTTCCGGTGTCAATTCTGTTGCAAGATCCATTACCCAAGGCATTGCCGAAGAGGGACAGGGTATTTTGGGCGGCGACGTCGCGGTTTCGCTGGTTCAACAAAATATCAGCGAGGAGCAATCAACTTTCCTTGAAGGTTTTGGTGCTGTTACCAAGAACTCGACCCTGCGTGCCATGGGCCGCCTGCCGGATGGCTCTGAACAAACCCTGATTGAATTGAAAGCTGTTGACGAAGCCTATCCGCTTTACGGTGAGCTTTTGGGCGTTACGGGCTCGATCAAGGCCAGTGAGCTTGGTGACAATCAGGTTCTGATTGAAGGCCTTCTGGGTGAACGCCTTGGCGTAAAAACGGGTGATCAACTGGTCATTGGCACGAGGTCTTTTCTGATCAAGGATGTCATTGCTTCCGAGCCCGATCGCCTGGGAGAGAATTTTGGTTTTGGTCCAAGGGTGTTGATTTCCCAAGAAGGCTTGCTGGCGGCAGACCTGCTCAAGCCCGGATCTCTGGTGACCCATGCCTGGAAAATAAAATTCGATGATACGGCTCAGGGCAATGTTGATCGGTTTCAAACAGAAGCAAAAGCTGCATTTCCCGATGCGGGCTGGCGCATCCGTTCGCGAGACAATGCAGCCCCTGCCTTATCGCGAAACATTGAGCGGTTTTCAGATTTTCTGACCTTGGTCGGCTTGACCGCGCTGATCGTTGGCGGTGTTGGCGTTGCCAATGCGGTGCGCGCCTTTTTGGAGACAAAACGCTCAGTTATTGCGACCTTCAAAAGTCTAGGGGCGCCGGGTAATCTGATTTTCCTCACTTACCTGTTTCAAATCTTGATCATTTCAGTTGCTGGAATTTTCATTGGTATGGCGATTGGTGCGTTAATGCCGTTTCTTGCGGTTTGGGCGTTGCAAGGCGTGTTGCCGGTTCCGTCTTCAAATGAAATTCAATGGGGTCCGTTGGGCCTTGGTGCGGTCTATGGTTTTCTGACCGCCATGGCTTTTGCGGTTTGGCCCCTTGGTGTTGCCCGGGAGATTCCGGCAACGGATCTGTTTCGCGGTCAAACGGAAGCTGGAAGTTCCAGACTGCCCAGAACGGCTTATCTGATCTTGCTTGGAGCCTGCGTGCTCGCTCTGGTAGCGCTGGCCATTTATCTATCGGAAAACCGCTTTATAGCGATTGTGTTTATCGGGGCGATTGTTTTTGCTTTTGTGATGTTGCGGGCCGTTGCGGTTGGCATTCAATTTCTGGCGAAACGTGCGCCAAATTTCCGCTCTACGGAATTGCGCATGGCGGTGGGTAATATCCATCGGCCCGGGTCACTAACACCATCCGTGGTGTTGTCGCTCGGCCTTGGCCTTGCCTTGCTGGTTGCTCTCGCTTTGATTGACGGCAATTTGCGCCAGCAGGTTTCGGGAAATTTACCGGAACGCGCCCCTGATTTTTTCTTCGTGGATATTCAGAATACTGAAAAGGAGCCGTTTGAGGCTTTGCTGAAAGCCAATGTTCCAGACGGCAAGATTTTTTCCGTTCCGATGCTGCGTGGCAGGATTACCTCTTTGAAAGGTATTCCATCAGAAGAATATGCCATGGGCAGCGAGGGGCGCTGGGTTTTGCGCGGCGATCGGGGAATTACCTATGCTACAAATATTCCGGAAAACTCTGTTCTGAGCGATGGGAAATGGTGGCCTGATAATTACAGCGGCAAGCCACTGGTTTCCTTTTCCGAAGAAGAGGCTGGGGAACTTGGATTATCCGTCGGTGATGAAATCACGGTCAATGTGCTTGGTCGGAATATTTCCGCTGAAATTGCCTCTTTGAGAGCGGTTCAGTGGGAATCTCTGGCGATCAATTTTGTAATGGTCTTTTCTCCCAACACATTTGCCGGTGCTCCACACTCTCATCTTGCGACCCTGACTTTGGAAGATAAAGGCCAGATTGCCGAACTCGATGCCCGGGACGGCGGCATTATCCGGGCCGTGGCGAAAGAATATCCGGCCGTGACAAGCGTTCGCGTTCGTGAAGCGCTTGATATGGTCAATACGTTGATCGGGCAATTGGCAACGGCCATCCGTGCGGCGGCTTCGGTGGCTCTGGTTTCTTCCATACTGGTTCTGGGCGGCGCACTTGCAGCGGGCAATCGCGCCCGCGTTCACGACGCGGTGGTGCTGAAAACCCTTGGAGCCACCAGATGGCGGCTCGTTCGGTCCTTTGTTTATGAATATGCAATCCTGGGCACTGCGACAGCTATTTTCGCGCTTTTGGCAGGCGGAATTGCCGCTTGGTTCGTGATCTCACAAATCATGGAATTTCCTTATATTTTTCAACCAAATGTGGCGATTATCACCATTCTAGTCGCTTTGGTGATGACAGTTGGGTTTGGCCTTGTGGGCACCTGGCGGATATTGGGCCAGAAAGCCGCACCGGTGTTAAGGGAGCTTTAACCATATTTTTGTTGAAATCTGACCTGATACTATTTTCGAAAAAATCGTACCGAAAAGACTTGAATGCATTGAATTGAATCATCATATTCTACTCAAACCATGAAAATCCATGCTGCCGAATAACCGGAGTGTATGGGCCACCTTAAGAGGAGACTGATACATGGCTGACTTTAGAGACAACCCTTTCCGTCAGGGAACCGTTGCAGGAAGCGCGGCGCAGGCGGAGATAGATCAAGGTTTACGCTCCTATATGCTGAGCGTTTACAACTACATGGCGCTTGCGCTTGGCGTAACCGGCGTTGCGGCGTTAGGTACTGCTACTTATGCAGCAAGTAACCCTGCTTTCATGCAGTTGATGTATGCCAGCCCGCTGAAATGGGTCGTCATGTTTGCTCCTTTGGCATTCGTGATGGTGATTTCTTTCGGTGTGAACAAGCTTAGTTACGGCGCTCTGCAAGCAACCTTCTGGGCCTTTGCAGCTGTGATGGGTATTTCGATTTCTTCGATCTTCCTCGTCTATACCGGCGCATCCATCGTTCAGACGTTCTTCGTGACCGCTGCTTCTTTTGGTGCTTTGAGCCTTTATGGATACACCACGAAGCGTGACCTGTCCGGCATGGGTTCTTTCCTGATCATGGGCGTATTTGGCCTGATCATCGCATCAATCGTCAATATTTTCCTGGCATCTTCTGCCATGCAGTTTGCGATTTCAGTGATCGGTGTTTTGATCTTCGCGGGTCTTACAGCTTACGACACCCAGCGCATCAAGAGCATGTATGACTATGTTGCTCATGATGACACCATGATGGGTCGTTCGGCTATCATGGGTGCGTTGAGCCTGTACCTCAACTTCATCAACATGTTCATGTTCCTGCTGTCATTCCTTGGCAATCGCGAGTAGTCGGAACAGACATCGAATAATCAGAACGGCGCTTCCTTGAGGCGCCGTTTTTGTTTGTGTGATGATCTGATTTCTGGTTGAACAGGGCATTGAAACGCAATAGATGAGCCTTTCCATGCCCTTCACCATCCGCCCCGCTGAACCCAAAGACTTTGCCTCTATTACCGCTATTTATGCAGAAGCTGTTGCCCATGGTACGGCGAGTTTTGAGCTGACGGTGGCGGATGAAGATGAAATGCTCAAACGCCATAAGGCACTCACGGATCAGCAATATCCTTACATCGTGCTGGAAGATGAGGATGGCGTTCAGGGCTATGCTTATGCCGGGCCATACCGCGCTCGTCCGGCCTATCGCTGGGTGGTGGAAAACTCGGTTTATCTAGATGAGACCGCCCGGGGTAAAGGCTATGGCAAAGCGTTGCTGGTGGCGCTGATTGAAAAATGTGAAACTCTCGGCTTCCGCCAGATGATCGCCGTTATTGGCGACAGTGCCAATCATGCGTCCGTCGCGGTCCATAAGTCTTGCGGATTTGAGATGATTGGCACGCTCAAAAATATGGGTTGGAAGCATGGGCGCTGGCTCGACTCGGTTTATATGCAACTTGCCATGGGCGGTGAGGGACCTGCGGAGATGGACAGCCTACCGGGGCGCATGCTCAATGTGACGAAAACGCCTTGAGAACTGAGTTTTACTTTTCAGTGCTCGTCATTTCGCTGATGATCTTGGCGAAGTCTTCTGTGTCAAATGCAGGTAAGATCAGTGGATCCACAAAGCCATCCGCCCGCGCTATAAGCGCATATTCCATCATCGCGGCATTGTTTGGCATTTCGAACAGCTGCACAAAATCATATTGGCCCAAGGTGGCATAAAATGCCAAGGATTTTCCGCCTAGGGCTGCAACCCTTTCCTCACTGACTTTTCGCCGTGAAGGGCTGCCTGCTAGTTGTTCGAGACCTTTTTGCGTCAGCTTCATCAAGGATATGTAGAGCGGCATTATCTCTTATTTCCCATGTTGGTGAGGCCTTGGACAAACTTTGACGTGGAGGTCAATGCACCAAAAATGCCTCCCTCCACCAAAACCATTTTCAAGGCTGCTTCGTGAATGGATTGATCGCCAGAGGCACAGGCATCCGAAACCGTCAGGCATTGGTAATTACGGTCGCAGGCCGCCCGTAGCGTGGAATGAACACAGACATCAGTTGTAACACCGGTGAAAATCAGGTGCGTTATGCCGCGAGCATGTAAAACATGTTCCAACTCGGTATGCATAAATGCGTCATTGCACGTTTTGTCGATGATAATGTCGTTAGGGTTCACAACAACCTCTTCGTCGATGTTGAAGCCATCAGAGCTGCGAAGCAAAACATCGGTTCCATCCAGACCGTTTCGCGTTCGGCGCCATTTTTCATAAGGCGTCATGTCAGCCTTATCTGCGCGATAGCCCTGACGGGTATGGATGACGGTTGCGCCAATCTCGCGAATTGCGGCTGTAAGTGAATTTACATTTGGTAGAATTTTACGAAGCGGAGCTGGATCAAATCCCATCTTCGCAAAATAGCCTTGAGGGGACAAAAAATCATGCTGTAGGTCTATTACCAGAATTGCCAGGCAGGCCGGATCGAGTTGCTGATTATAGGGCCAGGAAAAAGGTTGTGCTTCAATATTCAGTTTGCATGTCATAACAGGACCACGTTCAAACCACCCGCAATTTTGGTTTCTTCTCGATGACTTTCAAGACAGTTGACAAGTCATGGCCTCGCTTCAAAATGCGGCCATCGCTGCCTGTTACCGAATAAATTCCCTGCTTGGTGGCCAGTTTAGGATTTTTCTCGATGCAATGGAGCGGTGTATCATGGGCTCTTCGAAAGACGGAAAAGACCGCGCGGTCCTTTAGCATGTCGATTGCATAGTCTTTCCATTCACCAGCAGCGACCTTGAAACCGTAAACCCACAGAATTTGATCGAGTTCCTTACGGTTAAAAGTGACTATTTCCTGCTGTTTGCGCTGGTTTTGGGCATTATTACTGGTTGTTGTCGATGACTGGAGATTGACGACTTTTTTGGTGTTTTGTTCAAGGTTTATCCCGCGTTTTGCGCCTTCATTCAAAACCACGGTCCGCACGATAGTGGTTCTTTCATTGTCTTTACGCAAATCCGGTTGATCGCTCATGTAAATCGTTCTCCCGACGATACTTGTCCATACTCAGTTTGGGGACGGAATCCCGGTTTGGCAAGGGGTGTTGAAAGTGATTTGGCTGGTGAACCTGTCCAATTTGTAATGTTATTGGACGCTTTTTGCCTCATTTAAGCCAAACTGCAGGATAATTCTGTCATTGTTGCCTCAGACGGCCCGGCCCGGATGGCTCTGGTTTCAGCCCCCCCAGCCCCCAGACTTTCCGGCCGGGTCTTCTACTTTTTATAGGCAACTCAATCCCCAAACTAAAAGACCGGCTTTCGCCGGTCTCTTTTTGTCTGATGCTTTAAAGGGGAAGTTTTAAAGATCAGAAATAACAGTCGCGCCAAGGATAGGGCCCGGGCCTCCATCGGCGGTCTTTGCCTGCAAAATCAATGCGCAGCCTTTATAGCCTTTTTGCCTGATATCGGCGATTGAAAATTCTGTGTCAAATCCAGCGTCGCCGACCATGCCAATTGTTTCGACGGTCCCAACAATATTGGAATAGGTAATTTTCTTGCCAGCATTTTCGCCTCTTTTGATGGCTACTTCTGATGCAGGATTGAAATAATAAGCATAAAGTGTCGCGTGTTTGGCGATTTCACTTTGATCAATCGAAACATTGATGGCATTGGTGGTGGCTGTCAGATTAATATCAATGACAAGGCCCTTGCCCTGTTTTGCATAGCTGTTGGCGGTATTCAATATTTCCACCTTTTTTGAACCTGTAACATGCGTACGTCCATTTATGATTGCCTGGGGAGTATAAATGGCGCGTACATTGAGCGGTATGGCATAGGCGCGTTGGCGTTCGGTATTTTGCGGACTGGCAAAGGTGTCTTTCCAACCGAGGCGATCCCAATAATCCACATGCAGGGCGAGGCCCAGGATTTCACCATTGTCATTCATCTGCTTCAGTGCAGCATCAGCCGGAGGGCAGGACGAACACCCCTGACTGGTAAACAGCTCAACAACGGCCTTTGGCTTGGTGAATTCGACTGCCGAAGCCGTGCCAGCCATTGTCAAAGCAGATGAGAAGAGGAGGGTAGGCAGAATAAAGCGCGCGGCCAAGGCCACAATATCCTTCTTGTTCCTATTTTTGTTCAACATTGGACGATACGCCATTAGCAGGCCCTCAATTTTTTCGATTACCCTTTGGACTGCGGAAACAGACATAAAGGTGTTTGCTGAGTGCACGATAGGGGAAATTGTGTTCAACAGGAACTCAAATAAAGGTGAGGAGATCGGCAACTTCTCCAAAGGCTTCTAATCCATTCTATTCCGGCATGAATGAACGCACAAAAAAGGCGCAGGAAATGATCCCGCGCCTTTTGTTAACACGCGCGTTTTGTTACGCGGCTTTGTTCAGGTTTCGCAAAACATAGTGCAGGATACCGCCGGCATTGTAGTAATCCAGCTCATCCAGCGTATCGATGCGGCAAAGCAACGGAACAGTGACTTTTGATCCGTCGGCTTTTGTGATCTCTGCATCGAGGATCTGGCGCGGTTGAATATCTGCAAGACCTTTGATGGTCACTTGCTCTTCACCGGTAAGGCCCAGTTTTTCCCAGGAATTTTCGTCCTGGAAGACCAGTGGCAATACGCCCATGCCAACCAGATTTGAGCGGTGAATACGCTCGAAGGATTGGGCGATTACGGCGCGAACACCCAAAAGGCGTGTGCCTTTTGCTGCCCAGTCACGCGATGACCCCGTGCCGTATTCCTTGCCGGCAAAGACAACCAGCGGGACACCTTCTTCCTTGTAGCGCATGGCAGCATCATACATTGCCATTTGTTCGCCGGAAGGGAAGTGCTTGGAATAGCCGCCTTCAACATTGTCTAGCATCTGGTTTTTGATGCGGATATTGGCAAATGTGCCGCGCATCATGACCTGGTGGTTACCCCGGCGTGAACCATAGGAGTTGAATTCAACAGGGCGAACCTGATGTTCTGTCAGATATCCACCGGCAGGCGTATCTGCCTTAAATGAACCAGCTGGTGAGATGTGGTCAGTTGTGATTGAATCCTTGAACAAGGAAAGGACGCGGGCTCCTTCGATATCCTTGATCGGATCAGGGGTCATGGTCATACCTTCGAAGTAAGGTGGGTTTTGCACATAGGTGGAAGATGAATCCCACTCATAGGTGTCGCCGCCGGTGACTTCGATTTTCTGCCAGCCCGCATCACCCTTGAACACATCGCCGTAACGTGACCGGAACATGTCTTCATTGACAGACGTGCGGATCAGATCTGCGATTTCTTTTGATGATGGCCAGATGTCCTTCAGGTAAACATCATTGCCGGCTTTATCCTGACCAAGAGGCTCTGTGGTCAGATTGATTTTCATGGAACCTGCGATGGCATAAGCAACAACCAATGGCGGTGAGGCCAGATAGTTGGCGCGAACATCAGGGTTTACACGGCCTTCAAAGTTGCGGTTTCCTGACAAAACAGAACAGGCAACAAGATCGTGTTCGCTGATTGCTGCTGAAATTTCTTCAGGAAGCGGGCCGGAATTGCCGATACAGGTTGTGCAGCCATAGCCAACAAGGTTGAAGCCCATGGCATCCAGATCATCTTGAACATTCGCCTTGTTGAGATATTCCGTTACAACTTGCGAGCCGGGAGCCAGAGATGTTTTGACCCAAGGCTTGACCGACAGGCCCTTTGCGCGTGCGTTACGGGCAACAAGGCCGGCGGCGATCATCACAGAGGGGTTTGAGGTATTGGTGCAAGAGGTAATCGCAGCGATAACAACATCGCCGTGGCCAAGATCATGATTGCGCCCTGCAACCGGAACCCGTGCGCCTTTGATGGCTGATTTGAATTCGGTGCTCATTGCCTCTTCAAATTTCACATCGGCTTCTGAGAGCGATACGCGGTCCTGCGGGCGTTTCGGGCCTGAGATGGAGGCGACGACGGTAGAAATGTCGAGATCCAATGTATCGGTGAAAACCGGATCAGCAGACTTGTCATCGCGGAACATGCCCTGGGCCTTTGCATATTCTTCAACCAGAGCGATGCGATCTGCATCGCGGCCGGAGGTTTTAAGATAAGACAAGGAGTCTTTATCGACCGGGAAGAAGCCGCAGGTTGCACCATATTCCGGCGCCATATTGGCGATGGTTGCCTGATCTTCAAGGGTAAGATGATTGAGTCCCGGACCATAAAATTCAACGAATTTGCCTACCACGCCTTTTTTGCGAAGCATTTCAACGATCACCAGAACCAGATCCGTTGCGGTGATGCCTTCGGCCATTTTGCCGTCAAGGCGGAAACCGATCACTTCAGGGATAAGCATGGTAACAGGCTGGCCGAGCATGGCAGCTTCAGCTTCAATGCCGCCAACACCCCAACCGAGAACGGACAGACCGTTGACCATGGTTGTGTGCGAGTCTGTGCCTACCAAAGTGTCAGGATAAGCAACGGTCTTGCCGTCAATTTCTTTCGTCCAGACGGTCTGGGCGAGATATTCAAGGTTTACCTGGTGGCAGATGCCTGTACCGGGAGGAACAACGCGGAAATTGTCAAACGCTTCCTGGCCCCATTTCAAGAAAGTATAACGCTCACCATTGCGCTCATATTCGCGTTCAACATTGGCTTCGAAGGCTTTCGGATTGCCGAAATTATCAACCATCACCGAGTGGTCAATTACCAGATCAACAGGTACTTGCGGGTTGATCGCATCCGTGTTGCCGCCCAATTTGGTGGTGGCATCGCGCATGGCAGCCAAATCAACAACGGCTGGAACGCCGGTAAAGTCCTGCATCAACACGCGGGCAGGGCGATAAGCGATTTCTTTTTCTTCCTTGCCGCGGTTTTTCAGCCATTCGGCAACGCCTTTGATGTCATCGGCTGTGACCGAGCGCCCGTCTTCGAAGCGAAGCAGGTTTTCGAGGATAACTTTGAGGGAGTAAGGCAGTTTAGAAATGCCTTCGAGGCCATTTTTTTCTGCATCGGGAAGAGAATAATAAACATATTCCTTGCCGCCAGCCGTCATGGTTTTTCTGCATTTAAAACTATCGAGTGAATTCAGCATTATGCGTGTTCCATCTTCATTACATATGTGTCTTGCCGAAAACAGGCTTACGCTTGGCGTTCCGATAACCGGAGGAACACGCCTTTGGGTCTATAAAAGACCCAGCGGGTACGATCATTTCCGCGCATTAGCCTGCAGTAGATAGCCAAAACTTATCTGTCTGAATCCGGCAGGAAAAGGGTTAAACAACTGGCCGACCGCTGGCCTGTTGAAGGCGTTATAATGAGTTTTTGGTCAAAGGCAAATAGGGCTTTTGGGTGAGGGGAATGAATTTGTAAGCGTAAACGGCCAGCTTGGGCTGACCGTTTCCAATTTCGTTAAACTACAGTTTAGTCTTGGTCACGGTTGACTTCCATCACCAGTTTTTCGGTTTTTGCGGCTTTGATCTTGGTGCTCATTCAAATTCTTTCCCTCTTTCGCAATTGGGCTTTCCCCGTTAGAACACTTCCATGAAATTTGAAGCCAATACAATTGCTGTGGATCGGGGTGACCGGCGGATCGTCCAGGAGGTCAGTTTTTCGCTGACCAATGGCGAAGTGCTGGTGGTTACGGGTGAAAACGGTTCGGGCAAATCCACTTTGCTGCGGGCGCTTGCCGGATTATTGCCTTTGGCTGAAGGCAGGCTTCATTTTGATTTTCTCGCCGAAGGCGCTGATGATCCGATGATGATCCGGGAAAATATTCATTATCTCGGTCACCAAAATGCCATGAAGCCGTCTTTGAGCGTTCGCGAAAATCTCAATTTCTGGCAGGATTTCACGACGAAACCACAGCAAGCTGTTTCTGTGGAAGGCATGAGCACTGAAGAAGCGCTTGATTTTGTTGATTTGCCCCAGACCATCGACTTGCCCTTCGGATATCTTTCTACCGGAATGAAGCGCCGTGTCTCCATTGCCAAATTATTGATCAGGGAAAAACCGATCTGGATTGTTGATGAACCGACAGCGGGACTGGATGCCAATTCCAGCGAGATGTTTTCCGGCCTTGCCCGGGACCATTGCGCCAATGGCGGCATTTTGATCGCAGCTACCCATCTGCCGCTTGGCATTGAAAATGCCAAAACGCTACATATCAAGCGGCTTGAAGGGCAGGGCGTCGACGATTTTTTTGATGCAGAGGCTGATTCTTCCGGCAAAGCGGGGGGCGAATGAAAGCGCTCTTTCTGCGCGAGATTGCGCTTGCCATGCGGGCAGGCAGTGGCGCTTTAACGGGCGTTCTGTTTTTTCTTGCGGTGGTGACGATTTTTCCTTTTGCCATCGGGCCTGAATTGAAACTGCTGGCGCAGATCGGCCCGGCGGTGTTGTGGATCGGTGCACTGCTTTCCAGCTTGTTGGGATTGGAGCGCTTGTTCAGTCAGGACCGCGAGGATGGATCGCTTGATCTCATCGTGATGCAGGAGCATCCAATCGCCTTGAGCATTTTTATCAAATGCCTTGCCCATTGGCTGGTGACGGGGCTTCCACTGGTTTTGGCAACGCCGCTGTTCGGCTTGATGTTGAATCTGTCGCCAATTGGAATTGGAGCGGTCATGATCACCTTGCTGGTTGGAACGCCGGCGATCACTTTTATTGGCGCTGTAGGGGCTGCGGTGACCGTGACCCTGCCAAGGGGTGGACTGCTCATCTCCATTCTTATTCTGCCGCTTGTTATCCCGGTATTGATATTTGGGGTAAGCGCAACAAATGGAGCCTTACATGATCCAGATCCGTTTACGGCGCCATTTTTGATCCTGTGTGCAATCAATCTATTCGCCTGTGTAATCGGGCCCCTTGCTAGCGCCATGATGCTGCGGCATTCTGCGGAATGAAACTTGAGTCCAGAACCTAACAACCAAAGGCATTATAGATACGTCATGAGTGAAGTAACTTTACAGAAAACCGGATTTTGGGCCTGGCTTACGGGCCTTGCCAATCCGACGCGCTTTATGGCTTTGGCAGATAGCTGGATTCCATGGCTCGCAGCCTTGACTCTGATTATCTCGGCGATAGGCCTTTATATGGGCTTCAACGCTCCGGAGGATTACCAGCAGGGATCAACGGTTCTGATTATGTTCATTCATGTGCCGACGGTTTGGCTCGCCATGCTGTGCTATTCAGTGATGGCGGTGTCTGCGCTGGGCACTTTGGTTTGGCGCCATCCGCTGGCAGATGTTGCTTTACGTGCGGCCGCTCCCATCGGCGCTGCATTCACCTTGCTCGGTCTGATTACCGGTTCGCTTTGGGGCAAGCCCATGTGGGGAACCTGGTGGGTTTGGGACGCTCGGCTCACCTCGTTTCTGGTTCTGCTGATCATCTATTTGGGCATCATATCCCTTGGCCGCGCCTTGGAAGAGCCGACCCAGGCCGCAAAGGCGCTGGCAGTTACAACCCTGGTGGGCTTTATCAATCTGCCGATTATCAAGTTTTCCGTCGACTGGTTTGAAACCCTGCATCAGCCCGCTTCGGTTTCCAGACTGGCAAAACCAGCCATGGATGTGGCGTTTTTATATCCCTTGTTGACGATGGCTTTGGCCTTCTCATTCTTATTTGCAACGCTCCATTTGATGAATATGCGCAATGAAATTTTACGTCGCCGGATCCGGTCCTTGAAATTGAAAGCTGCCGGAGGATCGCAATAAGATGTTCGGAAAACACGCCGCTTATATCATCCCTTCTTACATCGCCACAGCGGTGGTGATAGTGCTGCTGGTGGGTTGGATCATCGTCACCTATCGTCGTCGCAAAAACGAGATCGCGGAACTTGAAGCCAAGGGTATCACCCGTACTTCTGCTAAGAAGAACCAAACTGGCGGAGAAAAAGAGTGAGCCAGATTGATAAACAAAAATCCGGCGGATCAAATTGGTTTTTGGCAGCCTTGCCGTTGATTCTGTTCCTGGGGCTGGCAGGAATATTCTACAAGCAATTGGCTTCAGGTGGTGCAACCAGCGATCTTCCTTCGGCGCTGATTGGCCGTGAAGCACCAAAATCTGAAATGGAACCTTTGATCGGCTTGAAAGAAGCGGGCCAGCAGGTGCCCGGTTTTTCCCATACGCTTTATGCAGGCAAAGTGAGCCTGATCAATGTCTGGGCATCCTGGTGTGCGCCCTGCCGTCAGGAGCACCCGCTTCTGGTGGAATTAGGCAAGCGCGGCGACGTCCAGATCATAGGCCTCAACTACAAAGACAAGAACGAAAATGCCCTTCGTTTTCTTGGCCAGCTTGGTAATCCCTATGATGCGGTGGGTGTGGACCCCAATGGGCGCGGTGCAATCGAATGGGGCGTTTACGGTGTGCCGGAAACCTTTATTGTCGACCCCAAAGGTCTGATCATCCACAAACATGTGGGTCCGTTGACGGCGGAGTCCATCGAAAAAACGATCTTGCCAGTCATCGAGAAGGCAAGGAGCGACGCTGCTTCATGACCTATCCGCTTTCGCCTTCGCTGATCAAGACGGTTCCTGACGGGGATACTCATGAGCGGAGCGTTTGCGAGCATTGCGGATTTGTAAATTATCAAAACCCGAAAATTGTGGTCGGTTCAGTTGTTCGCCACGAAGGAAAGTTTCTGCTCTGCCGCCGGGCGATTGAGCCGCGCAAAGGGTTCTGGACCATTCCGGCCGGATATATGGAACTGCTTGAAACCCCGGAAGATGGCGCAAGGCGCGAAGCCTTTGAAGAAGCCAATGCGCGGTTGGAACTGGGCGAGTTATTGGCGGTCTACACCGTCCCGCGTCTCAGTCAGGTGCAGCTGATTTATCGCGCCACACTGCCTGATGGCAGATTTTCCGCTGGCGAAGAAAGTCTTGAAGTGGGGCTGTTTGCCTTTGAGGATATCCCTTGGGACGAGATTGCCTTCCCAACGGTTCATTGGGCACTCAATCATGAACGTTCCATAGAGTTGAGCAAGGCCAGAGCGCCGTTCAAAAATCCCGAAGGCGAGACAGCGAACCTTTCCAGATAATCAGGATTTGGTTTCTTCGCTGCCCATGGGTTCGAGTGCGTGTTTCACGAGAACCGGATATTGAAACAGCATGAAGATCATGGTCATCGGCATGGTTGCCCAGAACTTGAAACCGACCCAGAAGTCATAGGAAAAATTACGCCAGACGATCTCGTTGACTACGGCGAGGAACAGGAAATACAGGGCCCAGCGGAAGGTGAGTTTCCACCAGCCAGCGTCATCCAGTTTGAACGGTCCGTCGAAAGCGATTTTCATGAAAGGTACTTTGAAAACGAACAGGCCGATCAAAAGTCCGACCCCGAACAGGACATTAACGATAGTCGGTTTGATTTTGAGAAAATATTCATCCTGCAGCCAGATTGAAACTGCCCCGAAGACCAGCACCATCACGCAGGTGACGACGGGCATGATCGCCAGACGTTTTTCGAGCACCCATGTGATGGCAACCGAAATGATCATCGCGATCATGAACAGAAAAATCGCCGCAAATTTCGGATCACCAAAAATGCCAAGCAAAGGCACAGCTTCAACCAGCGCATCGCGATAAGAGTTCGCCGCAAGGAACACGCCAAGCGGCCCCATTTCCAGGGCAAGCTTGAGGCCTGAGCTGATTTGTTTGTGTTCTTTGGTTATGGCATCACTCATTTCGTGGCTTTCCTAAATCCTGGCCCAGTCATCTCTTACTCATTCTTCTCGGGGCAGGCCTGCAATTGATCTGGCGAATTCGCGGGCTTCAAATGGTTCAAGGTCTTCAACCTGCTCGCCGACACCGACAAAATAGACAGGTAATCCATGTTTGGCGGAGATGGAAACCAATATGCCGCCCCTTGCCGTGCCATCCAATTTTGTCATTACCAAGCCGTTGACGCCGGCAACCTGTTTGAAGATTTCAACCTGATTTAGGGCGTTTTGTCCGGTTGTCGCGTCCAATGTCAATAAAACTGTGTGGGGGGCCGTTGGGTCCTGCTTTTTTAATACACGGACAATTTTTTCCAATTCGGCCATTAGTTCTGTCCTGTTTTGCAATCGTCCGGCAGTGTCCATCAACATCACATCGCGGCGCTGCTCCTTTGCCTCGGCCCAGGCATCAAAGGCAAGGCCGGCA
Organism: Salaquimonas sp.; assembly: GCA_049680405.1. Taxonomy (GTDB): domain Bacteria; phylum Pseudomonadota; class Alphaproteobacteria; order Rhizobiales; family Rhizobiaceae; genus Salaquimonas. The sequence goes on along the minus strand of JBAUHS010000090.1, from coordinate 3,893 downwards.
GAGTCTGCACCGAGCGGGCGTGAAAGCACCGGCGACTGGGTGCGGTCTCCCCAGATTTTCAATTGCTCAATTGCTGCAGCGCGGAAGGTGTCACCGGCCACCAAAGTGGTTGAAAAACCAGCGTCATAAAGTTTTGAGGCCAATTTACCGATGGTGGTTGTTTTGCCGGAGCCATTGACGCCTACCACCAAAATCACATGGGGTTGATGATTAAGATCAAGATCCAAATCCTGGGCAACAGGCTTCAGAATTTTCTCGATCTCTTCGGCCATGATTTCGCGAACTTCTTCTTCTGTGACCGTTTTGCCAAATTTCTTGGCTGACAAGGCTTCGGTGATTTTCATCGCCGTCTCCACGCCGAGATCGGCCTGGATCAATACGTCTTCCAAGTCTTGAAGCGTGTCATCATCCAGCTTCTTGTCTGTGAATACTTGGGTGATGTTTTCCTTGAGCTGGTTGGAAGAACGTGAAAGCCCTTTGGTTAAGCGAGCCAGCCAGCCGGTTTTTCGCTCATCTTCTACAACGGGTTCGGGTTCTGGCTCTTCAACCTTCTTTGCCTTGCGGGTTGTGAGGGTGGTGACGCTTTCTTCAATCTTGAGCTCTTCGGTCGGGGCAGGAACAAAGCCCTCGGGATCGAAGTCCATCTCGTCGATCTCGGACTTGCCGGATTTTTTGGACTTGGATTTGGGCTTTTGCGCGGGCTCTGGCTCTTGTTCAGGCTCGTCAGCTTTTTCAGTATCTGCGTCTGTCTGTCTTGCGTTCGCAGCCAGTTCTTCAGCCGTTTTTGCAGCTGCGGCTTTAGCTTCTTCGGCAGCCCTCTTGTCAGCTTCTGCTTTTGCGACAAGTTTTGCTTCAACTTCGGCAGCTTTTTCCTCTGCCACCTGTTTCTCAGCTTCAAGCTTTTCTGCTTCAAGCGCGGCAGTCTCCGCCGCAAGTTTTTCAACAGCCAGCTTTGCCCTCATGGCTTCTTCGCGCTGTTCGGCCTCGATTTTCAATCGGTTTGACTCAGCTTCTGCGGCTTCTTTTTGGGCGGCGACAGTAGCGGCGGCAGCAGCTTCTTTTTGAGCCTGTTCTTCAGCAGCTTCTTGCAGTTTTGCCTGCTCAGCAGCCAATCTTGCGGCCTGGTGCTCTTGATCTTCCAGTTTCTTGCGGGCGGCTTCAGACTTTGCTTTCGCCTTCTCGGCGGCTTTCAGTTCCTGGGCGACTGATTCAGCTTCAGCTGCCATCTCGGCTTCGCGGGTTTCCTGGGCTGCAAGTCGCGTCGCTTCTTCTTCAGCGGCCGCTTGAGCTATCGCTTCTGCTTCGGCGGCTTCTTGTTCAACTTTCAGCGCTTGAGCGTCTTCGACAATCTCAGGCTCTGGTTCCGGCTGATTTTTCTTGCCAAAGCCAAAGGAAAAGATCCGTTTTAACAATCCTGGTTTTTTATCAGCCATGTTCAGCCCCTTGATCCCTTGGCATATTATGCGGCAACCGAATTGCCAGTTTTGCGATCATTTTCCAACTTGCCAAGCAAGATATTCCCATCATCGCCCGTTATCACCACTTTACAAACTGTGCCTGGAGCAAGCTGCTCTGCATCGGAGATTTTCACAGCCGTAAATTGCGGCAGGCGGCCGATACCGTTCTTTTCCAAAAGGACTTCGCAGGTTCGTCCTGCCAAAATTTTGAAATGCGATTTCAATACTTCATCGCTTTTAGCACGTAATATTTTTGCCCGTTCCTTGATCAAGCCGCGATCCAGTTGAGGCATTTTCGCAGCCGGTGTGCCCTCGCGCGGTGAGAACGGAAATACATGCAAAAAGCTCAAGCCACATTCATCGACCACTGAAAGCGTATTTTGAAACATCTCATCGGTTTCCGTTGGAAAACCGACCATCAGGTCCGCACCAAAAATCATCTCCGGGCGTAATTTGCGCACGTCCTCACAAAACCGGATTGTGTCTTCACGGGAATGGCGTCGTTTCATCCGCTTGAGGATCATGTTATCGCCGTGTTGCAAGGACAAATGCAAATGCGGCATAAAGCGCTGCTCCGCGGCAATCGCTTCAAGCAAAGGTTCATCGACTTCGATGGAATCTATCGAGGACAGGCGCAGGCGTTTCAGGTCCGGTATCTGGCGCAAAACCGATTGCACCAATGTGCCAAGTTTAGGGCTGCCAGGAAGGTCTGCCCCCCAGGATGTTGTGTCCACGCCCGTCAAGACAGCCTCGCCATAGCCATTGGCTACGAGCTTTTTGATCTGCTCGACAACTTCGCCCGCAGGCACAGAGCGTGAGTTTCCGCGGCCATAGGGGATGATGCAAAATGTGCAACGATGGTCACAGCCGTTTTGAACCTGGACAAATGCTCTGGTGTGTCCTTCTACGGATTGCACCATATGGGAGGCAGTTTCCTTGACCTCCATGATGTCATTGACCCGGACTTTCTCAAAATCGTTGACACCGAAATCGGGCAAGGCACGATAGGACTGGCTGGTCAGTTTTTCTTCATTGCCGAGGATCAGGTCAATCTCATCCATGGCGGCAAAGGTTTCCGGCTCGGTTTGGGCGGCGCAGCCCGATACGATAATTCTGGCATTTGGATTTTCACGCCGAGCACGGCGGATGGCTTGTTTAGCCTGGCGCACAGCTTCGCCGGTAACAGCGCAGGTGTTGACCAGGATCGCATCATCTTTGAGCGTATCCAGTCCGGCAGCTTTTGCCTTTTTGCGCATTACCTCGGTCTCATAAGCGTTGAGACGGCAGCCAAATGTAAGTGTCTTGATGGACATTCAAACTTCAATTCAGTGTCATTTTGATGCTGCGTATATGGCGTATCACAGGCCAAATTGCCAGTATGAAGATCAGCCAGCGTAAATGGGGCTAGTTTGTCTCGTCTTTTTCAAAGGCACCGGTTGCTGGATCCAGCTTTCCGGAAAACTCAAATTGGGTGGGACCGGTCATGAGAACATGGCCTTCGTCATTCCATTCGATTTCCAGATTTTCGCCGCTTGGCGGGGTGATGGTGGCTTTGCGCCCGGTTAGTTCCTTGCGGGCGGCGCAAACCAGTGTCGCGCAAGCAGCTGAACCGCAGGCAAGGGTCAGGCCAGCGCCGCGTTCCCAAGTCCGAATGATGATATGCTCGGGAGAAACGACCTCGGCGATGGTGATATTTGCCCGGTCGGGAAAAACCGGATGATTTTCCAGCATCGGACCAAAACGATCGAGATCGTAAGAATTTACGTCCTTATTGACCCAAAAAATAGCGTGCGGATTTCCCATGCTGGCAACGCTTGGCGAGTGCAGTACAGGCGCATCAATCGGCCCGATCTGGAGTTCGATTTTTGTGGTGTCGAAAAACTCTTCTGCAAGGGGAATGTCTTCCCAGCCGAATTTTGGTTTACCCATATCAACGGTAACGCGCCCATCGGGTAATAGGTCTGCCGTCAAAACACCAGCTTCGGTGCGGAAGGTGAATTCGTTTTTCTGTATTGTGTCTGAAAGGTAGGTGACAACGCAGCGCATGCCATTGCCGCAGGCTCCTGCTTTTGATCCGTCGGAATTGTGGATCAAAATGCCAGCGTCAAAGGCATTGGCTTTAGGCGAGCGAATTTCCATCAACTGGTCAAAAGGGACGGCATCAGCTGAAGCAAGCGCGATGGCTGCTTCCGGCTGGATATAGCTTTCTTCACCGCGCATGTCGGCCACGAGGATCGCATTTCCTGCGCCATTCATTTTCACAAAGGGTATCATTGTCGTCATGCGGGTCACTCTCCATCAATGGCCCCTACATAAGACGAAACCGCTCACATTAAAAGCGGGTGAATAGGAGAATGACGAAGGTGAATTTCCTGTCGGGTCAGCGTTTTCAATGCAAGATCGGCAAGCAGCGCTTTAACCTATCATTTACCGTCG
>JBAUHS010000089.1:0-16689 GCA_049680405.1 Salaquimonas sp. | reverse complement strand
TCAAGTTTGTCCGGATAAACCAGAACCAGATTATGTGGGCGGTAATGATCCGTTACGTAGAAGGTATCGCTAGCCGTTTCGACCAAAAATTCCCGTTCTTCTTTTGACATCTTGAAGACGGGTGCATTTTCGCTTGGGCTCCACCAGGCCCATAATTTGCCATGGGCTTTCAGGCAAGGATTGCCCCAACTTGTGGCTTCTACCACTTCCGGCAAGCCCAGGTCTTCCGCCAGCGCTTTATAGTTTGCCCAATTCATGAAAACCTCCAACAGGGAGTAGTTTCGATTTCGTTTTATTGCCTATCGCTAATCCAAACGAACAGGCGTATTGTTAGATTTGACCCGCTTCTAACGAGGGTCACATAGGACAGATTATGGCCATCAAATATTCGCCTGCCAAGCCTGCCGCGGATAATGAAAAATCCTCAGCGAAAACAGCCTCGCCAAAAACACTGCCGGTAAAAAAGCCTGAAGAAAGCGAAACCGATCCTTCTGCGAAGTAAATCGGAGCGTTTGTACTCGGCCTTTATACACCAGATATATCTCAATGAGCGATGTGAGTTACCTTTATCCTAAAGGCTGTCACCGCTCACAACTTAGTGGAAACTTCCATGTCCAAAGCCAAGAAATCCAACAAAGAAGCCCGTAAACCGAAACAAGATAAAAAAGTGGCAGCACCAGTCATTTCTGTCGGAAGTGCAGTCAAAAACGCTGGCAGCAAAGCGCCTATGGGCGGCAAAAAATAGGCAGAGGCCTATTTGCGCTCCAGTAAAACGACTGTTTCAAGATGCGGCGTAAACGCAAACTGATCGAGTGGCGTTGCTGATATTATTTTGAAGCCGCCATTGACCAGAATTTTCACATCCCGGGCAAGTGTCTGCGGATTGCAGGATACCGCTGCGATCTTTTTCAGCTTGGATTTTGCAAGCTCTCTGGCCTGCGCTTCAGCGCCAGCACGCGGTGGGTCAAATACGGCACCATCAAAATGCTTGAGGTCCTTGGCATTCATCGGACGGCGAAACAAATCACGCTTTTCCTGGGTAATGGTCTTGAGGCGGCCGCCTGTTTCGCGCCAGGCGCGGTCGAGGGCCTTCAGGGCTGGTTCATTACTTTCCGCAGCATAAACCAGTGAGTTTTCTGCAAGGCGAAGTGCGAACGTGCCAAACCCGCAAAAGAGATCAGCCACCCGCTTGCATTTTGAAAGATGGTCACCAACCAGTTGCGCCATATCCGTTTCAGCTTCTGAATTGGCCTGAACAAAGGCATCGGGCGGTGGACAAACGGATGTGGTTCCAACTTTTAGAATCGGGCGTTTGCTTTCAAAAGCCACTTCAGAATTGATGCTGATGCGAATGAAACACCTGGCGGCTGGAACCGTAATCAGATCCCGTATTGCCTTGTCCGTCATTTTGCCGCCATGGGTCAGGCAAAGATCAAGACCATTTTCGCATTTCAATAAATTGATGCGAACATCGCCTTTTTGTAGTGAAAGCGCATTGAGGAGCAATTTGATGTCACCAAGGGCTGCATTGAGCTCATCCACAAGAACAGGACAGTTCCCGATATCCAAAGTGTTATGGGAACTGCGCTCGGAAAATCCTAGTTCATATCCGTCGTTGACTTTTTTTGCTGTAAGAACAGCCCGCCTTCTACTAGCCCGGGGGTAATGACGGATTTCTTCCGGGCTGAGATCAATCCCCTCGCGCGAAAATGCCTCGATCAACAAACTCGTTTTCCAGGCCAGATAAGCGTCCTGCTGCATATGCTGCAATTGACAGCCGCCGCAGGTTCCAAACCACTGGCAGAAGGGTTCAATGCGGGTAGGCGAGGGCTTTGTGATCTTTATGATAGCACGCTTTGCCTTGCCGTCGCTTACCTCAAGGGTTTCTCCGGTTAGAGAGAAAGGCACAAACACAGGCTTGCCATTGCTTTCGCCCACACCGTCGCCCTGATGCCCTAAATAGGTAATGGTAATGGTTTCACTCATGGCGAATTTCTTTCCGGGCAATCATCAGGAATTCCTTGTTACCATCTCCACCCTGAATAGGAGAGGGGAAAATGTCTGTAACCGACCAATGGGGCTGATCATTCATCCAATTGGAAATGTCTGACACGGTTTCTTCAATGAGGCTTTCATCTCTGACAATGCCTCCACTTCCCAATCCATCTTTGCCCACTTCAAATTGTGGCTTGATCAAAAAGATACCAAGCGCGGGATTGGCTGCGAGGGAAAGTGCCGGCGGCAATGCGAGTTTTAGGGATATGAAGCTGAGATCAGAAACTAGCAGGTCTGGATGGATGTTACTCAGTTCAGCGTGTGTCAAATTGCGAACATTAAGGTTTTCAATTTTCGTGATCTTTGAATTGTCTTCGAGAGAGGAATGAAACTGCCCATGACCCACATCTATGGAAAACACATGCGCGGCTCCGCGCTCTAGCAAAACTTGAGTAAATCCGCCCGTTGAAGCACCAAGGTCGACTGCGATTCTGCCTTCGACAGAAAGGCCTGACGCATCAAGGGCATGAACCAGTTTGAGCGCCGCCCGTGAAACATAGGCTCCGGCCGGATCATCAATTCCAATTGTATGGTCATCCAAAACAGTTTGGCTTGGTTTTTTGGCTAGGCTACCATCGACAGATATGCAGCCGCGCAAAATTGCGTCGCGGGCCCGTGACCGGCTTTCATATCCGTGTTTTTCAACAAGGAATTGATCGAGGCGATATTTCTTTGATGTGTTCATTTTCGCAGCATTGCGGCCTATCTGTGAAAATTACAAGACCGTTGCGCGTTAGTTGTGTTGACTGTGTTAGACGATCGGCACGGCCTCAATTGCGTCAGGGTTTTCTGGCGAGGATTCCAGAATGATTGGAAAGCCAAGCCTGCTTGATTGGTTCAAGCTCAAATCTGCCTCTGAAATGATCTTGCCAATCATGTCCCCGGAGACGGACCCACGTAGATCGCCAATCTTCTCAGCGGCTTTTTCAATTGCGGCTGCTTCGATCTTGCGATCATATTTTTTGGGAGCCACTTGTGTAACAAAGCTACCTTCAGATTTGAATTCTGCTGCGGTTATGCCTGCTGATCCGATTGAAAACGCAGCCGTGCAAATAAGCGTTGCCGCTTTAAGTGTGAGTTTCATGATGCTTCCCTGTACTGAACCGGTTTTCCGGTATTCTTATTAGGGAAAGCTAACACGATGAGATTAGAGAACGGCAAATAGGAACGGTTAAAAATACTCCCAGAAAACTGGCTAACAAAGCTTAAACAGCTGGCCAAATCTGGAGCAGTTTTACGTGGCCTTTAAAGGCACCAGGCCAAAAAATTTTGGGTATAGGTGACAAATACCTCTGTTCCGTATTGAAACCACAACCAGAAAAAACTGCCAAGAAAAAGCCCGAAGGCGAGCGCAAGCGTCAATCTTGCGCCTAGACTTAACTGGGCCTGTTCTTCCATGTCTTGTTGGTTATTCATTTGGCTAGATTAGGCAAACCCGCTTATCTTTTCAAAAGGTTTTTAAGCTTTTGAACGGCCGTATCGCTATTTTCGTCCCAGGCGATGGTGCTCATCAGACTGCCATCGGGCTTCATCAATGCGATTCGTGCCGTGTGATCCATAGTGTAGTCACCGTCTTCGAGCGGCACTTTCTTGTAGTAAACATGATAGCCTTTGGCCGCTTTGTCTATTTCTTCTGCGCTTCCGGTCAGTCCGATAACCTGAGGGCCAAACGGGCTCAGGTAATTCGTAAGCACCTCCTGATTGTCCCGTTCAGGGTCAACACTGACGAAATAGATATCAAGTGCTTTTGCAGGATCGCCAATCTCTTCCATCCATCCGCTGATTTCATAAAGCGTGGTTGGGCAAACTTCAGGGCAATGGGTAAATCCGAAAAACACCAGATGCGGACGTCCAAGCATGTCATCCTGGGTAAGGCTCTCACCATTTGTCGCCTGAAGTTCAAACTCAGCTCCAAAAGCAGGAACAGCTTCCGGCCCGGCCTTGTTCAAAGCCAGATATCCGGCCCAGCCACCGACCAAAACCACCAATGCCCATAAGGAAATGCGCAGAATTTTCATTTGAAACTTCCTGATTATGTTCATCTAGTAAAGTAGTGCAGGGAGCCATCTCATGCCATAGCGCATCGTGTCACAGCGATCAGGGATTTGCCACAAATCGATCAATTTCCGTGAAAACGGCAGGCTGATCAGTCCGCATCAAGCGGCTCTGTGCCTGAAGGTTTGCCATCACCGCCCAGTTTGATTTTCTCAACTTTGGCTTCTGCAGCTGCCAGCAATTTCTGGCAATGGGTGCGCAAGGCTTCACCGCGCTCATATTGTGAGATTGATTTGTCCAAAGGCACGTCGCCACCTTCAAGGCCGCCGACTATTTTTTCCAACTCTTCAAGCGCCTGCTCAAAATTCATTTTTGCAATATCGCTGTTCAGATCACTCATAATATTTCCTGTATTCACTCGGTTTTGGATAACACTCGATAGTGCTTTAGCCAGTCATTAAACGGTTTACATGAGCCGCAGTGGATTCGGCAAGTCCTTGAAGGTCATATCCTCCTTCAAGCAGGCTGACGAGCCTGTTGTCACAATGCTTTGTCGATAACTCCATCAATTTGCCGGTAGCCCAGTCAAAGTCTTCCGCTTCCAGATTAAGGCCCGCCAGGGGATCAAGGCGGTGGGCGTCAAATCCGGCTGAAATCAAAATGAGATCGGGGGCAAAATTATCGACCGCTGGCAATATGCGATTGCGAAAGGCCTCTTTGAAAGCCGAGCCGTCATCTCCATTGCGCAGCGGTGCATTAAAAATATTACCAGTGCCAGTTTCATTCAGCGCGCCACTGCCCGGATAAAGCGGCATCTGGTGAGAGGACGCAAACAGCACGGTCGGATCATCATAAAAAATATCCTGCGTGCCATTACCGTGATGCACATCAAAATCAACAATCGCAACCCGCTCCGCTCCATATTGTTTTTGAGCATATCGCGCGGCAACCGCAATGGAGTTGATCAGGCAAAAGCCCATGGCCATTGTTTTTTCCGCGTGATGGCCCGGTGGGCGAACCGAGGCAAATACATTATCAGCCTTGCCGGTAAAGACATCATCCACTCCGGCAAGAGCAGCCCCAACAGCCCGTTTGACAGCATTCCAGGTTTGCGGGCAGGCCGATGTGTCAGCATCTATTCGGGCAAGTCCTTCTATCGGTATGAGAGAGGCAATCCGCTTCACATGAGCGCCGGGATGAGCCAGAGAAAAGCTGTCCACATCAGCTTCCGGCGCTTCGATCCTGATCAACGCATCAAAGTGCGGATCAGACAGCGCAGCCTCGATAGCGCGCAAACGATCCGGTCTTTCCGGGTGGCCCGGAGAGTTCACATGCTCAAGGCAAATCGCGTGATGATATAGATGGGTTGTCATGAAGCTATCAGGTCTTAAACCAGACTGGCTGTCAACAGATCAGCTTTGGACACAAGGAAATTACGGTGGAAATTTATCACGCAGAGTTTCTGAATAAACTTATGGATGAACCAGATACACGCTGCCATCTTCAAGCCCGACCACAAATCCCTTGTCGCCTTCGTTTTGCACCGCGATTGCCTTGTCTATTTTGGCGGGTAGATCAGCGCTTGCAAGATCTTTCAACTTGTTTCTTTTAAAGCCCATTACCCGAAGTGATTTCCGGTCGGCGGAGGGCAATGCAATATCAGTAGTTCCATTGGAATCGACATCAGCAACCGCAGAAAGGCGCATTTCTCTGGATCCAATCGCATGGTTGGAGAAATTGGTGGCTGCGCTGATTCTTTGAAGCTGCCCGTCTTTATAACGATAAAAATAGAGTGTCCCGCCAATATGCGGGGTCTCCACATAGGCAAATTCAATGAACTCGCTGCCTAGGAAAGGCGCAATTCCAGCGACATTCAACCAGCGATTCCGCTTGCCGAAAAAGCCGGTTGTGGCCTTTTCGATGAGAGCTGTACCAAACAGACCATAAATGGTGACCGAGCCGCCTCTGACCACGGAGGAGCGGATCGTGATAACTTCAACACTGCCATCGCCATCTAGATCAGCCAGGCGGGGGGTTTGGTCTTCAAAGACTTCCGATTTGGGTAAAACGAATTTGTAAACGCGGTTCTTTGAAGTTTTGACGTTCAACTGACCCGCTTCGATGTTGTCGCCTAATATTGCATGGTCATAACGCTCTGTGGGTTCGCTATACCAGGCCGATGCAATATCGCCTCCGTTATGGGTGGCAATCAATCCATCAACCAACCCGGCCTTGGCTGCTCCGCGGGTTTCTGCAACGATTTCCGCTGGATAGCTGTCCGCGTCTAATTGGGTGATATTCCACTTTGCCTGGGCAGCACCATTGCTGGCCGAGCCAAGCAAGGAAACGCTCATTAGTCCGGCGAGTAAAACGGCAATCTTGGCTTTCATGAAATATACCTATTCAGAAGTTTCGGTTTTGGTGATGTTGATACCAAACCCTTCCAATCCAACATAATGACGTTCTCGCGAGGCGTGAAGAATAATCGACTGAATACCCAAATCTCTCAAAATCTGAGCGCCAAGGCCGATTTCAAGCCATTCGTCTTTACGGGTCTTGGCTGAGCCGTGATCTTCTGCATGACCCACAATCTTGTCTTCGCTTGTTGATTTTTGCACAACGCCAACAGAGCCCTCGCGCAGATAAACAATCAAGCCGCGATTGTCCTTCCCGAATTTGTCGATGGAGTTGCGCAAGGTATTGGTTTGACCAAAGACATCTTCCAATACGGATTCTATCTGCAGCCTTACCGGTACATCGACGCCGTCCCGAATATCACCAAATACAAGCGCCAGATGATGCATCTGGTCAAACGGGGTGCGGTAGGAATGGGCCGTGGCTGGACCTCCTGCTGTTTCAACCTCTTGTGTGTTCACGCGCTCAACCAGGCTTTCCTGGCGTTGGCGATAGGCAATCAGCTCGGCAACGGAGATCATTTGCAAATTATGCTTTTTCGCAAATTCGGTAACCTGTTCGCCTCTGGTTACCGTTCCGTCTTCATTCATCAATTCAGAGATCACGCCGACAGGCGGCAGATTGCTCAATTTGCAAAGATCAACCGCTGCTTCCGTATGGCCGGAACGGGTTAGAACACCGCCCTCCTTGGCAACAAGAGGAAAGACATGGCCGGGCCGCACAAAATCCGCCGCACCCGCATTCGGGTTCGCCAAAGCCCGGCAGGTCGATGTACGTTCTTCAGCTGAAATGCCTGTAGTCGTATCATGCTTATAATCAACAGATACGGTAAAGGCTGTTGCATGGGGCGCATCATTTTCCGCAACCATGGGCCCAAGATTGAGACGTTTTGCTTCCGCCAGGGTCATCGGTGCGCAAACAATGCCGCTGGTGTGGCGGATGATGAATGCCATCTTTTCTGCCGTGCAATGAACAGCGGAGACGATTAGGTCTCCCTCATTTTCCCGGTCATCATCATCGGTAACAACAACAATTTCCCCAGCCTCGAAAGCTCTTAATGCCTCGGCAACTTTTGCCTGATCAAAACTCATATTTGTGTTCTTTCGTAAAATAACTGATGTTGCTAGATGCGGCCTGTTTGTCCGCGATGCATCAAATAGTGATCGGCGATGGCGCAGGCTACCATGGCTTCGCCAATCGGCACGGCACGAATACCGACACATGGGTCATGACGACCGACGGTCCGCACATCGACATTTTCGCCTTTTGCGTTCACCCCTTTGACGGGGGTAGAGATGGAAGAGGTCGGCTTGACCGCAAATCGCGCAATTACCGGCTGGCCGGTTGCTATGCCGCCCAAGATGCCGCCAGCATTGTTTGACAGAAATTCGACACTGCCATCCTCTTTCATCCGCATTTCATCGGCGTTTTCCACACCGGTGATAGCCGCAGCTTCAAAACCATTGCCGATTTCAACGCCCTTGACCGCGTTGATCGACATCAGGCCTGAGCAGATGTCCTGATCGAGCTTGGCATAGACCGGAGCTCCGATGCCCGCAGGAACCCCGGTAGCGACAATCTCGATGACGCCGCCTACAGAGTTTTGATCCTTGCGAATAGCATCAAGATAGGTGTCCCATTCCGCTGCCGCTTTTGCGTCAGGGCAGAAGAACGGATTGTTGCGAACTTCGTCCCAATTCCAGTTTTTTGGGTCAATTTTTTTCATACCGATTTGCACCATTGCACCGCGCACCTGAAGGCCCGGAACAATCTTGCGTGCTAGAGCGCCAGCTGCTACCCGCGCTGCGGTTTCACGGGCCGATGAGCGCCCGCCGCCGCGATAGTCCCTTATGCCGTATTTGGTATCATAGGTAAAATCCGCATGGCCCGGGCGATAGCGGTCCTTGATTTCCGAATAGTCTTTAGAGCGTTGATCGGTATTCCAGATAGCCATTGAGATTGGCGTACCCGTGGTAATCAGCGTTTCTGGGTCGTTTTCGCTCGCCAGATAGCCGGAAAGCACCTGTACTTCATCAGGCTCCTTGCGCTGGGTCGTGTGCTTGGACTGGCCGGGTTTTCTCAAGTCCAGCTCAGCCTGAATTTCCGATATCTTGAATTCAATCCCCGGAGGGCAGCCATCAACCACGCAGCCGATTCCAGCTCCATGGCTTTCACCCCAGGTGGTGACGCGAAACATATGACCGAAAGTGTTATATGACATTGAATTTGTAAGCTTCGAATTGCGCTGGCATGTTTTACCAGTTGAAAATTGATGTTGCCGCTGTTTTATGGATTGTGAAGTTCAGGGTCAATGGAAAGATGGGATTGGTTTGATCCTGCAATTGCCAGCTTTGAGCTTCACAATAGTTCCTCAATACCGCTCTCAAACCTGAAAACCTTGTCCTGAGGAAATGTGTACCAGGCCGCATCTTGCTCATCCAGATCCAGCAAATGCTTGCGTACACCGCGCCCGACCGCCCCATGGGCAACAACGACACTTGGTTTGGAGATCTCATCAAACACCGGAGCGGCGCGTTCAAGAGTCATGGCGAGGCTTTCGCCGCCGGGCGGACAAAAATGCCACCGATTTGTCTTGCGGCTCAAATGAATATCGCGGTGGTTGGCTTTTAACTCAAAAATCGTCACGCCTTCGAGATCGCCATAGGACATTTCCACCAGACGCTCATCAATTCGGTAGTCAGCCGGTTCCAAACCTAATTCGCTTCGAATGATCTCCATCGTTTCGCGGGTGCGAAGCATCGGGCTGCAAATGAAGTCGAAATCATCCGGATTTGCCAGAGCAGCTTTCAATGCCGCCCCATTGCGCTTGGCCTGGGCACGTCCGGTTTTGTTCAGGGAGATATCCTGGCGGCCCTGAAAACGCATTTCTGCGTTCCAGTCCGTTTCTCCGTGCCGGATATAATAAATCAGGGGATGGGCAGTCTTTGGCTCAGTGATCCTATTCGTCCTTGACCACCGAGATATCCGGTGCGTCGACGGCCTTCATGCCAACGACATGATAGCCTGAGTCCACATGCAGGATTTCGCCCGATGTGCCGCGACCAAGATCGGACAACAAATAGAGTGCGGAATCGCCGACTTCTTCTATCGTCGTTGTGCGTTTCAGCGGTGAATTATATTCATTCCATTTCAGGATATAGCGGAAGTCACCAATGCCTGAGGCTGCCAGTGTCTTAATCGGGCCGGCCGAAATCGCATTGACGCGGATATTCTGCTTGCCAAGATCAACGGCGAGATAGCGCACGGATGCTTCCAGCGCAGCCTTTGCAACGCCCATGACGTTGTAATGCGGCATCACTTTTTCTGCTCCATAATAGGTCAGCGTCAGCATTGAGCCACCTTCGCTCATCAGTTTTTCCGCCCGCTGGGCAAGCGCCGTAAAGGAGTAAACGGAGATATCCATCGACATGCGGAAATTGCCCGGGGATGTATCAACATAACGCCCGGTCAGTTCGTTCTTGTCAGAAAAGCCGATGGCGTGGACCATGAAATCGATCTTGCCCCAGCGTTTTCCTAAATCAGCGAAAACCGCATCCATGCTGGCTTCGTCTGTCACATCGCAATGACCAACAACAACAGCGCCAAGTTCTTCCGCCAGAGGCTCTACGCGTTTTTGGATCGCTTCGCCTTGATAGGTCAGCGCAATATCAGCGCCTGCATCCGCCAATGATTTGGCAATTCCCCATGCGATAGAGCGTTTATTGGCCAGACCCAAAATGATCCCGCGTTTTCCCGCCATCAACCCGCTTGTTGGCCCATTAGCGTTTGCCATGAATATTCTCCGATACGAACGATAAAAACAGTACGCCGGATATTGCACATGCGGGTTTTTCTCGCAAGCGCCTGCAAGGGTCTGAGTTCAATTGAATTCAGCTCCTAACCAAGATGGATTACTTCATAAATTGTTAACCTGCTTCGCAATTTTAAGCATCCACTCAATACCTTGTTCAACTTTTTCCGGTAGTTTTCGGCGACGAATTTAAAAATGATGGAAGTTTCATGAAGTTAATCAAGGAATTCTGCGGGGCCATTGCGGGCAACTTCGCGATTACTTTGGGGGTTGCTGCAGCACCATTGATGGGCGCAATGGCGCTTGCGGTGGATTATGGCACGATCTACAGTAAATCTTCTGAATTGCAGTCGCTGGCAGACGCTTCCGCTTTGGCAGTTGTCAAGGAAATGGCGCTTGCCAATTCCAAATCAATCGACGTGCAGTCCATAGCCGAAAGCTATGCCAATGGGCAATTTTCAGATCAAAAGGGAACATCTCTCGTTGTTGAGGCAACTGCCGCAACGGATAGAACCTCGGTGGATGTTGCCCTGTCTTATACTTGGCAACCATTTTTCGCTCACTATTTAAATGCATCTGTTTTGCCCTTGAAAGCCGCCTCAAAAGCTGGTTTTACTGGCGGAACTTCCAGCGTTTGTATTCTTGGTCTTGATGACACATCAGAATTTACCGTCAATATCGGCTCAAAATCCTCTGTCACGGCAAATGGATGCTCACTCTTTTCGAATTCCAAAGCAAAGAACGGTCTGAATACGGATTCCAATGCCACCATCACAGCAGACACTATTCAGACAGCTGGTGGGTATTCCGGCCAGGATATGAATTATAGTCCATTTCCGATCACCGATGCGCTGGCAATCCTTGATCCATTGGCGGACCGTGCCGCGCCGACCGTGGGTGCTTGCGACTACAAAGATTTCTCTCTAACGGACGATGTTACGCAAACCTTGAAGCCGGGTGTCTATTGCAACGGCTTAAGTATTGACAGTGCCGCTATCGCAAAGCTTGAGCCGGGTGAATATATCATCAAAGACGGACCACTATCTGTCCAAGGCAATGCATCATTGATCGGCGAGCATGTTGGATTTTACTTCACCGGCAATACAGCCGTGTTTGATTTTGGAGTGTCAACACAAGCTGTGTTGACCGCCCCAAAAACCGGCAATCTGTCCGGCATATTGTTTTACGAAGACCGTAATTCCATGCCGAACCGGGTTTTCACCATCCGAAGCAAGGATGCGGAAAAATTCGAGGGAACTGTCTATCTGCCTCAAGGCACGCTGTTCATAGATAAGGAGAGCCGGGTCGGCCAATTGTCCAACTGGACAGCCATTATCGTGAAGCGCTTTGAAGTTGGCAAAGGTCCACAGCTGATGGTGAATTCTGACTATGCGAATTCCGATGTTCCGGTTCCCGAAGGGGTAGCCGGTAAAAACTCCGATATTCGCCTGTTGAAATAAGTAATTTCTGAAATAGTCTATTTCTCTTCCATCAGCTTGATCAGATCTTGATCTGGCTCTTTTGGCAATGAGATAACAGCAGTGATTTTGAGATCGCCCATACCGCCTTCTTTTTTCGGCAGACCGCGTCCGGGTATGCGAAACACCTTACCGGAAGTCGTCCAGGCCGGAATTTTAAGGGATACTTTGGAATCAACCGTTTTGGCCGAAACTGTTCCGCCAAGGACAGCCGTTTTGAGCGGAACTTCCACTTCACTTCGAAGGTCTGTTCCCTCCACCCTGAAATCCACATGGCTTTTGAAAACCAGAGTAAGCAGAATATCTGCTGGCTTTTGCCCGGGGGAAGCCTTTGCCTTTCCCGCGAGGCGAATGGTCTGACCATCTGTTGCACCCGCCGGAATGGAGACGGCAATCGCGCTGCCATCCTGCAGGGTGATATTGGTTTTTCCCCGGGCAAGGTCTTCAACGCTAACCAGCGTTTTCGTTTTGAAATCAGGCGATTTGGGTTGCGGGCGCTGTTGCTGAAACCCGCCGCCCATATTTCCAGGCCCACCGCTTCCGCGCGCACCGGCAAAGGCAGAGCCGAACATCTCGCTTAATATGTCTTCAGCGCTGCCAAAGCCGCCAGCCCCACCAAAGGTCGAACCGCCACGGCTGGCCCGCGCGCCGCCAAACGGGCTTCCGCCCATACCAGCGCCGCCAAATCCGGCGAATTTCTCTTTGCCCTCGGCATCAATTTCGCCGCGGTCAAACTGGCCGCGCTTGGTCTTGTCGCCAATAATTTCATAAGCGTTTGTCGCCTCGGAAAATTTTTCCTGGGCTTTTGGGTCATTCTTGTTTTGATCGGGGTGATATTTCTTCGCGAGCTGGCGATAGGCCTTTTTGATTTCGGCCTCGCTGGCACCCTTATCCACCCCCAAAACCGTATACGGGTTTCTCACGGGTATTCCCTCTCAATGTCTAAGCTGATGCGCAAAACGCGCTGATAGCATGATTACATTCGTTGGGACGAATATGGGAAGAAAAATCAGTAATTTCCAGTGGCAGGGGCCGTTTGGCCCAGATTTTTGTCGATTAACTCGCCGAGTCGCGAATAAACCAGGAAAGAACCCAAAAGCCCTTTTTCAACTCGCAAGTCTCGCCATTATACAAAGCAATGCCCATGAAGCTGTCGACAGTGGTGCGGAATTTCTTGCAGGACTGGCCATGGGTGCCGATATATTTGTCGATTGCCGTAATCGTTCCGCTATTGCCGGTTTCTGGATTGCTCCAGGCAAGTAGATTGCTGTCGGCTG
This sequence comes from Salaquimonas sp., assembly GCA_049680405.1. GTDB lineage: Bacteria > Pseudomonadota > Alphaproteobacteria > Rhizobiales > Rhizobiaceae > Salaquimonas. The sequence continues at coordinate 3,658 of JBAUHS010000089.1, read as the reverse complement.
GCGCATTGGCCGCGTCAACGACGGTCAACTTGATGGTTTCCGCGTCTGTGGCGTCAATGCCGTCGGCTTCAACAGGTTTGGTAATGGAGCCGGTAATGATTTCAGGGTTCTTGTCGATCTTGCTCATCGTTCCACCAACGGCGCAGGCCGAAAGTGAAATCGCGCAAATGACTGCGCCAACAGTGTTGAATAACTTACGCGGAACGGTATTGTTGTTAATAGCATCATCGGCGAAAGATGCTGCCAATTTATTATTGATGACCAAACTCATGATTGCCCTAAAAGATACGAAAGACGGCGGTGAAATGAATACTCCGACAACTGGGTTAACAAACAGTGACTTATCCAGCCAAGCAGAAGAAAAACTTCCCTATGGTCAATTTGCTGAATGGCTTGCCATGGCGGAAAAGTCAGAGCCTAATGACCCCTCGGCCATGTCAATTGCCACAGTAGACAAAGACGGTCTGCCGAATGTCCGCATGGTGCTGATGCGCCGTCACGATGAGCGCGGCATTGTGTTTTTTACGAATTTCGAAAGCCAGAAGGGCGAAGAGCTGCTGCACGCCAAAAAAGCTGCCGCCAATTTCCACTGGAAATCCCTGCGCAAACAAGTTCGTTTCCGGGGCGAGATCGAAGTGGTAAGCGAGGCTGAAGCAGACGACTATTTCTATTCTCGCGCCCGCGGCAGCCGTATCGGCGCTCATGCGTCCAAACAATCGCGCCCGCTGGAAAGCCGTTTCGCCCTCGAAAAAGCCGTTGCCGTCTATTCGGCAAAATTCGGGGTAGGGGATATTCCGCGCCCGGACCACTGGTCCGGATTCCGTCTCAAGCCAACTTCCATTGAGTTCTGGAATGATGGCAAATTCCGCCTCCATGACCGCGAAAGATATGATCGCCAGGGAACCAGTGGCGACTGGAAAGTGACAAGATTGTATCCTTGAGGAACGAAATCAGAATTACATTCTTTCCTGACCGGATATTCTGGGTAACTTCAAATATTAACAACACGCAATTGACGGAAAGTCCGGTCATGAAAAGCAACGAATATGATCCTTCCGAAGACGGGGCGACAATCCGGTTTGTGGATAAAATGTCTTATGGCGATTATCTCAAGCTCGATTCTATTCTGGCTGCCCAGGAACCTCTTTCACAAGCGCACGACGAAATGTTGTTCATTATTCAGCACCAGACTTCTGAATTGTGGATGCGTCTTGCAATTCATGAGATTAACACTGCGCAAAATCTTATTCGTGAGAATAGTGTTCGCCCCGCACTAAAAACTTTAGCACGGGTATCTCGTATATTTGAACAGCTTAACAGTGCTTGGGATGTGCTGCGAACCATGACCCCCGCCGACTATACGCGCTTCAGGGATCAATTGGGCCATTCATCAGGATTTCAGTCATGGCAATACAGGATTATTGAATTTCGTTTGGGCAATCGAAACCACGCGATGATCAAAGCCCATTCCCATCGAGAGGATCTCGTTGCGAAACTGAAGGCTGAGTTGGAATTGCCAAGCCTTTATGATGACGTGTTGGGTTTCATGGACCGAGAGGGATTGCATCTTTCGCAAGACATTTTGAAGCGCGATTGGAGTCAGACTCATTCAGTCAGCGAGGAAATCGAAGATGCCTGGAAAAGGGTCTACCAGTCGCCCGAAAAATATTGGCTGCTCTACGAGCTTGGTGAAAAACTGGTAGACTTGGAAGATTATCTGCGTCGATGGCGCTTTAATCATGTGACAACGGTGGAACGAGTGATCGGGTTCAAGCGCGGCACAGGCGGGACTGCAGGTATTAGCTATCTCAAGCGAATGTTGGACATAGAACTATTTCCGGAATTATGGCATGTGCGTACCCGTTTATGAGCCGTTTTCACCAGAAATTGCGAGCAGTTCCCTGACCTCCCCCAAACTCTCCACACTCCTATACCGTTCATGCCCCTTTGGCTCTTCCGCTTTTTCCAGCTCCCAGGTCAGTTCATGGGGCACATAGGTTGCCCAGGCGCCTGCTTCCAGCGCGGGGATGATGTCTGATTTCAGAGAATTGCCGACCATCATGGAGCGTTCCGGTCCTTCGCCAATCGCCTTGAAGATGCGGCTATAAGTGTCGGTTTCCTTCTCGCTGACAATTTCCACCACGTCAAAAAAGTCACCAAGGCCTGATTGGGCTACCTTGCGCTCCTGATCAAACAAATCCCCTTTGGTGATGATTGCGAGCCTGTATTTGCCTGCCAACTCTTCTAGAGAATCAGCAACCCCCGGCAGCACTTCGATGGGGTGGGCCAGCATATCGCGGCCTGCATCAATGATCTGTTGAATGACCGCTGCCGATGCCTTGCCGTCGGTCACTTCAATCGCGGTTTCAATGAGCGACAGCGTGAAGCTTTTAACGCCATAGCCGAAATGTTTGATATTGCGCTTTTCAGCGGCAATGATCCGCTCGCCCAGATGATCACCTTCCGCATAATCTGCCAGCAAGAGTTTGAAATGATGCTGCGTCATCTGGAAGTGCCGCTCTGTATGCCAAAGCGTATCATCAGCATCAAAGGCAATGGTGGTGAGGTTTTTCATGGTGCCAATTTGCGGTAGTTCGCGGTTGGAGGCAAGACGTCTGTTTTAACCCGTTCCACCCACAGTAACCTCGTTCATGCGCAGCGTTGGTTGGCCGACACCGACGGGAACCGACTGGCCGTTCTTGCCGCACATGCCGATGCCCTGATCGAGCGCCATGTCATTGCCGATCATGGTTACACGCTTCATTGCCGGAGGCCCGGAGCCGATGAGATTAGCGCCCTTGATGGGTTCCATGATCTTGCCCCCATGAATGCGGTAGGCCTCGGTGCAGTTGAAAACAAATTTACCGGAAGTGATATCCACCTGACCACCGCCGAAAGAAACAGCATAGATACCGTCTTTGACAGATGCCAGAATTTCCTGCGGGTCATGATTGCCCCCAAGCATATAGGTATTGGTCATGCGAGGCATTGGCTGGTGGGAGTGCGATTGTCTGCGCCCATTGCCGGTAGGCTCCATGCCCATTAAACGGGCATTCTGGCGGTCCTGCATATAATTGACGAGCTTCCCGTCTTCGATCAGCACCGTGCGGTTGGTTGGCGTGCCTTCATCATCAATAGTAAGCGAGCCTCGCCGTTCGGATATCGTACCATCGTCAACAACGGTAACACCTTTTGCTGCGACTTGCGCGCCCAGTAATCCGGCAAAGGCAGAGGTTTTCTTGCGGTTGAAATCGCCCTCAAGGCCGTGCCCAACCGCTTCATGCAGCATGACGCCGGGCCAGCCAGGTCCAAGCACGATGTCAAAGGTTCCAGCAGGTGCAGGGACAGCTTCAAGATTAACCAGTGCTTGACGAAGTGCATCATCAACACCGGCTTTCCAGGTGCCTTCGGCAATGAATTGACCAAAACCCTGACGCCCGCCCATGCCGTGGCTTCCGGTTTCTTGGCGGTCGCCTTCGCCAACGACAATCGAAACATTGACCCGCACCATCGGGCGCACATCGCGAACCCATTCGCCGTCCGCGCGAAGGATTTCCACAACCTGCCAACTGGCTCCTAGCGATGCGCTGACCTGCCGGACTTTAGGGTCCTTGGCGCGGGCGTAAGCATCAATTTCCTGCAGCAGTTTGACTTTTTC
>JBAUHS010000088.1:0-18285 GCA_049680405.1 Salaquimonas sp. | reverse complement strand
TCCAGTTTGTCTTAAACATTGGATCAAGGTGATCTCCGCCTTCGGTTGCCTTGATAAAAGCGAAGTTTCCGCCGCGTTTGCGAAGCTGTGCCCAATCGATGTCATATTGCCAACGTGATACATCCACACCATGTACATCGAAATGTTCTGGCGCTGCTTTGCCAAAATCAATCGGCTTTTTGTCAGAAAAATTGGCCTGATACACTTTTGGACGATGCTTGCTACCAGATTTTGATTTAGTGACGGCTGGCGACTTGGTTGGCGTGACTATATCTGCCCGCAAGGAGGCAGTTTGCACGCCAACTTCTTTTTCGGCGACCGGAGTGTTTATCTTTGTTTCTGGCAGCGGGGCTGCATAGGCGTTTACATCAAGCGGTTCTGCCGGCTCAATGGAACTCGTTGTCATGGTTGAGCGCGGAATGGATTCCATTGATTCTAGCGCTGTTGTCGAGTTGCACCCACCCAATGCAAGGGCGGATACTGCGGAAAACAAAGTGCCGATGACGGATAAACGCATGATGTCCTTTGACTCGATACTAGTAGGAAATTGCTTGATAGTTTCGCGGTGTTTTTTCCGCCGATCAAAAACTGATATTAATCATCAATTACGAATAAAGCTTGAATCAACAAGGTTAATTTAAGGCTTGGGAAACCATGGCGTGTTGACTTTCAAATTTAGGTCAACAAGGTTGACCTATTTGGAGTTCATACAAAGCTGAACCCAGTTCGCACAAGTTAGGCAAATGATAAGCATTGACGTATTTTTGGCATTGGTCGGTTTTTCACTGGTTTCTTCCATAACCCCGGGCCCCAATAATTTGATGCTTCTGGCATCAGGCACCAATTACGGATTCATGCGATCTATGCCGCATATGCTTGGAATTTCCGGTGGATTTTGTTTTTTGTTGCTATGCACCGGTTTTGGGCTCGGTGAATTGCTACGAGCTGCGCCCATGGTTCATGCAGGTTTGAAAATCGCAGGGGCGAGCTATCTTGTTTACCTTGCCTGGAGGATTGCCAATTCCGGCCCCATCCGCTCGGCGGAATCTGGAGGGCGACCAATGAGTTTCTTCGAGGCGGCGGCGTTTCAGTGGGTCAATCCAAAAGCCTGGGTTATGGCGCTTGGTTCCATGACGGTCTACACAAATCCAAATGCTTATAATCTTTCCGTATTGATTGTGTCCGGGATATTCACTCTTGTAAATCTGCCAAGTATCGCTGTTTGGTGTGGACTGGGGTTGGGCCTGAGGCAGTATTTTTCTGACCCGAAAAGGTTGAGAATTTTCAATATATCTATGGCGCTTTTGCTGGTTGTATCCTTGTGGCCCATGCTGCGATAGACAGTCCCTGTCTGGCCAATGCCAACCCTAAGCAGGGCGTCCTCCTTCTTAACAAACATGGTTAACTCTTCCTTTACGCAAGGTCGTCATATTCCGAATCAAGTTTTTTGATTTTCGGGGCCCGCCATGCGTTTCATAATTGTATTACTCAGTCTTCTTCTCGTTTCCTGTGCTACGCCAAAAACCGAGCCCCAGTCTTTTTACTCTGGTGTATATGTGCCAGGTAAAGTCGAGATTTCCAGCAACGGCTCTTTTACGTCGACTGCTTCAGTCATCTCAGGTGATAATTTGCCAACGGCCCGCAAGGCCGCCTATGCGCGTTTTTTGCTGGCGGCGAAAAATAAGGGCTATAAGTATTTTGAATTAGGGGCTGAAAAAACAACGACCACTATCGGTAGGACTTTTAAATTGACTGGACGGGCATTGAATTCCAAAAATTACAATGGCCGGACCTATAGGGTCTCAGATATCAAAGATTTGTTGAAGGGTGGCAAATTGACTGCCATCAAACGGCCACCGCCGCCGAAGAAAGTGGTCGTTGCAGCAAAGCCACGTCCTGCGGTGAAAAATGTAATCCAGCCAATTCCAGTATCTGTCCCGGTTTCTCAACCAGTTTCAGTGCCTGAAGTCACTCCGGTAGATGAGCCAACCGTTATCATGGCGCCGACGGATATTACCGGTTCAATAAGTAAAAGCCGAGCAAATGTTCAAACGAGGGAGGCGCTTTCTACCTCCACTTTCATGGAGATAGATGTGCCGAATGCCGTTGCAGACCTTCCCCAAGGAGTACTGTTGCGTCGCAATTGATGGGTGATAATCTTCTTTTATCAATCTTTAACGGTAAATCATTGTACGACACGTGATCAAGTAACCGAATCATGCCACATAGCAGCATGGAATTTTCTGCTGAACAGGACAGGGCGCTCAAGGCGGTCAGTAAGTGGTTGAAAGCCGGGGACACACAGGTCTTCCGGCTTTTTGGTTATGCCGGTACGGGTAAAACAACTCTGGCGCGCCACTTCGCTGAAGGCGTTGATGGCAATGTTTTGTTTGCGGCCTTTACCGGTAAGGCGGCACAAGTTCTGCGTTCAAAAGGGGCGAGTAAAGCCTCCACCATTCACTCGCTGATCTATCGCCCGAAAGGTGAAGAAGAAGTCGAAGATGAGGAGACTGGCGCGAAGAACATGTCTCCGACTTTTTCGCTCAACCGAAAATCCGTGGTTTCTGATGCCAAGCTGATTGTCATTGACGAATGTTCCATGGTGGATGAAGCGCTTGGCAGGGACTTGTTGTCCTTCAGAACGCCGGTGCTTGTGCTTGGCGATCCGGGGCAATTGCCTCCGGTTTCCGGCGGTGGATTTTTTACGGAGCATGAACCGGACTATCTGTTGGAGGAAGTGCATCGCCAGGCGAGAGATAATCCGATTGTAGATCTTGCACAGCAAGTGCGCGAAGGGCGCTCACTCATGATCGGTGACTATGGCCCGTTAGCGAAAGTTATCTCCAAAGCGGATATCACCAAAGAACTGGTGCTGGACGCGGATCAGGTTTTAGTGGGAACCAATCGCACGCGGCGTCGCTACAATGAACGACTGCGCGAGCTTAGAGGCTTTGATGGACCGATACCGCAGGCAGGCGACAAGCTGGTCTGCTTGCGTAATGATACGGCAAAAGGGCTATTGAACGGTTCGCTATGGCAAGTGACAAGCGCTGCCAGAACCGTCAAACCTTCGATGAACCTGCTGATCCGCGCGGAAGACGAAGGCATTGAACGCTATTCTGCGAAGGTGAAGGTGTTAAAGGCAGTTTTTGAAACACCGGATGCGGAGATTCCATGGCAGATTCGGCGCCGTCATGATGATTTTGATTATGGCTACGCGCTTACAGTTCACAAGGCACAGGGTTCGCAATGGGATCATGTTGTATTGTTTGATGAGAGTTATGCGTTTCGCGAACACGCCCAGCGCTGGCTGTATACTGGCATCACCCGCGCTGCCGAGACGCTAACCATCGTCAAATAAAATGCCAGATTTTTTGCCAGCAGTGGCATTCAAGTCCTGCAAAAATTCGCACACAAAGTCCTTACTTTACAACTTGTTAAGTATAACCGCTTACGTTTGCCCCAGTTCTGAGTTTATAGCGGGTGTGAAAATCCGCTATACCAGTTGTGGGGATTGGGGAATACAATGAGTGGTATTGAGTTTGCGGGCAGCCAGCTGAGGGCGCGCTATGTGTTGGTTTTATTTGTTCTCGCATTGGCAACGGCAGCATTCGGCTATTTGATCGTTTCACAATCTGACAGGATTGAACGTGTGGCGATGCTTTCAAGCGCACACACCAAACTCAATGACAAAGTGGACGATATTGTTCGAACCGGCAGTCTTCTGGCTCTTGATATTGGAGCGGAGCGTCGGTTTTCTTCAACTGTCAAACTCCAAAGACTATCAGGCGAGCTAACAGGTTTGATTGAAGATACTGAACAAGCTTTGAAAGTTGCGCCTCAGCACATTCGAAAAGCATTTTTCAAAGTCTGGCAGGATTATTCGGGTTCGGTTCTGCAACCCTATTATTATTTGCCTGATACTATCGGCGAATTAGTAAATGTTGGTGAGGATTTCGCCCAGGCTAATACTTTTAAGGTCATCAAAAATCACCAAGCTGTAGCCGTTGAACTGCGTGGCATCAAAGAAGTGCTGATTTCTAACAATCAGGCCAAGATTACAACATTGCTAATCGACAGTCTGGCTGGCCATACAAAGCCCCTCTATCACATTGCGATTGGGGCAATCGTCGCTGGATTAGGTCTGTTGATTTTCGCGGGTCTTTTTATTTTCCGACCAATGGAAAAGAGACTGGATCGCTATATTGCTGAGTTGCATGACTCCCAGAAAAAAATGGAAATCGCCGAACGTACAAAATCGGAATTCCTTGCCAATATGAGCCATGAAATCAGAACGCCGATGAATGGTGTAATGGGAATGGCTGAACTACTTGCCAAGACCGAGTTGAACCCACGTCAGCGAACCTTTACGGAAATTATTGTAAAATCGGGTGCTTCGCTTTTGACTATCATTAATGATATTCTGGATTTCTCCAAAATTGATGCAGGGCAAATGGAGCTTGATCCGGCACCGTTTGTACTGTCCGAAGCAATAGAGGACGTTGCTACACTTATTTCGTCAAAGGTTGCGGAAAAAGATCTAGAATTAATTCTGCGAATTGACCCAAATATGCCAGAAAAGCTTATTGGAGATGTGGGCCGCATTCGGCAAATTGTTACCAATATCGTCGGTAACGCCGTCAAATTTACTGACAATGGCCATATTTATGTCAACGCTTATGTGAAAGACCAATACGACGAGAACAGCCAGAAAATTGAAAACGCGGATCGCGTTGATATCCAGATTGATATTGAAGATACAGGTGTTGGAATTGCAAAAGAGCAGGCGACAGCGATCTTTGAAAAATTCTCTCAGGTTGATGGGTCTGCCACGCGCAAACACGAAGGGACTGGCCTTGGTCTTTCCATCTCTTCAGCTCTGGTGCGATTGATGAATGGGAAAATCTCACTTGTTTCTGAAGTCGACAAAGGCTCCACCTTCAGTATCGAAGTGTCGTTGCCAGTTGATACAACAACAAAAGCCAAGAAACGCATTCCAACTGATGTATCTGGTGCGCGGGTGTTGATTGTTGATGATAATGAAGTCAATCGTGCAATTTTGATGGAGCAAACCCAAGCGTGGAAATTTGATTCTGCCTGTGCCAGCAGTGGCACAGAAGCATTGTCGCTTTTAGAGGCGGCATATGAACACAATATGCCTGTAGATTGCATTATTCTCGATTATCATATGCCGGCGATGAATGGCGGCGATGTCGTCAAAGCTCTGCGCAGCAATCCGAGAATGCAGAATGTGCCGGTTGTCATGTTGACCAGTGTTGACCAGACCGAAGAAGGCAAAACCTTCTCTTCCCTTGGCATTGAAGCGCATTTGACAAAGCCCGCACGGTCTACGCAATTGCTGGAAACCATCGTGGATGTTCTAGAGGTTGCCAGTGCGCGAAACGATCATAGCGACGAAGCAACCAAAGGGATCATGATTGCGCAACAAATTGCCAGAGGTAATAACCAAACTGCCAAAGAGATGGGTGGCGAATTTCCATCATCTAAAGCTGATGTGCCTGCACATGTAGGGCCCATTGCGGTTGAAGTAGAAACATCAACGCCGATTCTGGTTCCAGCAGTTAAACAAGCGAATAAGATCGATATTCTTGTTTGTGAAGATAATGAGGTGAACCAGATTGTTTTCACCCAAATTCTGCAAAGTGCCGGCTATGAATTTATCGTTGCCAATGATGGAATGGCAGGGGTAGAGGCTTTTGAACTGCATGCGCCAGACTTGGTTTTGATGGATGTTTCCATGCCGCGCATGAATGGCATTCAAGCGACCGCGGCCATTCGCAAGTTGGATGAAAGCAAAGGCACCAGAACCCCGATCATTGGTGTTACCGCCCATGCGATCAAGGGGGACATGGAACGCTGTCTCGACGGCGGAATGGATGATTATCTTTCCAAACCAGTGTCACCGGACCGGTTGCTGGAAAAGATTGAGTTACATTTGTCTCAAAGTAAGAGAGCGCTGGTGATCTAAACTGAATTAGCGCCCAATCGCATTGGTTACTTTTTTGGCTAAATCAAAATTGAACAGTGCCGCAAGCGCATTGTCAAAGGCTTGGGATTTTTGCGTCAATCTATTTAAATCACTGGTTCGCCATTCGATATAAGTGGTTCCAATTGGGGCCACTACAGTTGCTGTAGCAGGAGTCTTTAATAAGAAGCCAATTTCGCCGATGAACTTCTCAGGATCCAATCCAAAGATGTTTTCACCTTTTTGCGCCTGCAGGTTACCGGAAACCACATAGTACAAAGACTGAGGTTGTATTCCTTCGGTGGTCAGCACCTTTTCTTCCTTCGTTGTATGCCATGTAGCAATTTTCATCATCTTTCGAAATTGTCCGGGGGTGAGCGTCGTGAAGGCTGCAAACAAACCGGTCTCTTCAGCGTTCATTGCAAATAATGTCCGCTCACGGATGATGATCACGATCAATACAATATTGATGACACCAAGGATGGTGCTTGCGAAAATCGCGTCCCACAGAGGTGTCTCTGGAAACAGAAAATAATATAATAAATAAAAACCCGTCCCGATCAGAACCAGCAATCGCAGGAGCAATTCATCGCGTACCATAAAGCCTGCACCATAGAACAAAAGCGCCAAATGGACAAAATTACCCGGATTCAACAGTACTTCTAACATCGATATATCCATAAATTTTAGAGACAGAAGCTAAATGGAAAATCAGATAGTACAAGATGTTAAATGGTGAGAAGCGGAAATGATGTATTCAGACTGTTTTCAACTGGCAAGAAACAGTTTTTGCGCAATGGGACGTTGGGCGAGTTCTTTATTCAGTGAAACAATATCCATAAGCGGGTAATGGAAATATCCTTGAGAAATATTGCACCCTTTTTCACGAAGAAACTTTTCCTGAAAACTGCTGCTGACATGTTCGGCGACAGTTTCAAGGCCGAGTGCCTTGGATATGCTTAAAATGCCTTCAATCAGGCTTCTGGTTTGGCTTTCACTTTCAATTGCAGAAATCAGGAACCCGTCTATTTTTACCTGATCAAAGGGAAGGCTATTCAAGCTGGAAAGGGAAGAACTGCCAATTCCGAAATCGTCCAAGGCAAAAGATATGCCGCAACCTTTGACTTCCAACATTCTTGAGCGAACCCGATCGATATTTCTATTGAGTACGCTTTCCTGAAGTTCAAAAAACAGTTTTTTCCGGTCTATATCTGCCTTGAAGAGTTTTGATTCCAATTTTGCTGCGAAGTTTGCCGTGGAGAGTTGCTGTATTCCGAGATTGATTGACAAGCGCAAATGCCCGGTCGCAGGGGATTTCTCCCATTCGGCCAATTGATTAATTGCCTGATCAATCACCCAGTCGTTTATTTGAATGATATTACCGTTTTTTTCTGCTGTAGGCATAAACTCGCCAGGGGTCAGGACGCCGAATTCTGGATGATTCCAGCGTATGAAGGCTTCTGCGCCGCAGAGGATTCCTTTTTCACCGATCTGCGGTTGAAACAGCAGTTCAAACTCATCGCGTTCGATAGCGCCTTCCAGGTCTTTGGCATAGTTCGTCAGGCCAGTTGCGCTGCCCATGTTTGTACCGCCAAAAATCACGAAATTATTGCGACCATTTTTCTTGGCCTGGTACATTGCATTGTCCGCTCGTTTGATGATTTCCGCAATGCTAGGGATTTCTCCACCAATCATTGTAACGCCTATTGAAGGGGAGGAAGTGTGATCCACTGGGCCAATTGCAAAACTGTCTTTGAAGCTGTTCAAAACCTTTGACGCAAAACTGGCGGCTTTATCCTTGGCTTCTGATAGATCAGCGCCAAGATTATCAATAATGATCACGAATTCATCGCCGCCATAGCGCGCCACCAGATCAGTTGCGCGAATCAACTTTTGTAGTCTTTTTGCAACTTGGATTAGCAATTCGTCGCCGCATTCATGACCATGGGTGTCATTGAGTATTTTGAAATTGTCCAAATCAATAAACAAAACTGCGGCATATTCAGATCTTCTGTCACAAGAGGCGATTGTTACCTGCAACTTGTCTTGGGCTACTGATCGTTTTGGCAGCCCCGTCAAGGTATCTGTATAAGCCAGTTTGACGGTTTTTTCCTCATAAGTTTTTTGTTCCGAGATGTCTGCCACATGGCCATGCCAGGTCACGCCGCCATTTTCAGCTTGTTCTGCTGTTGCAGTTACGTGCAGCCAAGTGATCTTGTTGTCTTCTCCCAAATATCTAATGCGAATATCCACGAACTCGCAATTTGCGGCTGAGTTTTGAAAATTCTCCAGAAAGGTCTTGCGATCATCTTCGTGGATATATTTAAAGAAATCTCTTGGCGAGGTTTGAAGCTTTTCAATCGGTATATCTAGAAGGCGAGTAAAGGAATGGCTCATATATGGCACAGTTAGCTTTCTGTCTTTATCCATATTCAGTTGGAAAAGCCCGCCTGGCAAATTTGCCGCAAGTTTCGTCAATCTATCCTGTACTTCGCGATGACGAACCTCTTCTGTGATTTCGCGGACTGTGCCTTCGTAGTAAAGGGGTTCTAGCGTTTCACTGTCGTAAACCAAACGAGCATTTTCACTAATCCAAATGCGCTCTCTTGTTTTGTGGCGATAAATTTCTGATACGAAATTGATGACCTTACCGTCTCGCGACAATATTTCGCGAAACTGGCTGCGGCGTTTCGGATCAACATACCATTCGCGGGAAATCGATTTTACCGCCGATAACAATTCTTGTTCTGTTTCGTATCTATTCAAGGCCACCAAAGCAGGATTTGCGGAAAGCTGCTTGCCATGAAGTGATGAACGGTAATAACCCTCATGCAAATGGTCTAAAGATTCGGTCAGCTTTTTAAGAGATCTTGTTTTATAGGTGCACTGATTATATCCATACAATGCCAAGCTTGTACTGATTGCTGTTGATGCAAGTAAAGCAACTTCTAGTGTTTCTAAACCAAAGATCATACTGTCAATTTCATTTTCAGTGTCAGATTTGGACAATCATTGCATTCAAGATTGAAAATTAGTGCAAATAAACGTGATAAATTTTTACTTAAAAATGAAAATAGGCCTTTAAATATAAAGGTTTGGTGAAAACTCTGAATTCGGGTTCGATTTTTCTGGCATCCGGTGGACAATTGGCCACATATTGGTGCTCAATGATGCTCGGAAGGTGAAAATGTCAGCTAAACTATCTGTCAATCTTAACGCAGTTGCGATGCTCAGAAATCGCCGTGATTTACCTTGGCCCAACCTGGTTCATATTGGCCGCTTGGCTATGGAGGCTGGCGCTCATGGTGTTACGGTACATCCGAGACCTGACGAGCGCCATACCCGTTTTGCCGATGTGCCAAAACTCCGCGCGCTGATTGATGATGAGTTCCCTTCCTGTGAATTCAATGTTGAGGGGTATCCAACCGAAGACTTCATAGGGCTTGTTATTGCCAATGAGCCAGATCAAGTGACCCTGGTGCCTGATGATCCTTTGCAAGCAACATCAGATCATGGTTGGGACTTTGCTGGAAAGGGAAACTTTTTGCGGGAAGTTGTTGTGCGGCTTAAGGAAAAGGGGGCAAGGGTTTCTTTGTTTTGCGATCCGGATGCTGATGCGGAATCAATTGCCTTGGCGAAGGCAACAGGAGCGGACCGGATCGAGTTATACACAGGCCCCTATGGCGCTTGTTTTGATAATGAAGAAGAGGCTTTGCGCCAGGTAAATCAGCTCGCAGCAACCGCTGAATTGGCCGACAGGGCAGGAATGAGGGTCAATGCTGGCCATGACCTGACGGTTGCGAACCTGCCTTTGCTAGCCAGATCTATTCCAAATCTGGCTGAGGTATCTATTGGGCACGGGCTTACCGCTGATGCTCTGGAATATGGTTATCCCGAGACTGTGAGACGGTTTTTGAGGGCGCTTCAGGATTAAACTGTGGGGATAGCCGTTTAATGTATGCGTAAATTTATGCGTTACCGGCTTCTATGTTGATTTTCCTTTGATTGTTATTGCAATGTCTGAAACACTGACCTTGTTCCATTTGGATGCGGAGGAGCATCGCTGACCCATGGAGTGATTTGGGTTTGGACAAATGTTTGGAACAATAGGAGGTACCCAACGGTTTCTTGCATGCGTAAGATAGCTCAGGTGCCAAGTAAATTGGTAAATTGTTTTTACCAGTATGGTTTATAAATGGGAGGTTACTTCGTGAATAAAATTATCGCTGCGCTTACGGGCGCGTTGTTGCTGAGCACAGGTGCTGTGCAGGCTCAAGAAAAACTGGAAATGACATCCGCATTTGGCAAGAACTTGCCGATTCTGGGTACAGCCGCTGTTGGCTTTGTTGAAAAAATCAACGCTATTTCGTCAGACGTTGAATTCGAACATTTTGATCCAGGTAAACTGGTTCCGACACTTGAAGCTCTTGATGCGGTTTCAAACGGTTCAGTCGATGCTGCCTATACAACATCAGGCTATTGGCAAGGTAAAATGAAAGCTGCATCTTTGTTTGCGGCGGTTCCATTTGGTCCTGAAGCTGGAGAATTCCTTGGTTGGGTATTCTATGATGATGGCGCCAAGCTCTGGCAGAAACTCTATGACAATAATGGCTACAATGTTCATGTGACACCTTGCGGCATTATTGCGCCGGAAACCTCAGGCTGGTTCAAAAAAGAGATCAACACACTTGAAGATCTCAAGGGGTTGAACATGCGCTTCTTTGGCCTCGGCGCTGAAGTCATGCAAAAACTTGGCGTTTCAACTTCATTGCTTGCTGCGGGTGATATCTTCCCGGCGCTTGAGCGCGGAGCCATTGATGCGACTGAGTTCTCAATGCCGCGAATCGATGCGAATCTTGGTTTTCACAAGATCGCGAAATACAACTATTTTCCTGGTTGGCATCAGCCTTCTACTTTGTTTGAACTGCTTATAAACAAAGATAAATGGGAAGAACTTAGCGATGTTGCCAAAAAGCAAATCGAAGTGGCTTGCCAAGCTACCATCACCGATAACCTGGCTGAAGGTGAGGCAACCAACTATGCAGCCATGGTTGAAAATGAGACCAAAAATGGTGTGACCAACAAGCAGTGGAGCCCTGAAATTCTGGCGGCCTTCGAGTCGAACTGGAATGATGTTGCCAAACAGCTTGCTTCAGAAGATCCATTCTTTGCTGAAGTGTGGGCTGATCTTCAAGAGTACCGTGCTGGCTATGCCAAGTGGCAAATCAACTACATTCCACGGAAGTAATTGACCTTCTGTAGAAACTGAATTCGGGCGGCTTTCAAGTCGCCCGAAGCAGATTTGGCAACGCTATTTATTTGAGGACTACCATGCCTAATTCAGTTCCATCCTTGGAAGAAGTGGCAACTATTACCGATCCGGGTGATGTGGGTCGGGAAGATCATACATGGGGCGATAGATTGGTTGTAAATGTGGCGAATTTCTTTGCCTGGATTTACCCACTTCTTATTGTTTGTATCGTAGCCCAGATATTGCTCAGACTATCCGGCCACAATCAGGCTTGGTTGGATGATCTCCAATGGTGGATATATGGTGTGGCGGTGCTGGCTGGCTTTGGCTATGCGATTGTTACGAATAGCCATGTACGCGTTGATATTTTTTACGACAATTATGATGATGCAAAAAAGGCAAGGACTGAAGTCTTTGCGCTAGGTTGGCTGTTGCTGCCCTTCATTGTCATCATGACTGATATTCTTTTGCACTACTCGATTTCCTCATGGCAGGCGCTTGAAGGCTCTGACAGTCCGAACGGCTTGCACCGGTTGTATCTTTTGAAAACCATGCTTCCGGTTCTGTTTATTACCGCTGGTATTGGGGCATGGTCTGCGTTTTACCGAAATTTGAAGAAACTGACTGAGCCACTTCTGTGGAAACAATTGCTTGCTGCTTTTCCCGCTACTTTGATGCTTTTCGAGCGTATCGTACATTATGCAGCCTATTGGTTTTATCGGATCACCCAACCGGATATTCCGTGGCGGCGAGTAGACCGTGAACCATTTTTTGAATACACAACCTGGGTTTCAATCGCTCTGATCATACTGGTCGTTGGTATTTTGTATTTCCTTGGCAGTAAATCTAAAGAGCAGCGATAAACCGATGGAACTTTTAACTTATATTGCCCCATATCTTGATCTCAATCAGATCTTGGTCCTGCTAATGTTCGTCACATTTATTGTGATGCTTTTCCGCGGTATTCCAGTTGCTTATTCACTTGTTGGTGTGAGCCTGTTGTTCATCATCATTGGTGAGGTAGTGCTGGATGAGAACCGAAAAATCATTCAGGAATATATCACTTATGATTCAACGGGAATTGACTACACAAAACTATTTGCTAATGGCGGACGGTTTTTTGGCGGGATCATCAAAAATCCAGTTCTAGTCGCTTTGCCGATGTTTATCTATATGGGGCTTATGTTGGACCAGTCCGGTGTTGCCCAGCGGATGATGCGTTCCATGCAGGTTCTGTTTGGTGGTTTGCGCGGTGGTCTTGCGCTTACGGTAATGTTGATTGGTATCATACTTGCCGCATCAACCGGGGTGATAGGCGCATCGGTTGTGCTGCTCGGTGTCATGTCGCTTCCAGCGATGATGGAGCAGAAATATTCCAAGGCTATGGCAACAGGGACTATCGCGGCGTCAGGCACGCTTGGGATTCTTATTCCGCCGTCAATCATGCTTGTAATCATGTCTGATCAGCTAGCGATTTCCCTTGGTGATTTGTTCATGGGAGCCTTGTTCCCAGGTCTTATTCTTGGGGCGTTATATATCATTTTCATTGTCGTATATGGATTGCTCAATCCCAAAGCTATGCCTGCACCGGCCAATCGCGAAGCAGTAGATATGAAAGCGGTATTGGAGGTTCTGAAGTCAGTTGTGCCGCCAATGCTTTTGATCCTGCTGGTGTTGGGCTCGATCTTCTTTGGATTTGCAACGCCGACAGAAGCTTCAGGCCTTGGAGCGCTTGGCGCAACAGTTCTGGCCATTGCGGCCCGCAGATTGTCATGGAGAACATTTCTGGATGTGATGCGCCAGACCATGAACACAGCCGGCTATATTGTCGGGATTTTTATCTCGGCAAATTTCTTCGCATTCATTCTGCGCCGTTACGGCGGCGATGAAATCGTCGAGCATATGGTTTTGTCGTCTTTCAGTGATCCTTATCTGGTTGTGCTGTTCATCCTGTTCATCATCTTCCTGCTCGGCTTTCTGCTGGATTGGATCGAGATCACCCTGATTATCATGCCGTTGATGTTGCCGGTGGTGAGTGCGTTGAATATTCCGGTAGAAGGCTATGGGGTTGTCGATAACCCATCAATCGTATGGTTTGCGATTTTGGTGGCGGTCACCCTACAGACTTCCTTCCTGACACCTCCTGTAGGCTTCGCGCTGTTCTATCTCAAAGGGGTTTGCCCGCCGGAGATCAATCTTGGACATATTTACAAGGGCATTATTCCGTTCGTGTTGTTGCAACTATTGGGATTGTTCATTGTGTTCGAGTTTCCTTCGATTGTAACCTGGTTGCCGTCGGTGGCATACGGAAACTGATGAGAGCATTCTGAAATGTAAGAAGCCCTGCGATTTCGCGGGACTTTTTTTGTTTGTCAGTAGCCCAATAGCTATCGGTCGATTAAGCTTGAACGCAAAACAGTTCTTAATTTGAATAGGTAGTTCAATGAGCGAAAAAATGGAATTCAAGGGATTTACCAAGCAAACCTTTCCTTTTCTCAAGGCGCTGGGTTTTCATCAAAACCGTGAGTGGTATCACGAAAACAAGCCGATCTATGAGGACGCGGTCAAGACTCCAATGGGCGATTTGGTTGAGGCACTGTCAGAAAAATATCGAAGTGCAAAAATACCTTTGAAAGGGAGCCGCAAGACCTCGCTTTATCGTGTTAATCGCGATGTGCGTTTTTCAAAGAATAAGGACCCATACAATACCCATGGCAGTTTTCTTCTGACCCGTTCTGGCAACAAGAAAGAAAATGGCTTTGTTTATATGCATTTTTCCAACGAGCGCTCTTTCATTGCGTCCGGTTTTTACGCCCTTGCCGGTGACGAAATGCGTGCCTTTCGTGAATTGATTATCCGGGAAAAGGATACGATGGCAAAGCAGGTTAGCGGGCTGGAAAAGCATGGTTATAAATTTGATTTGTCGGAAACTCTTAAGCGTAACCCAAGAGGTTTTGAAGCCGTCGAGGATCCACAATTGCAAACATGGATACGTTTGAAAAACTACACTTTCATTGAGGAGTTGGACAACAAGGAACTGCTAAAGCCGGAATTGATCGACAGGCTTTTTCTACTTGGCAAACGCAGTCTGCCATTTCTGAATTTTGGCTGGCGGGCGATTGATCCGTTGCGGGAAGAGGGCGCAGCAGATTAGACGCTATCTTTGCAATGCAACGGGGGCAGCAGATGGGCCTTTATAGGCGGGCCACAGGCTGGCGAATTTTCGTGTAATTTTCAAGTCAATGAAATTATGCAACAAGTAGCCGGCAATCATCGAACTCAGGAGCACGGATGAGGCAAAGGTGAATACAAGGCTCAATGGTTCCATCTCATGCAAGAACTCAAACCTGTTAAAGGCAAGCGCAAAAACACCAATCACAAATGGGTGTGAAAGATAAACCGCATAGGAGATTTCACCTCCGATTTGGAAAATTCTGGAAATCATCATCTCGTTTCCATAAACGGTCAGGGTCGAGCCTGCCATGATCAGTAATGCGGGGATCCCGTAGTGAATATGGCGCATACGGTCCACCAAGGCGCTATAGGTTGGTGCGCTTATGAGCAGCAATAGTCCGACAATTACGAGGCTAAAACCAACCAAATTTGGAATTCTGTGACCACTCATATAGATTGAACCAAGAATAATTCCGATACCAAACTCCCAAATGATTGGATGGCTAACGAACTCGACCAAGGTAATGCTTTGATCAAAATAAGCCCCGAACAAGGGGAATGAAATCAACAGGACCAGAACTATCACAAGCCCCACCGCTCTTTTGAAGAAAAGGCAGATTGCAAATAGCGAGTAAAAGAACATTTCGAACTGAAGGGACCAACCAAGGCCAAGTACCGGGCGGATCAGGCCATCAGTTTCTCTGGCGTAGGGGATGAAGAAATAAGAGCTAATCCATTGTTGCCAATTACTTGTGGCTGAATTGACGCCGCTTGGTAAAAA
Source organism: Salaquimonas sp. (assembly GCA_049680405.1). Taxonomy (GTDB): domain Bacteria; phylum Pseudomonadota; class Alphaproteobacteria; order Rhizobiales; family Rhizobiaceae; genus Salaquimonas. The sequence goes on along the minus strand of JBAUHS010000088.1, from coordinate 3,093 downwards.
AATGACAACGCCAATCATGGCTGTGGTCAACAGCCAATAAAGCGGGACAATTCTGATAATCCGTTTTCGAATGAAGTTTGCAACTTCAAAGCCTTGACCAAATTTGTTCCAGCAAGTGAAAACCATGACGAAACCAGAGATGACGAAGAACAGATCTACTCCGAAATCCCCCGGAAACAGCTTGTCATTGAAGGCTGTTCCGCGCTGAGAAAGTAAACGCAGTAACTCATAGGAGATATGGCTAACCACCACAAATGTGACCGCAATTGCCCGCAAAAGTTCAATAATCTCTATTTTTTCTGCAGGCGTCCGCATTTTTTCACCCTATTCCACTTCTTACCATTGGTAATACAAATAGATTAATATTCGACCAATAAAGCTTGACCTGGATTGAGCGGGCAAAGCCAGCGCCATAATTGGTTTGTTTCCATCGCTGAATTTCTGCTCGGAGAATTGAGTTTGGCTGTGTTTTTAATAAATTGGTTTGCGATTGAAGCTTCAACAAAATCGAATTTTGTCATTGACGGGTACCGTACGGTACGGTACTTGAATTTCAATTATTGTGGGAGTGCACGTTGAACCAACTAGCCTTAAAAAAACCGGAAGGGTTCGCCGTTAATGGCGCTCCGCAGAATGCGGCGGACTTGTCTACCCGTCAAAGGGAGGTTTTAGCTGTTGTTCTGGATTTGATGGTGGAAGAGGGCGATGGTTTTTCGATGGCTGCTGTTGCCCGGCGAGCCAGTTGCTCAAAAGAAACCCTTTATAACTGGTTTGGTGACCGCGACGGACTTTTGACCGCGACCGTTCAATGGCAAGCCTCAAAGGTTCGTTTGCCGGGATTGAGTGCAAAGGGTCTAACGGCTGGCAGCTTTCGTGATGGATTGATTGCATTTGCGGTCTCCTGGCTTGAGGTGATAACCGGTGATGTTTCTGCGGCGCTCAACCGTCTGGCAGTTTCGCACGCAGGATCAGGCAAAAGCCGGCTCGGGGAAATTGTTCTAAAGAACGGACCGCTGGCGATGATGAAGCGCCTGCGTCCGATATTTGAAATTGGTGAAGAGGCAGGGCTTCTTCGCGCGCCAAATGTGGAATTTTCCTTGCGGAGTTTCTTCGGATTGGTTGTTGCCGACTGGCAAATCCGAAAACTGCTTGGTGAGCCGACAAAACCGTCGCAAGCAGGCATCAGGGCGGTCGCCACTCGGGCGGTAGACGAGTTTCTGGTTCTTTATGGAACCGAGAATGCAAACACGAATAATGAACACACAAAAGGAGAGTAACATGCGTGTATATTATGATCGCGACGCCGATCTAAATCTAATCAAAGGCAAAAAGGTCTTGATCATCGGTTATGGCTCGCAAGGCCGCGCCCATGCCATGAACCTGAAAGATTCAGGTGCCAAACATATGGCGATTGCACTTCGTGCGGGTTCCGCCACAGCGAAGAAAGCCGAAGCTGACGGCTTTAAGGTGATGACTGTTGCTGAAGGCGCAGCTTGGGCTGACCTGATGATGATGGCTGCTCCAGACGAATTGCAGGCTGGTATTTATAAAGACGATATTGCGGGTAATATCAAAGACGGTGCGGCAATCGCATTCGCTCATGGCCTTAATGTTCACTTCGGGTTGATTGAGCCCCGCGCCTCTATTGACGTATTGATGATTGCACCAAAAGGCCCTGGCCACACAGTTCGCGGCGAATACCAAAAAGGTGGCGGCGTTCCTTGCTTGATCGCGGTTCATCAGGATGCTTCCGGCAACGCTCATGACCTGGGCCTTTCATACGCATGCGGTGTTGGTGGCGGCCGTTCGGGCATCATCGAAACTACCTTCCAGGAAGAGTGTGAAACCGATTTGTTTGGCGAGCAGGCTGTTCTTTGCGGCGGTGTTGTTGAGCTGATCCGTGCCGGTTTCGAAACGCTGGTTGAGGGTGGTTATGCCCCTGAAATGGCCTATTTTGAGTGCCTGCACGAAGTGAAGCTGATCGTTGATCTGATCTATGAAGGCGGCATTGCCAACATGAACTACTCGATCTCCAACACCGCTGAATGGGGCGAGTATGTTTCTGGTCCGCGCGTTATCACCGCGGAAACCAAAGCTGTGATGAAAGACATTCTGACCGATATTCAAACTGGTAAGTTCACTTCCGAGTGGATGCAGGAATGGCACTCAGGTGCTGCACGCTTCAAGGCAACGCGCCGTCTGCATGACGGCCACCAGATCGAAGAAGTTGGTGAAAAACTTCGCGGCATGATGCCATGGATCAAAGGCAACGCGTTAGTGGATAAAGCGAAGAATTAAAGCTTGATCCTATGTTTGTATATCTGCCTGTCCTCACTTCGTTGAGGGCAGGCGGGTGGATACAAGGCAATGCGCTGGTTGATAAAGCCGAGAACTAAGCGCCTGGTGTCGATGTTGGTTGTTAGTGGTTATTGTTAGACGAACATTTAACCCGTCGCATTAGCCGCCAACTTCTAACACCTAAACACTAATAACTTGACCGGAGGCAATATCATGACCCTGAAACGATTTGCGACTGAATTTGGAATGGGTGTGGACTTGCGCGGGCAGGACTACACCAAAGCTGCTGTGCGTGCGGTCAAAGACGCGCTCTATCGCAACTCGCTGACCGTTGCTCATGCCTTGGGCAAGGACCCATCGGAAATGGTGGTCAAATGTGTGATTGGGGTTGCAAAACCCGATGCTGTTGATACGGGCGAAGTGGCGAAAGTTTTTCCTTACGGTGATATCACAGTGACTGTCGAACAGGGCGGTCTTGATCAGGGCAAGCTTGATACCGGTGGGGTGACAACCATTGCCGTTGCTGCCATTCAGGTTTGGCTCGACGTTTAGATCAGCCTTTGTAAGGCGCCATCCAAACGGGTGTGAAATAGGGCGATTTGCAATATTTGACGCGGCCATTGGGTGTGCGCCAGTTGTTCCAGTTGGCGCGGAAGCCGGGAGCCTGTTTCTTGCACCAGGCCACATGTTGTTTATTGGCAAATGCCTTTTTGGCTTCCTGTTTTACCACATAATCGGCGATGGTGAAAAAGCTGGTAAAGGCCTGAGCGGGGGCAATGCCGGTTGCAGACAATG
>JBAUHS010000087.1:0-23636 GCA_049680405.1 Salaquimonas sp. | reverse complement strand
GTAGCAAGGTCGTCGGTCCAAACTGCAGAGGCCAACCCATAACAACTGTCATTGGCAACCTTGATTGCTTCGTTGACGTCGTCCACGGGGATGACGGTTAGCATTGGGCCAAAGATTTCCTCTTGGGCAATACGCATATCGTTAGATGCGTTGTTGAAAATTGTAGGTTCAATGTAACAACCGCCTGTTTCCTGTTTGGTGCGGTTGCCGCCAGTAGCCACGTCAGCCCCATTTTCTCGGGCGATTTCGACAAAGCTCATGACCCGGTCGGTGTGCCGAGCATCAACCATCGCACCCATATTAGTTTTTGGATCCAACGGATTGTCAGGAATATAGGATTTAGCAACTTCAATAAGCGTCTCGACAACTTCTTCATGAATAGAGCGCTCGACCAGCAAACGACTGGGGCATGTGCACATTTCACCCTGATTGAAAAATGCAGAATGCGCCGAGGTGCTGGCTGCGTGTTTCGTGTCGCGATAGCTCGACAAAATGATGTTAGGGCTTTTTCCGCCTAATTCCAGCCCCAGGCGCTTAAGGTTGGATTGTGCCGAATATTCCATGAAATATTTGCCGACCTGCGTTGAACCGGTGAAAAACAATCCATCAACATCCATATGCAGGCCAAGTGCCCGCCCAACTTCCGGACCATCCCCGGTGATAACATTGAATACACCTGGCGGAATACCTGCTTCCAATGCCAACTCGGCAAGCCGGATTGCGGATAAGGATGATTGTTCTGCAGGCTTAAGGATAACTGAATTTCCAGTAGCAAGAGCGGGCGCCACTTTCCAGGAAGCCATCAACATAGGAAAATTCCATGGTACAACTGCCGCGACCACACCAAGCGGTTCTTTGGTCACCATAGCGACCGTATTGTGAGCCGTGGGTGCAATCTCGTCATAGATCTTGTCGATTGCTTCACCATACCAATCGAAGCAGTTGGAAGCTGCTCGAACATCTATTGATGTGCTGTCTGAAATTGGTTTTCCCATATCGAGTGTTTCTAGCAAGGCAAGCTCATCACGATGCGCACGGATTAAATCTGCTAAATGTCGCAGCACCAGTTTTCGATGTGCAGGTGATTGAGCAGACCACCGACCATCTTCAAAAGCCTCGCGTGCAGTTGTAACTGCTCTGTCAACATCTTCCTGTCCACCGCTAGCTACATCTGCAAGGTGGCGACCATCAATCGGGCTAATCGATGCAAAGGTTTTACCAGTTACCGCATCAACCAGCTTACCATCAATTATCATTTGCGAGCGGATGTTGAGGTCTTTAGCCTTTTGCTGCCATTCAATCCTTGACAGTTTGTTCATTAGGCTCTCCTTTGGAAGATAAGATATCAGTATTTATTAAATGATATCACAAATTGTCAAGTCTAGAACAAATTCAATCCAAATCTCATAAAAATTCATTAGCCAGCGATGCTCTGCTTCCGATTTTTAACATTTGAAACTAATGGATCTGAATCTGGTCAGACAGCCTGTGTCAGCATCTGGCGTCCACTACGGCTCATGCCCTCACGAATATCGCTTTCTGTCGCAATAATAAGGGCAGCAGCGTCCCGTGACCGGAGCGCCATTAAGATTTCTTTGTGTCGATCAACTTTGTAGAACTCTTTATGATTTTCTATGACCTGTCTTTGAAAAGGGCCCAGTTGCAGCCAAACGCTTTCAATGGCAGGCATCGAAACCTGATTTGGATTGGTTTCATAGAGCGTGCGATGAAATTTCTGATTTTGAATGGTTAAACTGTCAAAGTCACGATCAGCAATATCTTCATCCATTTTTTGATCGATAGAAATCATTTTTTCTATTATGATATCAGATACATAGGGAAGAGACCTCTCTGCTGCGTGAATTTCAAGTGTCGTACGTAGGGCGACAAGTTCTTCGAAGCGGCCAAGTGTCATATTGGGTACAAATATACGCCGGTTATGCAATATTTCGATCGCATGCTCCGAGCTTAACCGGCGAACAGCTTCGCGTATGGGCGTCGGACTAAGCTCCATGGCATCTGCCAAACCCCGCATTGTCAGTTTCGTTCCCGGGGAAATCGCCCCAATCATGATCGCATAGCGAAGGCGTGTATAAACATATTCTTGGGTGGTTCTGTCTTCACCGTAAGGGATATCGGGGATTTCCAGCTTTTGGTGTTTGGTCATGCGGTTACCTAAAAATTTCTCATAATTAGATAATATTCAAAAGAAGTGTTGACACAAGGGCATAATGATATCGTATTATCAATAATGATATCACAATATGCGAAAAGGCATGTAAAGGAATTAAAATGTCTGCTGGGAATGTTACTAGATGGCTAAGCGAGCGCCCCGAGATAGAATCGATCTTTACCTGCGTATGCGATCTTAACGGTACGCTGCGCGGCAAACGTGTTCCGGTTGATCAGGCCGAAAAGATCGCCGAGGGCGGTATGCGGATGCCGCTTTCGGTTTTGAGCGTAGATGTCTGGGGGGAAGACATTGAAAATAGCGAGCTGGTTTTCGAAACCGGAGACTCAGACGGGCTTTGCGATTTCACCGGTCGCGATCTGCTGCCAATAACCTGGCTGGATCGTCCGACGGCCTTGGCGATGCTGTGGATGCGCAAAGAGGATGGGACACCATTTGATGGCGACCCCCGGCGCGCCCTTGGCAAAATCGTTGATCGCTACAAGGCCCATGGTTTGACGCCGGTTGTCGCGACAGAACTGGAATTTTACCTGTGCGATCCGTCCGACAATCGCCCCCAGGCACCCCAATCGCCGGTGACAGGCAAGCGGCTGGATTCAGATGGCGCCCTGTCGCTGGACGAGCTGCAGCATTTCGACGGCTTTTTGAATGATGTTTATGATGCCTGTGCGGCGCAAAATATTCCAGCGGATGCTGCTATCTCGGAAAACGGGGCCGGACAGTTCGAGATCAATCTTATGCACGTGGACGATCCGTTGCGGGCTGCAGATGATGCGGTGCTGTTCAAGCGTCTGGTTCGCGGCGTTGCCCGCAAGCACGGTTTCGCGGCCACGTTCATGGCCAAACCCTATGGTGACCGCGCCGGAAGCGGCTTCCATGTGCATTTTTCCCTGTTGAACGAAAAAGGCGAAAACGTTTTCGACAATGCCGGAGAAGAGGGCACCCCGATCATGCACAGCGCAGTGGCCGGTCTGTTGGAAACGATGCAGGAATACAGCCTGACGTTCGGTCCGCATGAAAATTCATACCGTCGCCTGATGCCGGGCGCCCATGCTCCGACAAGCATCGCTTGGGGTTATGAGAATCGGACCGCCGCAGTTCGCATCCCCGGCGGCAGCCACAAGGCCCGCCGGATCGAACATCGGGTCGCCGGTGCGGATGCAAACCCCTATCTGGTTCTCACCAGTATACTGGGCGGCGCCTTGCTGGGCATTGAAAACAAGCTGACGCCCGTCCGGCCTATTACCGGCGATGCTTATAGCATGGATCTACCGCATCTGCCGCTTGACTGGGCAAGTGCCATTGAGGCGTTCGAAGATGGCAAACATGTCCCCGACATTTTTTCCAAACGGCTTCAAAAAATGTTTGTGGAGTGCAAAACACAGGAACTCAAACGTTTTGCGCGCGAAGTCACAGACTTCGAATATCACTCTTATCTGGAGGTCGTGTGATGAGCGCACAAATACACCCCTATGCCGGTGACGGTAAGCATACCGCAAGTTACTACGCTGCCTCGGCCAACCCGTCTCCCGAACGGTCAGAGCTGACGGGGATCAATGAAATTGACATCTGCATCATTGGTGCTGGATACAGCGGACTTTCTACTGGTCTTCATTTGTTGGAGAAAGGTTATAAGGTTGCCATCATCGAAGGGGCCCGTGTTGGTTGGGGCGCTTCTGGGCGCAATGGCGGACAGATTGTTAATGGACTGAACGCCAGCTTACAGACAATCAAGAAACGCTATGGCCAGGACATCGCCACCTTTGTTGCTGGCTTGGTGCAGGAAGGCGGTGAAATTATCCGCGAGCGTATCAAGACTTATGACATCAAATGCGATTTGAAAGAGAAAAACATCTTCACGGGCCTCACCAAAGCGCATATGAAAGAGCTCGAAGAGCGCAAAGCCTTGTGGGAAGGCTATGGTATCAAAAACCAGGAAATGCTGGATAAAAACCAGCTGCGGGATCACATCAATTCGGACCTCTACGAAGGTGGCCTGATCGATCATTCGGGCGGGCATATGCATCCGCTGAATCTGGCACTTGGCGAGGCCGCAGCCTTTGAAAAGCTGGGTGGTACAATCTACGAGATGTCACCGGTGATTGATGTCGATACAGTTGCCCAGAAGCCGGTTGTCAAAACCGCCAAAGGCAAAATGATCTGCAAGACATTGGTACTGTGCGGCAATGCATACCTTGGTCATGTTGTGCCAACCCTGACATGGCGGGTCATGCCCGTGTCAACGCAAGTCATGGCCACGGAACCGTTGGGCGAAGAACTCGCGCACTCGCTCCTTCCGCAGGACGCCTGTGTCGAGGATATTCGTTACATTCTGGACTATTTTCGATTGTCCGGTGACAAGCGCATGCTGTTTGGTGGTGGCACGGTCTATGGTGGCACCGACCCCAGAAATGTTGAAGCCAAGTTGCGCCGGAATATGGAAAAAGTCTTTCCGCAACTGAAGAGCGTCAAGATCGACTACGCCTGGAGCGGCAACTTTGCGCTCTCATTCAGCCGCGTCCCACAGATGGGACGCATTGGAAATAACACATATTTTGCACATGGATATTCCGGCCATGGCGTTACGGGGTCGCACACGTTTGGGCGTATTTTGTCAGAAGCCATTGATGGAGACTTAACTCGTTTCGATGTGTTCGAAAACGTACCTTGGTATCCGTTCCCCGGCGGGCGCATGTTCCGTGTGCCCTACTCAATGGCGGGGTCTTGGTGGTACGGGTTGCGTGACAAATTCGGAATTTAAAAACAACGCTGCAACTGCTCTAATTAGGACCATGGGCGCTGACGGGGAACATGTAGAGCTCTTTCAGGATCCCCAAATTCTAGAGGCTGATTGGGTTAGTCTCAAGGTAGCCTTCATCAGCGCTACCTTGGCTTTAGCCCTGATTTAAACGCACTAGCAACGAGAATTATCCTTATGGTATCATTAGGGATCATCGTAGCTGAATTACAAATGAATAGGTCAAAAGTTGACTAAGATTGTGGATCTTGCTTTTGCTCTTGGAATGGGAATTCTAGCACTGGACGAGTTGCCTTTTTGGCAAGGCGAAATGCGCTAAGACTATGGAAGTAGGTAGGTTTGAGGTGATACAATGAAGATTGGGATATTGCAGACGGGCCGTTCGCCAGATGAAATGCGCATCAAACATGGTGATTATGACGACCTGTTTAAAAGGTTGCTAAACGGACGGGGTTTTGAATTTGATACGTATCCCGTTCTGGATGGGATTTTGCCCATTTCAGTCAAACATGCAGATGGCTGGTTGATCACGGGTTCTAAGTTTGGGGCCTATGAGGATCACGCGTGGATACCGCCTCTTGAAGCATTCCTGCGTGATGCGTATTCAAATAGTATTCCTATTATCGGTGTATGCTTTGGACATCAAATTCTAGCTCAAGCATTGGGCGGCAAGGTCGAGAAATTTTCCGGGGGTTGGGAAGTTGGACCTACGGATTATATCATGACTGATGGGCGTAAAGCACGGATGATGGCCTGGCATCAGGATCAAGTGACGGTATTGCCAGAAGGCGCAAAAGTGATTGGTTCATCGGGCTTTTGCGAGAACGCGATCATTTCATATGGAAGTAAGGCATTTACGGTTCAACCGCATCCAGAATTTACATCCGGCTTTCTCGCGGATTTGTTGAAGGCACGGCGTGAGGTTTTGCCACAACATATAGCAGCCGGAGCGCAAGCTCGAATTGCTGAGCCTCTGACATCACTGGATTTTGCTGATACTTTTGAAGAGTTTTTTAAACAAAAAAGATAAACTTGAAATTGCAAACTATGGACCAACAAAAGATGTTGATCTCAAAAACTGGGTGCTGGCCAGGCTGCTTTATTTTTATTCGTTGGTTTTATTCTGGTCTTAGAAATTATCCCAGTACCAGTATAAGCAGTGCGCATATGAGGCGTTGAATATCCACTTGATCGTCCATGGTTGAATGAACTTTGAACTTAACTAAACAAACTTTGCTCCAAATTTGAAAGAAACAGTGAAAAAAGTTGAGCTTGTGAAGATATGTTGAGCTTGTAGTAGGCGTTCTTCCGGTGAATTTTTACCGTGCCTGAACTGATGCCAAGTAAATGGCTTATTGACTCTGATGAGTGTCCTTTCAAGATCAAAACAATGATATCCTGTTCTCGTGCAGTTACAACTCCAGCACCAAAATTGCTAAAGGCGCGCTCAATTGAGAATTCGATTTTCGTCGGCGCAATCGATCTCTTCTTTTTTTTCCAATGAGTTGCTGCAATTTTTTCCAAAATTGGAGCAGCTGACGCAAACATTCTGCACTCATTTTTATTGAAAAAGCGTTTTGGTTTTTGCCGCGTTACACTGAGAACAGCTGTTCTATTTTCCGCTACTTGAAAAAATAGACCCATTTCATCTGCAATGCCTGTGCGAACATAGTGATGACGATAAAACTCGCTTCTCGTGAAATGATCTGGTGCCAACATTCGCATTGAGCCAAATCCTGCCCGCTTTCCGCTAACAACCGCCCCATAAAATGGATCTAACAAATAGGGCCCAGCAAGATAATCCCCAACTACAACCCGAGCAATCTCATCTTCCATATTGTGATAAAGCGCAGTCGATTCCTCTGTCTGTGAATAGGAGAATATCATGCATATATCAAAATCCACCAATTGGCGTAAAGCGGCCTCCAAATTGCTTGGAAAGCTGCCTTCAGCTACACTTGAAATGGCAATAGAAATTAGATCATTCCATTGCTCTAGGTTTTCAATTTCAAACGTCATACGTCACCTGTTCAAATCAGCAAACCAATACATCTATTTGAGCTACTATGTATAGCATATGTAATCATATTATTACTCCCGAATGATCTTGCAGATCGCCTAAAATTGACGATTCCTGATCCCAGGTAATGCCGTTACCATGCTGTTTTGTATGAATGGCTTTCGAGCATTTCTATCCCTTTCGGGATATATAGGCTGAGCACTCGAACAAATACAATCAACATAAGTGAAAGAGCAACATTCAAATGGAAAAGTATTTTCGTAATTCTTTGAATTGTGAAAAACGGAGGTCAATATGCTGACAAATAGTCAAGTTCAAAAACGGAAAAATGAATCAATTGCACGCGGCGTAGGTGTCATGACACAGATTTATGTCGACCGCGCTGAAAACGCTGAAATCTGGGATATAGAAGGCAATAGGTTCATTGATTTTGCTGCTGGAATAGCTGTGGTCAATACTGGCCACCGACACCCTAAAGTCATACAAGCCGTCAAAGCGCAGCTTGATCGCTTTACACATACCTGCCATCAGGTCGTACCCTATGAGAACTATGTTCATCTGGCTGAGCGCCTCAATAAGGCCGTCCCGGGTGATTTCGACAAGAAGACGATTTTTGTTACCACAGGTGCGGAGGCCGTCGAAAATTCGATCAAAATCGCGCGTGCAGCAACAGGCAGAACAGCTGTCATATCATTTTCGGGTGGATTTCATGGTCGAACTTTCATGGGGATGGCGCTCACAGGAAAAGTCGTTCCTTATAAAGTTGGTTTTGGCGCAATGCCAAGTGACGTCTATCATATTCCATTTCCTATTGAATTGCATGGTGTCTCTGAGGAGCAATCACTCGCAGCCCTCACCACCTTGTTCAAGGCTGACATTGATCCGGGACGTGTCGCGGCGATGATCATTGAACCCGTTCAAGGGGAGGGCGGGTTTTATGAAGTGCCGTACGGATTTTTCAAGAAGCTGAGGAACATCTGTGATGAGCACGGCATTGTTCTTATTGCTGATGAAGTACAAACCGGGTTCGCCAGAACAGGGAAATTGATGGCAATGGAACATCATGGTGTAGCAGCCGACCTGACCACAATGGCAAAGGGCTTAGCGGGTGGCTTTCCTCTGGCCGCAGTTACCGGGCGTGCTGAAATAATGGATGCCGCCAACCCAGGGGGATTGGGAGGCACATATGGGGGCAATCCCATCGGGATTGCCGCTGCCCATGCCGTTCTAGATGTTATCGAAGAAGAAAACCTCTGTGAACGTGCAATTCTGCTTGGCAACCATCTTAAACAACGTCTGCAAAGCATTAAAAGTGACGTGCCCGAAATTATCGACATACGAGGTCCGGGTTTCATGAATGCAATTGAGTTCAACGACGTAAAAACTGGGAAGCCAAGTGCGGAATTCACTAACGCTGTTCGTTTGAAGGCACAGGAAAACGGGTTGCTACTTCTGACGTGTGGGATCCATGCAAACGTCATTCGTTTTCTGTCTCCTATTACGATTCAAGATGGTGTTTTTCAGGAGGCGTTGGACATTTTGGAAGCCTCAATCAGGGAAGTTCATTCAACACAAGGCGCAGTAGCATGACTAATAGCTCACCACTAAACTCTATATTGTCGGACAGTCAAAACCTCAAAAATGCGGCGTATGTTGGAGGCGAATGGGTTGAGCATTCTGTTTCTGGAAAGTCGTTTGATGTCATCAATCCATCGACGAGTGAAAAGATAGTCTCCCTGCCGGACATGGGTGTTGAAGAAACAAGGGCCGCCATTGATGCTGCTTATGTGGCGCAAAAGGATTGGGCAGAAAGAACCGGTAAAGAAAGAGCAGGCATACTCCGCAAGTGGTACGATCTGATGGTTGCCAATGTAGATGATCTGGGAGCTATTTTGTGTGCCGAAATGGGCAAGCCACTGGCCGAAGCCAAGGGTGAAATTCTGTATGGCGCAAGTTTCATTGAATGGTTTGCTGAAGAGGCAAAGCGAATATACGGAGATGTCATTCCAGGACATCAGCCCGACAAACGCATCATTGTTTTGAAACAACCCGTCGGCGTCGTCGCATCCATCACGCCGTGGAATTTTCCCAATGCGATGATAGCACGCAAAGTTGGTCCAGCTCTGGCTGTCGGCTGTGCCTTTATCGCTAAACCAGCCGCCGAGACTCCTTTGTCAGCGTTAGCCATGGCGGTTTTGGCAGAAAAGGCAGGCCTTCCAAAAGGTCTTTTCAGTGTGATCACCTCACAATCCAGTTCTGTAATTGGTAAGGAGTTCTGTACCAACGAAAAGGTTCGAAAACTGACATTTACAGGCTCTACCGAGGTCGGACGTATTTTGATGAAACAATCTGCCGATCAAGTGATGAAAACATCGATGGAACTCGGCGGCAATGCGCCCTTTATTGTGTTTGACGATGCCGATCTGGATGCCGCCGTTGAAGGTGCTATGATCTCAAAATATCGAAACAACGGTCAAACATGCGTTTGTGCAAATCGCATTTATGTGCAGGCGGGCGTTCATGATGCTTTTGCAAAGAAACTCATCGCCGCTGTCAGCAAGATGAAGGTCGGCGATGGTTTCGAGGATGGAGTGGTCGCAGGGCCGCTCATCAATGAAGACGCTGTTCTAAAAGTCGAAGAACACATAACTGATGCCACATCCAAAGGTGCAACAATTGCCGCTGGAGGAAAACGTCATGCCTTGGGAGGAACTTTCTTTGAGCCGACCATACTGACAGGCGTCACAAAGGAAATGACCGTTGCTTCAGAGGAAACATTCGGTCCGGTTGCTCCGCTTTTCAAGTTTGAGACAGTGGATGACGTTATTCATCAGGCAAACGATACAATATTCGGCTTAGCTTCCTACTTTTACGCCAAAGATCTCTCCAAAGTCTGGAGAGTTGCCGAAAAGCTTGAATACGGGATGGTTGGTGTCAACACAGGTCTTATCTCCACCGAAGTAGCGCCATTTGGAGGTATCAAACAATCAGGTCAGGGGCGTGAAGGTTCAAAATATGGTGTCGATGACTACCTCGAAATGAAATACATATGTCTTGGAGGAGTGTAGGCGCACGAAAAGCGCGAGCAGCTCACCAAGCCAACGAATTCTCCAATTAGCAGGCGAAACTTGGATCTCAGGCCCTAGTTAATTCTTTGAAGGTACTCTAACGGAAAGCCGCAACAAGAAATTCACATCTGCATAGACGAAGAAATGAATAGCGCAACCTCTTGATAATTAATAATTATTTATCAAGAGGCTAGTTTCCTGACGGTATCAATGACGGTATGCGCAGATTGTCGCAAGTAATTGTCAAATACAATCAATAACTAAAGCGGGTCTCAAATAATGGAGAGGGAGTGAGGGGCAATCGTCGTTTAGCGCCATCGGTCCAAACTTAACGAATGAAGACGAGTTCAGCTACATTGCCATGCTCGTAGACCCAGGCTTCGCGATCCCCTTTGAACAGTCTGCGGTCCGGCGGACAGTTTTCCAAATCCATCGATTCTGCATTGAGATAGATATTGTCGATCATCTCTGCATATTCGCGCGCCATTTGCTCATCGCTTTTACGTGTTTCATTTGCCAGCTTTTCAGCTTCGTCAATTGTTGGAACCTTGATCTCAGAGTCGACCAATTTCATTTCGCGCACTCCATACGAATCGCTGTTGTTGAAAATGATTTTGTCCGTGAAATGTAACTGACTGGTTAATAGGGTGAATAAGTTTTGATCCAGGCGGCAGAAAATATGTCTTTGTGAGGTACTTGTACTTATTTAAGCCCCGTTTTCTTCAGCCGCAATTATAAGTGAAGGGGTTTCAGTCATCCGAACATAGGATTATGGTACGCCATAATTCTTGAATATGCCGAATCGCAGGAGATACCCATTTGTTCCATTCATTCTTCCCAAATCCGAGATTGTTTTTTCCTTCGTTTCTGATTTGGTGCGCCATCACAATGGGGCTTTGGTATGCGGTCGGTTTGAATGAGGCAGGGGGCTTTATCGGGTTGCCGCCACAGGAGGGGGCAGGCCAATTGGCAACAGTTGGGTTCTTCTATTCAACAGATATGCTCTGGTTCTACATTTACTATACAATTTCGGTGGCCTTGTTTGCTGCATTCTGGTTTTTTTATTCGCCCCATAAATGGCAGGTTTGGTCCATCCTTGTTTCGGGGTTCATTTTATTCACTACTGCATTTTCGGTTCAAACCAGTGTTGCATTGAACAATTGGCGGCGGCCATTTTTCGATACTATTCAAAACTCCTTGACCGGCGATACCAAAGGAACCGTTCCTGCGTCAGATATTTATCTTGGTCTGTTGGACTTCATGCAGATCGCTTTCATATGGATAGCGGTTTTGGTGGTAACGCGGTTTGTTGTCAGCCATTACATTTTCCGCTGGCGTACAGCGATGAATGATTATTACGCAACCAACTGGGCAAATCTGCGCCATATCGAAGGTGCCTCTCAGCGGGTACAGGAAGACACGATGCGCTTTGCTGAAACCGTTGAGGCTTTGGGCGTCAATGCGATTGACTCGATACTGACCCTGATTGCGTTTTTGCCCATTCTTTATGGACTGTCAGCCAGCATTACGGAGCTACCGATTGTTGGCTCGATTCCGGCACCGTTGGTTCAAGCTGCTATATTCTGGTCCGTATTTGGTACGGTACTGCTTGCGGTCGTAGGTATCAAATTGCCAGGACTTTATTTCAAGAACCAGCGTGTGGAAGCCGCCTATCGTAAGGAATTGGTTTATGGCGAAGATGACAATGCTCGCGCCGCGCCGCCAACACTTTCTGAGCTATTCACCAATGTCCGCAAGAACTATTTCCGGCTCTATTTTCACTATATGTATTTCAATATTGCCCGGTATTTTTACCTTCAGGCGGATAATATTTTTGCGATTGCGCTTTTGGTACCAACGATTTCTGCCGGTGCAATTACATTCGGCTTTTTCCAGCAAACGCTGTCGGCTTTCGGCCAGGTTTCAAATTCGTTCCAGTATCTAGTCAATTCATGGGGAACGATTGTTGAATTGCTCTCAATTCACAAGCGCCTGAAAGCCTTTGAAGCAGCCATGAATGATGAGCCTTTGCCTGAAATTGATCAGGAATATCTCAAGGAAATGGGTGTGGTGACAGCGATCGATGGATTGGGCGAGGCAGCCGATGGTCCAAAGCGGGTTATATGATTTCTTTGTCTAAGCGCATTTGATGCAGCGTTCTGACCCAAGGGTTTATTCCAATGTCAGGCGCATTTGATGCAGCGTTCTGACATTGGGTCGATGGCCAAACGGCCTTCGGCAATCTCATCACCACAAACCACGCAATAGCCGTACTCGTCATCTTTCAGCCGGCGCTCGGCTAGCTCAATGCGTTGCAAGTCCAGCTTGCGATTGCGTTCCTGGGCTTCGGCCATTGCTTGTTGTTGCATCGCGTCCATTCGCGATAAACGGCCGACCGATTGTTGATCCAGCTCCACCGTTTCGCGGGCCTCTTCAGACAGTTTCGATAACGCTTCCAATTCGCTGCGTTTTGCATTCAAACGGTGTATTGCGATTTCCAGATTGACAGCCATTTATTGCATCCTGATAATTGATTCCAAGAATAGAATTGAATTGACGGTTTACACAAGACTTGCTTCGCTCAAGTCCAAGAGAGGATTTTCAAAATGCTTTGGCTCGTTGCGGGACTGATCATGTTTCATGGGCTTCATTCAGTGCGAATGATCGCGCCAGACTGGCGTGAAGCGCAAATCGCCAGCATGGGCGAGGGGAAGTGGAAAGGTCTCTATTCTCTCCTTTCAATTGCTGCTCTGGTTCTTCTGATATACGGATACTCGGTCGCTAGACAAAGCTTTACGTTGGTCTATTTTCCGCCGACCTGGGGCTTGCATCCTGCATTGGTATTAATGCTTTTGGCATTTGTACTGATGACATTTAACATGCGTTCCAGTAGATTTAGAAGAATTGTCCATCACCCGTTTCTTGCGGCAATTGTGTTGTGGTCAGTCGCGCATCTTTTGGTCAATGGAGACTTGGCATCCGTATTATTGTTCGGTTCATTTTTGGTTTGGGCGATCTGCAACTGGTATGTGGCAACCAATCGAAAGGATCCTCTTCCACCTGTCGCGCCATTATTTCATGATGTCGCGGCAATAATATTCGGTATTGCACTTTGGGTTCTGTTCATTTGGGGCGCTCATGAGTGGCTTTTTGGTGTTTCGCCTATTGCGTGAAATAGCGCCATAAGTTTTGTTTAGTCAGATGATGGCTTCATCATTGCTTTTCAGGGGTAATATCCGCTAAAAGGCTTCAAAACAGGGCTGCGCTTTTCAGCGCCTCTCATCAATTCTCATGTAAATGACGGGCAATATGGCAGAAGATACCTTTATTCGCGAAGTTGACGAACAAATGCGCCAGGACCGTGCTCAAGAGTTTTGGGCGAAGTACGGCAAGGTGATAATCGCTCTTGCCGTGTTGGTGGTATTGGCTACCGCCGCAATGACCGCCTGGAAATATTACAAAGATACCGAGGCTGCCTCTTTTGGCGATCAGTATATGAAGGCCATTGCCCTTTCAAATGAAGGCAAGCACAACGAGGCAATAGCAGCGCTGGGAGCGATTGGTGAAAATGGCTCCGGCCAATATCCAGCTCTTGCGCGCATGCGGATTGCCAGTGAAACTGCAGCTTCCGGCGACAAAGCTGCGGCCCTTGCCGAGTTTGACGCGATTTCCAAAGACGCCGGTTTTTCCGAGGTCTTCCAGCAAATAGCAACCTTGCGTGGTGGATTATTGGCTGTTGATCTGGAAGACTATGCTTCTGTTGAGGCGAGATTGTCGGCCCTTGCAGCTGCTGGTGGCGCATTTCGTCATTCTTCCCGTGAAGCCTTGGGTATTGCCGCAATGAAAGCCGCCAATAATGAAAAAGCGTTGGAATGGTTTTCCGCAATAACCAATGATGCCAATTCGGCCCAGGGCGTAAAAAGCCGGGCTCAATTGATGTTGAATATTCTCGCCGGAAAAGGCGTAAAAGCAGACGGCTAAAAACCGTCTTTTTGAAAAGTAACAATCAAGATGACTTTCTCAGTCGCTATCATCGGTCGACCCAATGTCGGCAAATCCACTTTGTTCAATCGTTTGGTTGGCAAAAAGCTTGCGCTTGTGGACGACACACCTGGCGTGACCAGAGATCGGCGCATGGCCGATGCACATATTGGCGATCTGGAATTTCAGGTAATCGACACCGCCGGTCTTGAAGAAGCCTCTGAGGAAAGCCTTGAGGGCCGCATGCGCGAACAGACGGAAATCGCCATAGGCGAAGCCGATGTATGCTTGTTTTTGGTCGATGCAAAATCTGGTGTTACCCCAACGGACAAAAGCTTCAGCCAACTCTTGCGAAAACACGCCAAGAAAACCGTTCTTGTTGCTAACAAGATGGAAGGCAAAGCCGGAGAAGCAGGATATTATGATGCGTTTTCGCTTGGCTTCGGTGACCCGGTTCCAATCTCCGCAGAACACGGCGTTGGTATGGGGGATTTGTATAATGCACTGGTGGAGGCGGTTGGTGAAGACCGCGCTTATGGCACAGGTAAATATGCTGTTGAGGAAGACGAAGAAGAAATTGAGTTTGAAGAGCTGGAGCTCGATGAGAATGGCGATGAAATCATCCCGCCTTATGATACCAGCAAGCCGCTGCGTATAACCATTGTCGGGCGCCCTAATGCGGGCAAGTCTACGCTCATCAACCAGATGATCCAGGAGGACCGTCTGTTGACCGGGCCAGAAGCCGGGATCACGCGCGATTCTATTTCCGTTGAATGGGAATGGAATGGCAGAACCATCAAACTGTTTGATACCGCAGGTATGCGCCGTAAGGCCCGTATACAGGAAAAGCTCGAAAAGATGTCGGTCTCCGACGGTCTGCGGTCGATCAAATATGCAGAAGTTGTTATTATCGTTATCGATGCGGAAATCCCGTTTGAGAAACAAGATGTGCAAATCATCGACTATATTATCCGAGAGGGCCGCGCCCCAGTGATTGCGGTCAACAAATGGGACCGCGTCGAGGATCGTCAATTGCGCCTAGCAGAAATCAGGGAAATGTCCGAGGAAAGTCTTTCTCAAGTCAAAGGCCTTCAGGTTATTCCGATTTCCGGCCTGACCGGTGAAGGTCTGCCCAAGCTTATGGATACGGTCTTTAAAGTTCATGAGCAATGGAACCGCCGCCTGGGTACGTCCCGCCTCAATCGTTGGCTTGATGATGTTCAAGCGCATCATCCACCGCCAGCCGTATCGGGTCGACGCATCCGTATGAAATATATGACGCAGGTTACAGCTCGCCCACCGAGCTTCATGGTCCATTGTACAAGGCCGGAGGCGATGCCCGCTTCTTATACCCGGTACATGATCAATCAGATCCGCGAGAGCTTCGATCTGTGGTCCGTGCCAATCCGGCTGTTCTTGCGCAAGGGTGATAATCCTTACGCTAAAAAGCGTAAACGTCATTAAATTTACCCAGTCTATGCGCCTCGAAAGGGTCGGATTTGATCGGTTTTTTCTAGTCCCCAGATAGAAATGTGCCTCAATTAACGCTTCGGCAACATCTCCTTAACCCAATATCAAGGTTAACAAACCAATATCACCCGTGTTGCCAATACGGTCAAAACAGTTTGTTTGGAGTATAGTTTTGCGTAAATCTGACGGACAGCGCTGGCCTCTTTTGGGTCGGCTGAAAAACGGTTTGTTTCCTGTACTAGCAGGCACAGCACTTCTACTAACCTATCCTTCACTGGTTTCTTATCAGGATATTGCAAGTCTCACTCAGGCAGAAACTGGCTTTCACAAGGCGGGGGCAACTTCAATGCCGCGCTGGCTGACCAGCCTGAACGAAGGTGCCGGTGTATCGAACCTGATAACCGGGTCGATTTCCAATGGTAAGGCTGAAACCAGCCTTTTGCCGGGCAATGTCGCAAACGCAGACATGGACATTTCAAAACGATTGATTCAGCAAGTTCGCGTTGAGCGTCAAGCACAGACCGTCAATCGTTCGCTAAAGGGCGCCCGTGTTGTTCAAGCAACGATCAAACGTCCACCAGATCAATTTTCCGCAGGGTCAGTGGTTGAGCGTCAATCGTTTTTGTCTCCGCTTGATCTGCCAAAAGATACCGAGCTAGCCTTTGTGAAAGCAAAATCCCCAAAGGAAGCGCTTCAGGTTGCATCCGCGTTTCAGATGAAGAAGCCCAAGGTCAATAAATATGCTCCAAAGGCAGATCTTCCGGTCATGGTGGCAAGTCTGGTGACCGAATCTCAATCCAACATTCTTGCTTATGGTGAAGAGCCTCAACTGAAGCGCTCTCCTTTTGCCGAGATTCTGGAAGACAATGCGCCAATCAATATCGTGCCAAAACTTGGCAAAGGCGATCACGCCTGGGCAGCCGAACCTCTACCAAAGTCTTCTTATTCAAAAAAACAACAGGAATGTCTGACAGCTGGTATTTATTTTGAAGCTCGCGGCGAGCCGGTTCGCGGGCAGGCGGCTGTTTCTCAAGTGATTCTAAACCGGGTGAAAAACCCGACTTATCCAAACACAATTTGTGGTGTAGTTTACCAGAATAAGCATTGGCGCAACCGCTGCCAGTTCTCCTTTGCCTGTGACACGATCAAGGACAAGGTGAGAGACCGCAAGCGTTGGGAAGTTGCGCAATATGTGGCGCGTGAGACCACCAAAGGTCGTATCTGGTTTAAAGAAGTTGGCTCTTCAACTCATTATCATGCAACTTATGTGAACCCTAAGTGGGCTAGATCAATGAAACGCGTTGGAAAAATCGGTCTTCACATCTTTTATCGTACCTATGGCGGTGGATGGTCATAAGCGTTTTCAACGCTGGTATGACAGCCGGAACCAACAAGGAATTGAAAGATTCCCCCAAACAATGCATTGGCGCATTGTCGCATAGTATAAGATTATAAAAATATCTAACAATACCAATCATTTAACTCCCTCTAAGGGCGCTTGACAGTCAAGGTACGCAAATCTATGTTGCCCCCGACTTGGCTGGGTTGCTGAACTTGTCTTTAAAACCTCGTTGATCGTTTCAAATTGAATACGCTTTTTTCTCAGTTTCACCGAGAAAACGCAGCAGGACGAACTTGCTTTGTGTATTCTAACAAGCGTTAGGTCGCGGATCGGATCAAAGTGATGGAAAAAGACGAAAAAAAAGACCAGTCAGACAAGCAGTTGAACGAGCGTTTGGTCTCTTTGGAGGCACGCCTTGAGAAAAACAGGCAGGAAAACGCAAAAGCAACGGCTCCAGACACAGGCAAGCCTGGATATGGAAACGCGCTGAAAATGTCGAGTGAGTTTATCTCGGCAATAATCGTGGGGGCGATGATCGGTTACTTGATCGACTCCCTTGCGAATACGACGCCTTGGGGCATGATCGTCATGCTCTTATTGGGTTTCGTTGCCGGCGTGGTAAATGTTTTGCGCTCCTCGGGAGATATCGCTGATCCGTATAAAGCTGGTTGGGCGGGCTCATCCAAAGGAACTAGAGATCAAAAGGTTGCGGACAAGCCATCAGATGATCTATATGACGACGAAGATTAAGAACGAGTACCGATTAGAGGATATGTACGGTGGCTAACGATCCAATTCATCAGTTTCAGCTCAACAAGCTGATCCCGCTTGAAATAGGCGGTGTGGATATTTCTTTCACCAATTCGGCTCTGTTTATGGTTGTTACGGTTGTTGCCACTTCGGTTTTCCTGATTTGGGCAACCGGCGGACGTGGAATGATCCCAAGCCGCACTCAATCAGTTGCTGAAATGTCCTACGAATTTGTGGCTTCAATGCTTCGGGATGGGGCTGGCCAAGAAGGAATGAAGTTTTTTCCTCTGGTGTTTTCTCTTTTCATGTTTGTTCTGGTCGCCAATCTGTTTGGCATGTTCCCTTATTTCTTCACCATAACCAGCCACATCATCGTGACCTTTGCTTTGGCAATGTTGGTTATTGGTACAGTAGTTATCTACGGTTTTTATAAAAACGGTCTCAGTTTTCTGAAACTGTTTGTGCCATCAGGCATTCCAGCAGTATTGATGCCTTTGGTTGTGATGATTGAAGTTATCTCATTCATCTCTCGTCCCATTTCACTTTCCGTTCGTTTGTTCGCCAATATGCTGGCCGGACACATCACGTTGAAAGTGTTTGCGGGCTTTGTGGTCAGCCTCGGTGCCGCTGGAACAATCTGGCCAGCCGTTGCTATCCTGCCAATGTTGATGACCATCGCATTGACCGGTCTCGAATTTCTCGTTGCTTTCTTGCAAGCTTATGTTTTCGCAGTATTGACCTGCATGTATCTCAACGACGCACTTCATCCGTCCCATTAAGGCGGTTGGTAACAAAAAACCTTAACAAAGATTCCAATTAAAACCTCAAGGAGTTCATTATGGAAGCTGAAGCAGCAAAATACATCGGCGCAGGAATTGCATGCCTTGGAATGGGCGGAGCAGGCATTGGCCTCGGCAACATTTTCGGTAGCTATCTGGCAGGCGCTTTGCGCAACCCATCCGCAGCAGACGGCCAGTTCGGTCGTTTGATCTTCGGTTTTGCGGTGACAGAAGCTCTGGGCATCTTCTCATTGCTCGTTGCACTTCTTCTGCTCTTCGCAGTTTAAGTTTATTCGACAGTAAAGATATGCGGCCGGCAGCAGTCGGCCGTGCATCTGCCTAAAATCTTTTCTCACTTCGAGATTCTCTTGATAGAATCATGTTCGGGATTAAGTTATGTTTATTAGCCAGGCACTAGCTGCAACAGAAGAAGCCGCGCACGGCGCTAGCGGGTTATTTCCTCCGTTCGACCCGTCGTCATTTGCCTCGCAGCTTCTATGGCTCGCAATCACTTTTGGCATTTTTTACTATTTGATGTCCAAAGTCGTAATTCCTCGTATTTCAGGTATTTTGGGTGTTCGCCGCGACCGCATTTCTCGCGATCTCGATGAAGCCCAGCGTTTGAAAGACGAGTCTGATGCCGCTTTGGCCGCCTATGAGCAAGAACTTGCTGAGGCACGTAACAGTGCCCATGCAATTGCCCAGGAAGCCAAAGACAGGGCAAAAGCTGAGGCTGATACCAAACGTCATGCCAGCGAAAAAGCATTGAACGAAAAATTGGCTGCATCTGAACAGCAGATAGCCACTATCAAGGTTAAAGCACTCGGTGAAGTTGATGGCATTGCTGCCGATACGGTTTCCGAGATTGTTAAATCTCTGATCGGTGGCAGTGCAACCAAAGCTGAAATCGACAAAGCTGTTTCAGCCGTCGCGCGCTAACGGCCGGGAGAACTATTATGGACGCTACCTTTTGGGCCTTTATTGCTCTCATTATTTTTCTGGCGATTATTGCCTATGTAAAAGTACCGGCAATGATTGGCAAAAGCCTTGATGATCGCGCTGACAAGATCAAATCAGATCTGGATGACGCTCGCCGTCTTCGTGAAGAAGCTCAAGAGCTTCTCGCTGACTACCAGCGCAAACGCAAGGAAGCTGAGCAGGAAGCAAGTGAAATCCTGACATCTGCCAAGCGCGAAGCTGCAGCCCTTGAAAAAGATGCCGAAGTAAAAGCAAATGAATTTATTGCCCGCCGCACCGCGCTAGCTGAGCAGAAGATCGAGCAGGCACAAGCCCAAGCTATTGCTGAAGTTCGCGCTTCAGCCGTAGATATTGCGGTTGCTGCTGCCGGCAAAATTCTTGAAGGCAAGGTCACCGGCGCTGCGGCTGACAAACTGATCACGGAAAGCATTGCTGATGTGAAGGCAAGCTTGAACTAATCAATTAGCGATCACTGAATTGTTCAAAACCCGGTTCCTCAATAGCCGGGTTTTTTTTTGGCCAATAGATATAGAGACTAAACCTTTTATCAGTTTGGCATATCACCAGCTTCGCATCGGTGAAAAACTCATCCGGTGCAGCCGGCAGGGGCCAAAGGCTTCAATTGCCTCCATATGCTTCTTGGAGCCATAACCTTTGTGACCTGCAAATCCGTATTCCGGATATATCGAATCCATACGGATCATGATCCGATCCCGCATGACCTTCGCAACAATTGAGGCTGCGGCAATCGACAGTGATCTTGCATCACCCTTGATAATGGCAGTTCCAAACTCCCTACAGGCAAGCGGTACATCACGGCCATCAAACAAGGCGTGATCACAGGTTGTAGCAAGGCCAGCCACTGACTTTTCCATGGCATCGAGACTGGCTTGAAGAATGTTGATTTGATCAATGCATCGAGCCGAATTTGAATGCCAGGAGATTGAAATCGCCTTGCTGCAGATTTCACCGAACAATACTGATCTTCGTTTTTCCGTCAGCGCTTTTGAGTCGTTCAATCCATCGGGCAAATCAGCCGGATCGAGTATGACAGCCGCTGCAACGACCGGACCTGCCAGCGGTCCGCGCCCGGCTTCATCAACCCCGGCAATCAAGCGTGCGCCTCTATCTATCAGTCTCTGCTCAAACAGAAAGTGAGGTTGCTTCACTTTCGCGTCTGAAAAAAGTAGAGAATCGGTGCCGGGATTTGGGGACATGCGGCAATGTTGCCCGAACACCGATTCTCTTCAAGTCCAATCCTGCTCTTCTTCATCACCTAATGGGGACCAGATGACCGAAGGCTGTGCGGCAGCATTCAGGATTGGTTATTTCCAGCCGGGGAAGCCGGAAATTTCTATTCATCAAAACAACGCCAACTGCTTCTCGGCCCCTTGGGGTGCTTCAAACAAATCAGTTCGCAAGGCGAGCTTGCTTTCATTCAGACCGCAGCGCTTTGCGGCCAGTTCAAAGCGTCTGCCAATCTGGATCGCATAAGGCCCCTGGCCCTTCATCCGCTTGCCCCATTCGGCGTCATAATCCTTGCCGCCACGCATCGAGCGCAAGACGTTGAGAACATGCCGGTAGCGATCAGGATAATGTTGCAGCAGCCAGTCACGAAACAGCGGGCTGACTTCGGCCGGAAGGCGCAACAGAATGAACCCTGCTTCCCGCGCTCCTGCCCCGGCAGCAGAATCCAGAATATGTTCCAGCTCATGATCCGTCATTGCCGGAATGACAGGTGCAACCATGACTGAAGTTGGTATGCCAGCCTCGGACAGGTCATTGATGGTTTTGAGCCGCAGAGAGGGCGTTGCAGCCCGTGGCTCCATGGCCCGTGCCAACCTGCGATCAAGCGTCGTGATGGACAGGGCAACTTTCGCAAGTCCCTTGGCCGCCATACGCGAGAGGATATCAATATCCCGTGTCACAAGGGCCGATTTGGTTACGATGGCGACCGGATGATTGGCCTTTTCCAGAACCTCAAGAATTTCACGCATGATACGGCGCTCTTTTTCAATCGGCTGGTAAGGGTCCGTATTTGTCCCGATGGCGATGGTCTTTGGCTCATAATCCTCTTTGGAGAGCTCAGCTTCCAGCAGACGGGCCGTGCCGCGCTTGGCAAATAATTTGCTTTCAAAATCAAGCCCTGATGAAAGCCCCATATAAGAATGGGAAGGACGGGCGAAACAATAAATGCATCCGTGCTCACAGCCGCGATAAGGATTGATCGAGCGATCAAAGGAAATATCCGGCGACTGGTTCTTGGTAATAATGGTCTTCGGCTTTTCCTCATAAACTTCCGTCTTGAAAGGCGGCAGTTCATCCAGCGTCTGCCAACCGTCGTCAAACACATGACGGCTGATCGGCTCATACCGCCCGGAGGGGTTAACCGTCGCTGCGCGGCCCCGGCGGCGCAATTCAGCAATCTGGTCCACTTTCGCCGAAATGCCGGATTTTGCCATAAAATCCGCATGAGCAAGCTTGCTTGCGCCCGATACATCGGATTTGCCAGCAAGATGATTTGCCGCGCGATGATTTATTGAAATCGAAATACCCATTTTAGCCTCACCAAAAAGACTCACTTTGTTTATGAACATATTCCTATTATAAAAATGAGAACAAAGCAAGAACTAATTATTGATTTGGCACGTATTCTCTTTTCGTCACCTTTCTCCTGCTCAGGTGGCCGTTTGCGCCATTTTAACAATCGCGCGAACCAGCAGATCTATGGTATCCACTACATTGGCATCCATTGCCGTGCTGTCAGCGATGATCGAGAATTCGCTGCACGCAATAATTTGCAAGCCCGTGCCCGCTGCGGCCAACTCCTCGGAGGCAGCTAATAGCGTTTCGCGGGCTGCGTTACACGGACCGAAACTTTTAATCTTGCGGATCGCGTCGAGCATGGCCTCATCATTCGCCGGCCAAATGGTAGATATCCCGCGCGCCTCAAGTGCTTTTTCAAAGAGACGTATGTGCCGTACTGCCGGAGAAGCCAACATGCCGACACATCCGCTGGATCCAAGCAAGTCTTCCGCATGATCGGCCGCAAGTTCGACCATATTCAAAAGCTGGATGTTGACTGCCTCCGTGATAGCCCCAGCATAGTGATGTGCCGTGTTGCAAGGCATCGCAAGCGCTACAGCTCCCATCATCTCAAGCCTGCGGGCCATGGCCGCAAGCGTTGGCCCGGGATCAATACCACTAGCATCGATTAGATGTGCAATCCGCGAGGGGATCTGAGGGTTCATATCAATCAGCAGCGGAATATGATCGCTGTCATCTCTTGCAGGTACAGCTTCTACCAGCTTGCGCTGGAGAAGAATAGTTGCCGCGGGACCCATGCCACCAAGTATGCCAATTGCGTTCATATTTTATGGTTTATCTCAACAATCCGCGTTGTCAAACGTGAAATTATCACCGCCTTGGGCGGCACGTCGCCTGTGTTAAAACGGGCTCAGAGCTCATGTCTCCTGGGGTCAGGACCCACACCCGCAAGATTTTTATTTCCTGCGGGCACTGGAAACCCTTCGCTCTCAGAAGATCATCTGGATAAATGCAATGCAGCCATCTGTTCGCGAATTCCTTCAAAAGCGGCATTAAGTTCAGTGCCAGTGGCAGCATGAAAATAATTTGTTGGATCGGATGCGCAGCTTTGGATCAGTGTTTTCGTTTCTGGAAGGAGCGTGCCGAAAGTGATCGTAAATACAGTAATTTCTTCGGCCTTGATATTCTGACAAACTTCACTTGTCCATAAATTTGCCTCAGCTGTGTCGCTGCCCCAATGCTTTGGGCTTCCCGGCAATTGTGCAGAAATAGTATTGTCACCATCTGTCATCAAAACGAGATATTTCTTGATGTCTTTTTTCTTGGCAGTCTGTTGTGAAACGCCGTCCGTAAACGGAGCAGAATTTGACAGTAGTCGCATACCCCAGGTCAAACCCGCAGGAATGTAGGTATTATTGTCACCTGTCATTGCGTCAATTTTGTTCAAAACCGTGGATTTTACATCAGTCAAAGTGGTCAATTCCGCGGAGCAGGTGGTATTCATGATACCCGGTACTGGCCGTGCACTGAAACTACGATCTTCAAGATTGTACGGGTATTCACGAGAACCAACGCATCCATACCAAGTCTCGCTTATTGTTCTGGGGCCGCAAACTTCATAGGCCGTTCCATAAGAACATTGCTGGTAGGTATAAGATTGACCCTCTGAATTAATTCCATTTTGTGTTGTGCAAGACCCCGTAATAACATCACTGGTCATATGACAAAAATTGTCGTCAGTTGTGCTGGAAT
>JBAUHS010000086.1:0-19567 GCA_049680405.1 Salaquimonas sp. | reverse complement strand
CAGTTGCTTCACCAGAAGCACCAGCATCACCAGCTTGAAGGCGAAGCTCTGAACGCAATGTGCCATATTCTGTTTCGTTGCGAACATCAAAGTTCAAACGACCACGAATATTCCATGAGGAAGTGTTGCGCTCAAGAATCGCAGGGGCTGGCCCACCAATTCCAGTAAGGACGGCACCATTAACAAATCCATCTGTTGTTGGAAGTGCTGTAACTGGATTGCCTGTCGCTGTTGTGGAGAGGTCTGTGTCAATGGTTTCTTCACGGTGTATGTATGTTGAACGCACAAAACCGTTGATGTTCATGCATGTTTCAGTACCAGGAATGTAGAAGAAGCCGGCGCCATACATGTCGCAAACTTTTACATATTCCATTGGCTCTGGCTCGACGATGATTGCATCGGCTGCCTGAGCGCCAGATACAGCGATCATCGCTGCAGCTGAGCCTAGAAGTAGACTTTTGATTTTCATTTCCCTGCTCTCCAGTATTAGGGTGCGTGTCCGACATGGACAACGCCAACTTGAATAAGCCTGTTCAGAATTCCACCTGATCGCCCCAGACTTGAGAAAGATACAAGCCGATTCTGCCGCTATCCTCAATAGAAATGCGCGCAATGCCGCCATTTTTCCTAATTTTGTGTTAAATTGATCACGCTTACAAGAGGTTGCAAATTACTCAAATAAACGCAAAAATATTACTGTTATTCCTTCAAGTATAGTCAAGCTTAACATGGCAGTAAAAGACTTCGAGCAGCCTTTTTGTATTGACCCTGGGTTCGAAGTGTCTGAAATTGCTAACAAAAAAAGACGCCATCCTGAGATGACGCCTTTGTATCTTGCGGACTTTCTTGTCATTGCGCATTCTGCACAATGGAAAGACCTTTGTCTCTTGCGGACTTTCTTGTCATTGCGCATTCTGCACAATGGAAAGACCTTTGTCTCTTGCGGACTTTCTTGTCATTGCGCATTCTGCACAATGGAAAGACCTTTGTTGGCATGGTTCAGAAGATAAAGTCGTCTGCAACAAAGTCCGAAATTTCCAATCCTTCAAAGAGAATTGTGCCTGTAAGCGTGGTGAGGAGGGCGCCATCAGCGGTGTCGACCATATTGGCGAGAACATCGTTGAAGTCGTTCAACCCGGTGTTATCCTTCACCCACAACCGGTCTGTGCGGCCTGCGCCTGCCCAGAAATCTGTAATGATGTCATTACCTTCATCATCATTGTGAAACAGGAATACGTCCGCGCCGGCACCGCCGGTCAGGATATCATTACCGCTTTCGCCCAGAATATAGTCATTGCCTGCGCCGCCATCGATCGTGTCATTGCCATCATGGCCTACAAGGCGGTTAACGCCATCATCGCCAATGATGGTGTCGTCAAATTGTGAGCCATAGACATATTCAATGCCAATATAAGTGTCGCCTTCAGCTTCTCCACCGGAGCCCATTCCGGTCAACAAGTTTACCATAACGCCGCTGTCGGCATAGGTGTAGTCAGCCACATCGTTATCGCCTTTGCCGCCATCAAGTACATCTGCGCCTTCGCCACCAACAAGATAATCCTTGCCGCCGCCGCCGCGAAGAATATCATCGCCCGCGCCGCCATTCAGACGGTTTGTGCCATCATCACCAGTGATCTTGTCATTCTGGTCAGAACCCATGACATTTTCGATGCCGGTTAACGTATCGCCATGGGCATCGCCACCAAGGCCAATGCCTTTGCCCAAATGGACGGTTACACCGTTGTCAGACCATGAATAGTCTGCTGTATCGATGCCTTCGCCACCGATGAGCGTATCTGCTCCGCGTCCGCCGATAAGGGTATCATCGCCAGCGCCGCCATCCAGAACATCATCACCCAAGCGGCCAACCAGGCGGTTTGTGCCATCATCGCCAGTAATATGATCATCAAACATGGAGCCGTAAACGAACTCGACATTAGAGATCGTGTCACCTTGAGCGTGGCCGCCGCTGTTAACGCCGGTTTTCAAATTGATCGTGACGCCTGCATCTGATGAAACATAGTCAGCGGCGTCGTTATCGCCTTCGCCGCCATCGATGAC
This sequence comes from Salaquimonas sp., assembly GCA_049680405.1. Lineage (GTDB taxonomy): Bacteria > Pseudomonadota > Alphaproteobacteria > Rhizobiales > Rhizobiaceae > Salaquimonas. The sequence goes on along the minus strand of JBAUHS010000086.1, from coordinate 17,506 downwards.
GTCGGCGCCTTCGCCACCTTCCAACTTGTCGTTTCCGGTGCCGCCGTCAAGCACGTCATCGCCTTCGCCGCCAAGAAGGTAGTCATTTCCCGCTTCGCCGAAAAGATAGTCCGTGCCATTGCGTCCGTCGATGGTGTCGTCGCCTTCACCACCGTAAAGATAATCGGTACCTTTAGCGTTGTTTCCGCCCTTGATCTTGTCGGCCCCCGCGCCGCCTATTTTCTTCGCCATTCAATATACCCCTGCATTTTGATTTATTAATTGAGATTTGTGTTTGGTTCGGTGATCAAGGTATCCGACACAACGGAAAAAGGCGTTAATTTCTGTTAGGAACTGAAGGGAAGTTGAAACTACAGATAGCAAATAGTGTTTTTGTCACAGAAAATTTTACTTCAAAATTTAACGAAAATTGGAAGCCCAAAGTAAAAAGCCGCCCCTTTTCAGGAGCGGCTTTAAAATGGCGTTGTGGTTCAACTTAGGAACTGATGACTTTTTCCAGAAGGTGAAGATTTCCCTGAACATGCTCCAGGCCCGGATTGGCATTTTGAGCCCGATTAAAATAGGAGCGGGCCTTTTTGTAATCGCCGCGAAGAAGATGCGAGTATCCAAGATTGTTCAATACGCGCGGGTCATTGCCCTTGATGTCAACCAGCGCTTTATAGGCGCGGTCAGCTTTGTCAAAATTACCAAGCTGGTCATAGGATGCTGCAAGGCCGGCCCATGCAGATGCATTGTCGCTTCTGTTGGCAACGGCTTCGCGAAAATACTTTTCAGACAGGCCGAAATTTTGAAGCGCGAAGTTTTCTTTTCCAAGTTCCAAAAGGCGGGCTGAGCTGTCGCCTTTCATGCTTACAGAATCTGATTTTGTGCTGTGCGTGAGAATTGTGTCACGGCCAAAAGCCGACGGCTTTGAGTCGTAAGCTGGTGCGTGTGAAGAAGTGCCTGATGTATTGCAGCCAACAAGCGGCATGCCAACAAGCGCAACCAATGCGATGGTTTTCAAAACAGATTTCATGATGCGTCCCCGTTAGGTACTTTTTTTATTATTATTGAAACACACTAGCGCAATGTCATTAACGGGCGTTTTATGAAACGCTTAAAATGCGAAACTTTATGGATTCATGCAGCTATCGTTACCAAATGGTATTCGCAAAATGAATCCGATCTTAAGCATAACTATTTGGAATTAAGCCTATTTTCACGATAAATCACAACAATGCCAGCCGTGACGATGATCAGTGAGCCGAGGATGGTTGCCAGGTCTGGCTGTTCATTCAACAAGAGCCAGGCAAAAAAGAATGCCGATATCAATCTTGCATATCGGTAAGGCGCGACGACAGAAATTTCACCAATTCGCATTGCGTGGGTGAGCGCGTAATAACCGATCAAAGCAACAAGGCTCGACAGACATGCGAGAAACAAGGCCCGGTTTCCAATTTCAAACAGGGATGTATCGGCGGTAAAATAATGAAGCAAGATACCTGCCGGAATGATGGCAAGGCTCACAAATGTAATGACTGCGATGGTGGAAAACTGTTTGGGTAATTGCCTAGTTGTCAGGTCTCGAGATGCAAGGCCGATGACACCCAACAGAACAATGATTGATGAATTTTCAAAACTTGAAGGGGACGGGCGCATGATGATCATGACCCCGATGAAACCTATGATGATTGCACTCCATCGGAAGAACCGCACTTTCTCTCCTAGAAACAAAACGGCTCCCAAAGTCACGACCAGTGGCTGCACCTGAAGGATAGCGGAAACCTCGTTGACGCTGATCAAGGTCAAAGCAGTTACAATACAACAGGCAGCGAATATATCACTGGCGGTTCTGAGCAAAACATATCGATTGGATGCAAGTTCAAAAGACAAATGCTCACGGCGCTTGCGCATTAGCAGAGCATAAAGAAATGCGCCAATTGTGCCTTGCAGAGCCAGCAACTGCCCTGCTGATGCCCGGCCGATTTCTTCCAAGGAAGAAAGCCGAATGAGTGAGTCTGCCAAAGCAAAGGCCGACATGGCAAACACCATCAAACCAATGGCTTGGAAATTCGCTTTTTTGATTTCTTCTAACGAGAGATGATCGGCAGGCGCGGGAACTGGAGAGTGCCTGGTCAAGAGTGGAGCCTTAAAGGAAAGTCGCGGCCATGCTCAAGATTTGAGATGCGCGTTCAAAACCACATCCTAGCAATCAAATCGTTTTCAATACAAGCGACACTTACGCATAATGCGTTGAGGAATCTTCGATCTATTGGGTCATCATTCTGACAGCGGTCGGAACAACGGCAACGCCGATGACGATTGGCAGAATAAAGCCCGTGACCGGAACCGACAATTTGGCTGGCAGGGCATAGGCTTTTTCTTCGGCGGCCATCATGCGCTTATGGCGCATTTCATCACTGTAAACGCGAAGGGCATCAGAGACGCTTGTTCCCAGTTCCTTTGATTGCTGGATCATGGTCGCAAAACCGCCGACTTCATCCAGGCCAACCCGTTCTCCAAATGCGCGCAATGCTTCATCCAAAGGTTTGCCTGCTCTGATTTCAATCGCTGCAAGACCAAGTTGCTCACTCAGGACCGGGTGAGTTCTGGAGATCTCGTTGGCGATACGCTCGATCGAGCCTTCTGTTGTCAGGCCAGCTTCTGCGGAAACGACCATCAAATCCATCACATCTGGAAAGCCGCTGCGGTTTTCTGTCTGCCGCGTTTTGATCTGGTTGTTGAGGATCAGGTTTGGCAGGAAATATCCGACCGTAAGCATCAGCACGATAGTGAGTATTTGTTCCGTAATTTCTTTTTCCGCCCCGAAAAGAGCAATGTAAACCACTCCAAGCGCCGCCATGGAGAAACCTGAGAAGAAACGGGCGGCGAAGAAATAACCAAGGGCATTCGGATTTGAATAGCCTGCCTGGATCAAGCGAAGCTGCATTTTGCGTTTTTGAACAGGGTCATTGGCTGAATAAAACTGATCAGTTTTGCTGGCGACCTTGTTGGCGACCTTACCTGCATTGATTGCAGCAGCTGTGCTGCCGTCCATACCGCGGTTATTTTTAATTTCGAGACGTTTGCGCACTTCAGACCTTGCCTGTTTTTCCTGCTTTGACTGCCAGAAAAAATACATCAGGCCGAACATCACCAAAGTCGTAAAAACTGCAGCGAGCAAAGGAATTGTAACAAAGGTGTGAAGAGCGTCCATGATCGTTAAACTTTCAAGCTGACCATTTTCATGATGAGAAGGTTACCGGCTATCAACCAGAAGGCCAGGCCGCCGAACATGTACCAGGTCAAAGATTCATTCCAGATACCGCCGTAATAATCCGGGAGTAAAACCAGCAGGACTACAAACAGGATAATTGGCATTGCCGACAGGAATATTGCCGAGATGCGGCCTTCTGCGGAAATGGCTCGGATTTTGGCTTTCATTTTCAATCGATCGCGAATTACCTTTGAAAGACTGTCGAGAATTTCGCGCAGATTGCCGCCGGTAGTCGACTGAATTGAAACAGAGGAAACCAATAGCGGTAAATCCGGATGTCCAACCCGTTCATAAAGGGATAAAAGCGCTGTTACCAGATCAGAGCCGTAGGTCACCTCATCAACGACCATGCCAAATTCAGTGCCAATTGGATCCGGCATTTCCCGGCCCACCATGCTGAGGGCTACAGGAACCGGGTGGCCCGCTTTGAGGCTTCGCGTGATCAGTTCAATGGCTTCTGGGAGCTGCTTGCCAAACTGATTGAGTTTTTTTGTTTTGCGCATCCGTAGCCATACCAACGGAGCCACCAGGCCTGTGAAGGGCAGGGCAAGCAGGGGCGTTGGGATGGACTGAGTAAGGATCAACAATGTGAAGGAGATCATCAGCAAATAGATGAGGTAATAAAGCATGAATTTTTTCAAGCCGATGGTGAAACCTGCCTGAACAATCAGCTTGTTCAACTTCTTGAGCGGCAGAACCATCTTGCCTTCGGCATCCATGCCGCGCTCTTTGCGCAACTGGATCAGAATATCGTGTTTCGTCCCGCCATCATCATCGGTTACGCGCATCCGTCGATTGATACGGCTTTTAGTATCGGTATTGCGCGTCAGCAACAGATATGCGGCCTCTGCGGCCAGAACGACACACAGAACGATAGAGATTGAAAATACGATTGCCGGACTAATTTCCATGCGTCATCAGCCCTTAATGCTTCACGCCCGGCTCGAAATATTCGCCGGGGATGTTGATGCCCATGGATATGAGATGCTCCAGAAACCTTGGACGGATACCGGTGGCCTCAAAATGGCCTACGATCTTGCCGTCTTCTTTCAAACCTGTTTTGCGGTATTTGAAGATTTCCTGCATTTGAATAATGTCACCTTCCATTCCGGTGACTTCAGCAATGCTGGTGATTTTACGCTGACCGTCTGAAAGGCGGGTCAGTTGAACAATCAAATGGATCGCGCCTGCAATCTGGCTTCGGATGGACTGAACCGTCATTGGCATTCCGGTCATTCCCAGCATTTGCTCCATGCGGGAAATCGCATCGCGCGGTGTATTTGAGTGGATTGTCGCCATTGATCCTTCGTGACCGGTATTCATGGCCTGAAGCATATCGAAGCATTCTTCGCCGCGAACCTCGCCGAGGATAACGCGGTCGGGGCGCATTCGAAGAGCATTTTTCACCAGATCGCGCTGTTTGATTTCGCCGGAACCTTCATTATTGGCAGGGCGGGTTTCCATGCGGCCAACATGAGGAATATGAAGGGCCAATTCAGCAGCATCCTCAATCGTGATGATACGTTCTTTTTCATCGATAAAGGCGGACAACGCGTTGAGCATTGTTGTCTTACCCGTACCTGTACCGCCAGAGATAATCGTGGTCATTCTAGCGTTCACGGCATGCTTCAAGAGCGTAGCCATTTTATCGGTCAAAGCGCCGAACTCGACCAGTTTATCGAGGCTCAGTTTGTTGGCGGAAAATTTACGGATGGAAACCAACGGGCCATCGATTGCGATAGGGCGGATAGCAGCGTTAAAACGCGAACCATCGGCCATGCGGGCATCACACATCGGGTTGGATTCATCAATGCGTCGACCAACGGCTGCAACGATCTTGTTGACGATCCGCAACAAATGCGCCTCGTCCTGAAAGGGGATGTTGATCCGCTGAAGCACGCCTTTGATCTCGGCATAACAATTGTTTGGCCCGTTGATCAACAAGTCTGAAATATCAGGATTGCGCATCAAAGGCTCTAATGGGCCAAGACCGGTCAACTCATCTACAACTGTGCCAACAAATTCTTCAAGTTCTGCGCTGTTCAGGGCAAGGCGCTCTTCAGTCACATAATTGGATACAAATTTATGAACTTCGCCAACCAGCTGATCGCGTGGAAGTTTTTCCAGGGCTGCGAGGTTGAACTCATCGAGCATTTTGCGGTGCAATTTTGTTTTTGCAGCAAGCACTTTCTGACGGGCAGGCGTTGGGGTCTGATTGGATAATTCCGGCGCTTGCGGCTTTACCTGAACAGGAACGGCAGGGATAGGTTCGCCAATCGTTGGAGCTTCGTCACCGTGGGCTTGCGCATCTTGCACGGGTTGCTTTTTGGTCAGGGTAGGCGCCGGCTCATCAAAGATATCATCTTCAAATGCGGAAGGCTGCAGCGCTGAAAATCTGTTTGACATGATCGTACCTTAAGCTGCTTTCTTTGCGAGCAATTTTCTGCCCAAAGCCATCAGACCCGATGACTTGGTTTCAATGTTCTTGGCTTCAACGGTTTCATTCAAAATGATTTTTTGCAAAGCGCGGGTGACATTGTTGTCGGCTTCGATTTCACAAAACTGAACTCCGCGGTCGACGGCATCACGAACCAGCGTGTAGTTGTTCGGGACTTGCCCGATCATTTTATCGCCCAAGGCCGCCTCCACGTCGCTGGCATTGAGGCCGGCAACATTTTTACGGAAATCCATCCGGTTTACGATGACTTTTGGATCGATTTGCTGGCCGCCTTTTTCGGTAATAGCGTCCAGAATACGTTTGGAGTGACGTACGGACGGAACGGTCATGTCAGCGACGACAAAAATGCGGTTTGAGCCCATCAAGACGGTCTCCGTCCAGGGAAACCAGATACGCGGAACGTCGATGACCACATAGTCGAAATAGGCTGAAACCAGATCGAGCAATCGCACGACAAGGGCGGGCTTGAAGCTGCGCATTTCTGTCGGTTGGTTTGGTGCAGCGATTAGTGACAAACCGCTTTCGTGTTTGGATAGCATGACATCGAGCAGTTGGCGATCGAGGCGCTCTGGTGCGTTTTCGATTTCCGAAATATGAAAGCGCGGCTCTATATCGAGATATTCTGCGCATGAGCCGAGCTGGAAGTTCAGATCAACAACGCAAGTTGAGCGACCAAGCTTCTTGCCATGACGGTTCAGGATAGCTGCTGACTCAAGGGCCAAGATCGTATTGCCGACGCCGCCGGAGGCGGGCATGAAAGACAAAAACTGGGGTTCGATTTGTGTTTCGTCACCAGCAGTTTTCAGGCAATTATTGATGCTTCGAACAAATTCGGAAGTTTGAAGCGGCTTGACCAGAAAATCGGTGATTTTCAACTGGATCAGAATACGCGCGGCAGCCGGGGTGAAATTATCGGCAATCACGATGATCGCCATATTGGTGCCGACCATGCGTTTGATTTTCTGAAGTTGTTCAAAATCTTCAACCCTGGAAGCATTCACATCCAAGATCAAAAGATCGCAGGTGAATTCGCGCACTTCACCGGCAAGATCGCCAATTTTCTTTTCGATGACTTTGAAGCTTTGCTCTTCGCTCGACGCGATCGCGCCTTTTGCCATATTGATTAAATTGGTGTCTGAAGAAACCAGATAGACAGATTTCATGTTCTTGCTTTCTTTAGGGCTTGCCATTGTTTTTTCCCTTTGTGAAAAAGATTTCGCTTGCGTTCTTTTATGATTGCCCTAGTTCGCAGGCGCTTGCGATTGAGGAACCAGGATAGCCGGAGAGGCTGGAGCATTGCTCTTTTTCACCGGACCTGCATTGTAGCTTGCAATTGCTGCCTTCTGGCGCTCGCTGCTGGTCTGGATGTCTGTGTCGTAGACATATTTAGGCCATGGATCGATCGTCTGGTTTGACGTGTTGCGAGCCACTGCATCACCGGAGTGTGGGTTTACCAAATCACTGCGCACCAGATATTCTTGGCACCCGGCGAGAGGCAAAACGAAGGAAAGTAGAAGTAGTTTTTTCATGATTTTTTCCTTCAGGATCAAAAGTCTAGAATGTGACCAGCAGGCAGAATGCCTTGCTCGGTTTCAGCGACCATGCGCATTTTTGCACGGCTGATTTCCGTTTTTCCGTCAAGGAATAGGTCCACATCATTTGGCGCTGCGGAGTTATCGAGTGGTGATGCAATCTTCACGCCAGGTACATATGGTTTCACGAGACGCGGTGTCACGATGATCACCAGATCTGTTTCCTGCTTCTTGTAAGAAGTTGAACGGAACAGAGCACCAAGAATTGGAAGGTCACCCAACCACGGAAACTTGCGAACATCGTAATTGCCATTGGACTGCAACAATCCGGCCATCACAAAGCTTTGACCATCGCGCAGTTCCACTGTTGTGCTGGCGCGGCGTACTGTCAGACCAGGAATAAGAATACCGTTGAATTTAACGCCGGAAGTGTTGTCGATTGCGCTGACTTCCGGTGCGATACGCAAATTGATCAACCCGTTGTCAAGAACGGTGGGGGTGAAGTCGAGACCGACACCGAATTTCTTGAATTCGACGGTAACCTTGTTGTCTTCAGCCGCCACAGGAACAGGAAACTCACCGCCAGCCAAGAAGCTTGCTGTATCACCTGAAAGAGCGGTTAAGTTGGGCTCAGCCAAACGTCGCGCAACACCTTTTGCTTCAAGGGCCTGAACGAGCATGTCCACATCGAGACCATGAGAGATCAAATTACCTACAACCTGGCCGAAGGGCAGGCTGCCGCTAATCAGCGCATTGCCCGCGGTAGAAACATATCCACCGGAATTGCCTGCAAAACGTCCTTTGTCTCCGGTGAAAGAGATGCCGATTTCCTTGCTCTTGCTGCGTTGAGCTTCGATGAAACGGACTTCCAGCTGAACTTGTGTTGACGACTGAACCTGCATCGAATCTACAGCATCTGCATCGTATTTTTCAGCAATTTTCCTCGCTTTTTCAGCAGCTTGAGGTGATTTTGCTTTACCTGAAATCACAACATTTCCGTTTTGGGTTTCTGCTGTTACGTTAGAACCCTTCAGGGCAGATTTCAGTGACGCGTTTAGCTTTGTAGTGTCTGGCCCAATCTCGACATCCAGTGAGCCGATCAATTCACGTGCTTCGTTGAACAAGGCGATGCCTGTAGTGCCCTTTGATGAGCCGACGATATAAAACGACTGATCGGTAAGCGGGGTCACAATTGCCAGGCCCGGATCACCAACAACGATTTCGCTGAAAGGCGCATCTGTTCTGAAAGTAGTCGGCTTTGCCAAGGGAACACGAATAGACCGCGTCTTGCTTGACGATGCGATTTTGATAATGCCATCGGCGAGCGCCGGAGAACTGGTGATTGGCAATAAAGGAAAGCTGATCGCTGCAAACAGCGCTGCTGCAGTAGCCATTCGTTTTGCAGTTTTGCCCAGTTGCTGCATGTGATTATGTTTATGGTGCATTTTTTTGCCCCGCCCTGGTAGCATTTGGTTTTAGTTTTTTAACTTGATTTGACTTTGAACCGGAACGACGTTCTCATGAACATCTTCCCCGCGAACAACCTTGATCACCGTCTGTGATGGCTCTTTGCCTTTTGAAGTCAGGAAGGACAGAATTCCGTTGTCTGGGTCCTGCTCATTCTCGACTTCATCTGTTTCGTCGAAACCAGCGCCTCCAAAAGAAATGGAAGATGTTCCGCCTGCCAGCTCGTCGCCTGCGCCGCGCAATAATAGAGACAATCTGCCCACATCGCTTGCGAGCGCCAATTGCTGCGCTCCGTCCGAATTGGTTTCCAAGGTAACTGTCTTGGCTACTTTTGGCGCATCGGACCGGCTCCCTGCCTGCTGATCAACTGATAGCACTTTGATGGCTTCCATGATGATTTTGGCTGTCTGCTCGCCAGTCTTGCGATCACGTTGGGTAAAAACAATATCGACACGGTCGCCGGGTTGTACGAACCCGCCAACGCCTTTGACATTGTCGACCGGAATCGTCACCGCCCGCATGCCCTCGGAAATAATGCCTGCCAAGCCTGCTCTGCCATTTTCACCCGTCAGCTTGAGGCTGAGTACTGGCTCATTTGCTTCGATTGATTTGATAGCCTTGCGCTCACCATTGCCCACGGCTTCTTCGATAGTGGAATAGGTTCCTTCAGGCATCGCGTCCTTTGGCCATGAAACCAGTTTCAGGTCTTCAGCCGAAATAGACTCGCCAAATTGAAACGACTTTGTTGCGACGACAATGGATGTCAAGGCCGCTGCATTAACAGCATTACCTGACTCGATTTGGTTCAGACGCGCTTGGGCCTGGCTGTCGAGGTATTCGTTGCCCGCATAATAAGATGTCGCCCCGAAGGTTATTGCCAGACCGGCCATGATGGCTAGTTTTCCGCTCACTTTTTTGCCCCCTGCAAAGAGATTTGTTGCATCGGACCATAGCGACTAACAGTGAACGTAACCCTTAACGCGGCTGAGGATTTGACTAAAATTTGAGTTAAATGCCGTATTTTCTAAAGGCTTGGTAAACAAAAGCTTACCTTATCATTCGCTTCTGACATGTTGAATTTATTGAAGTTTTCGTTACGGAAACTCCCCTTGTCTGCCCGGTTTTCTTTTTGATAGGCAGACGTTAGGTTTAGCCAAGTGATTCTTTGCGGCTGGCTTTGGGGATAAAAATGGACGCGCTCTTTTCGGTAGAAAATCTGTTTACACTTTTGATGCTCATTGCGTTGCAGGCAGTGCTTGGCTTCGATAACCTGCTTTATATCTCGATTGAATCAAAGCGCGCGCCGGAGGAGAGCCAGAGAAAAGTTCGCCAATGGGGAATTGGAATTGCCGTTGGATTGCGGATTGTTCTTCTGTTTGTCGTCATGCAGGCGATTGAATTGTTTCAGGATCGCCTATTTGCAATCGAGCTGTTCGGACTATTCGAAGGTGAATTCAATGGCCACTCACTGATCGTTCTTTTAGGTGGCGTGTTCATTGTTTACACAGCGCTAAAGGAAATCGCCCATATGCTGGCAATTCAAGAGTTGGGTGATAGTGAAAGCAGCAATGGCGGCTCCAAATCGGTTTTCGCGGTGGTGACAGCCATAGTCCTGATGAATGTTGTCTTTTCTTTTGACTCGATCTTATCCGCGTTGGCGTTGACCGATATATTTCTTGTCATGGCAACAGCGATCATTATCTCTGGAATCATGATGATAGCGCTGGCCGATCACGTTGCCGAGTTTCTGAAAAAGAACCGTCTCTACGAAGTGTTGGGATTGTTTGTCCTGCTGGTTGTTGGCATATTGCTTTTATCAGAGGGCGGACATTTGGCCCATATCAAACTTGCCGGCTATGCCGTTGAGCCAATGGCAAAATCAACCTTCTACTTTGTCATCATCATTATGGTGGCGGTTGAACTGGTGCAGACCCGTTATCAAAAACATCTGATGCGTATGAAAGCGCGGGAGATCAACGACCCCTCACTGAAGGTTTAGGTATTTTAGGTTTAGGTATTTTCTGGCAAGTCAGCCCCAGCGCTGATCAAGCCATTGAACAAACGCCGCCGTCGCCTCGTCGCGATTCAACTCATTGAGGGTTTCGTGTCGTGTATCCGGCAGCGTTCTCACAGTGACATCCTTGTTTCCCAGTTTACCAAGGCGGGCTCCGAGCCGCTCAAGGCATTTACCATACATTGAGCTTGGGTCGGACTGACCGCCTAAAAGGTGAAATGGCAGATCGTTGCGAATTTTGCCGAGTTGTGAATCCGAACCGCCGTTCTGGATGCACTGAATGGTATTCAACCACATGCCTACGGAAACCGGAAAGCCGCAAAGAGGATCAGCAATATATTTGTCGACTTCGGCTTCGTCTCTGGTGAGCCAGTCAAAATCGGTGCGGTTTGGTTTGAATTTCTTGTTCCAGTCTTCGAAGGTCAGTTTCATGGCCAGCAAGCTCGGTACATCGGAGCCTTTGAGGGCGCGCTCAATTTTCAGCAAAATTGAAAAAACAGAAACCAGTACGCTGCCATCCACATTGAAATTCCAGAGAGCGGCGCCGTCGATTGTATCGGAATGGTGAATGCAATAATTGCTTCCCAAAATGGCACCCATGGAGTGGCCGAAATAGACAATCGGGATTTCCGGATATTTTCGCCTGATCTGGAAATTGACGAAGTGAATGTCCTCAAGGGCTTTTTGCAGGCCGTCCTTGTTTGAAAAAGTCCCCAAAGGGGCATCGTCTGCCGTCGTGTATCCGTGCCCGCGATGGTCGTGGGCAATGGCATGATAGCCTGCCGCTGCTAAAGCTCTGGCGAAACGTTCATAGCGCGCGCTGTGCTCTGCCATGCCGTGATTGATATGGATAACGGCTTTGGCCCCACTAATGGAATTTTTTGAAGTTTCCATGATACGAACGGCCAGATCCGCGCCGGTTTGGCTTTTCCAGGTTGCTTGGGAAAAATCATTCATGAACAAACTTCTTTCGATAATAGGCATTGGCTGCCAGTGAGCCATTGCCCCTGACCTTACAATCCCCTAAACAGGCGCTCAACCACCAATTCATCAAATGGAATAGCTTTCAAAATGGCACGTCAATTTATCTATCATATGGAAGGCCTTTCAAAGGTCTATGGCACCAAAAAGGTTCTGGAAAATGTTCACCTGTCTTTTTACCCCGACGCAAAGATCGGTGTTTTGGGACCCAATGGTGCGGGTAAATCAACAGTGCTCCGCATCATGGCAGGCCTGGACAAGGAGCACACTGGTGAGGCCTGGCTCGCCCAAGGTGCGACCTGCGGATATTTGCCTCAAGAGCCGAAGCTGGATGCCTCCAAAACTGTTATGGAAAATGTGATGGAAGGCGTTGCCGGGAAGAAGGCAATTCTCGACCGTTACAATGAACTGATGATGAATTATTCCGATGAGACAGCGGAAGAAGGCGCAAAGCTGCAGGACGAGATTGACAGCCAGAATTTGTGGGACCTTGAGAGTCAGGTCGAGATGGCCATGGACGCCCTTCGCTGCCCTCCTGGGGATGCTTCCATTGAGAAGCTTTCAGGGGGTGAAATCCGCCGTGTTGCTTTATGCAAACTGCTTCTTGCGCGGCCTGATCTGTTGCTGCTCGATGAGCCGACAAACCATCTGGATGCAGAAACGATTGCCTGGCTCGAAAAGCATTTGCGCGAATATACCGGCTCCGTTGTGATGATTACCCACGACCGCTACTTCCTTGACAATGTAACGGGTTGGATTTTGGAATTGGACCGTGGGCGCGGCATTCCCTATGAGGGCAATTACACCGCCTATCTGGATGCCAAGGCCAAGCGTCTTGCCCAGGAAGGGCGCGAGGATGCGGCAACTCAAAAAGCCATTGCGCGGGAAAGCGAGTGGATTGCTGCTTCGCCAAAAGCTCGTCAGACAAAATCAAAAGCCCGTATCAAGGCCTATGACGAGTTGGTCAAATCGGCCAGTGACCGCAAGCCCGGTGATGCACAAATCATCATTCCGGTTGGCGAACGCCTTGGTAATGTGGTCATTGATGCGGACGGTATTTCCAAGGCCTATGGCGACAAGCTGTTGATTGATAATCTGGAATTCAAACTGCCTCCGGGCGGTATTGTGGGTGTTATCGGCCCGAACGGCGCGGGTAAAACCACTTTGTTCCGTATGATCACCGGTAATGAGCAGCCTGATAGCGGCAAGATCACTATCGGCGATACGGTTAATCTTTCTTATGTTGACCAAAGCCGCGATGCGCTGGATGGCAATAAAACGGTTTGGGAAGAGATTTCCGGTGGCAATGACATCATCAAGCTTGGCAAGCATGAGATGAACTCGAGGGCCTATTGTTCGTCGTTCAATTTCAAGGGCGGCGACCAGCAGCAAAAAGTCGGAACGCTTTCCGGCGGTCAGCGCAACCGCGTTCACATGGCCAAATTGCTAAAAGAAGGCGGCAATGTATTGCTGCTCGATGAGCCGACCAACGATCTTGATACCGAAACACTTTCAGCCCTTGAAGAGGCGCTCGAAAATTTCGCCGGTTGCGCCGTTGTGATCTCCCACGACCGGATGTTCCTCGACCGTCTGGCCACCCATATTCTGTCCTTTGAAGGCGACAGCCATGTGGAATGGTTTGAGGGCAATTTTGAAGAATATGAGCAGGATAAAATCCGCCGCCTCGGCCCTGAAAGCGTGAACCCGAAACGGGTGACGTATAAGAGGCTAACGAGGTAGGGGGTAAACAATGACCACCATTCTCATCACGGGTGTTTATCGCGGTATTGGTCGCCAACTTGCAGAGCAGGCGCTGGCAAAGGGCTGGAAGGCTTTTGGTTCTGTTCGCAGCGAGGAGCAGGCGGCGGAATTGCAGACTGTATTGGGCCAAGGTTTTACACCGCTAGTGTTTGATGTGACCGATGCTGCTGCAATCAAAAAGGCTGCGACCAGCGTCAGTGAGCCGATCGACATTGTGATCAATAATTCAGGCATTATCGGACCCAGCGAGCAATCCACTTTGACCATGGATTTTGATGGTTTTGCGGAGACTTTGGCGATTAATACGCTTGGGCCTTTGCGGGTTGCGCAGGCTTTTCTAACCCATCTGAAGGCGTCCTCTTCGCCCCGGCTGATTACGATTTCATCGAAGATGGGGAGCATGGCTTTTACGGCTTCGGACCGGATTGCCTATCGTGCTTCAAAGGCTGCGGTGAACAAAGTTGTTCAGGGGCTGGCGACTGATCTCAGGGGCGATGGTATTGCAGTTATCTCGATGCATCCGGGCTGGGTTCGCACGGATATGGGAGGAGGGGCCGCAGACATTTCGCCGTCTGAAAGCGCTGCGGGAATTTTGCAAACTGCCGAGAAGCTGACGCTAGATGGTACAGGTCAATTCGTGAATTACGATGGTGAAATCCTGCCCTGGTGAAATGGCCCTGCAGTTGAACGACTCAATTAATTTTGGCATCGTTAAAATATGCAGCTAAAGAGTGTACTCCATAGACATGAATCGCATAGATTGACGTTACGGCATATATGTTACGTATTGGTGAGTCTTTTGAGTCACACTTTTAGCTAAAATCCATAAAAAATAACGGTTTATTGCAATAAAAAGGCATTTGACTCTGCCGAATCCTGCTCGAATCACTTAACGATTCGTTAATTAGCGAGGGGATTAATGCGGCGAACGGGGCTTTTCGGCCTATCAGTAAGTAGGCTTACGTCTGAAATGACGTCTTTTCCTGTGAAACCTATGTTTCCCAGGCTCCGTTCTGCATATGTTGTTTTTAGTGGTTCAGCAAAACGATTCTTCTCGTTTTTAACCGCTATCTTGATGCTGCTGGCAACGGTCACTGTGGCATTTGCCGGTAACAATTTTCCTGGAACTACGATAACCGGGTCAAGCGGAACGCTGACTGCCTCAAATGTGGGGGCAACCAGCGAAACAGGCGAGCCCACCACTTATGGCGGCGGATCGTTGAATTCCATGTGGTATAGCTGGACTGCCCCATCTGCTGGTAATGTGACGTTTCAGACCTGCGGTGGATCGACCAATTTTGATACAACGCTCCAGACTTTCACTGGCAGCCCTGTAAATGCTCTAACTCAACAAGCTACGAATGATGATGCCTGCGCGCTGCAAAGCAGCAACACAATTTCTGTGACTTCCGGGACGACATATCGTGTTCAGATTGACGGCTTCGGTAGCAATACCGGGACATTTACACTGTCATGGACTTTTACACCGGTAGTTGTGGTTCCACCAGCTCCGACAACCACTCAGGTTTGTTCTGCCTTAACTGGTGCATGGTCCGGCGGAGCGGCTACTTCGGGCGGGATCAGTGTCAATCGCACTCTTTCTGCATCGGGTGGCGGAAGTTGGAGTGGTGCTACCACAGATGCAATGAACACAATTGCAGCCTTTAGCTCCGCTGCTGTTCAAGGGCATGCCTCCCAAGTTGATACCTTCAACTGGACTGGACCGACTTCGTCGTCCGGCAATTTGGGAACCTATACGATCAATTTCGGAAAGCCGGTTACCAATCCGGTTATTCATATTGACCGAGTAGGTGGTACTGCCGCGGCTGGCACATCCAATACATCGAGCTGGCAGCTCATATCTGGTGGGACATTATTTCGTCTAGCTGGTGTTGGCCATTTCGAAACTTACTCGGACAATACATTTCGGCGCACATTGGGTGTCACGACTGCCGGAACGGAATCTAGCACAAACAATAGTACAGGAACGGCTGCCGGTTCCATCATGATTTCTGGCACACACAGTTCGGTGGTTTTTCGTGTGTCCGGATTGGAAAGCAGCAATGTCGCTGGTGGCGATGCTTTTGAAGTGGTTGCCTGTGCGCCGCAAGCGGATTTGTCTCTCGCCAAATCGGTAAACAATTCAACACCAACCGTTGGTCAAAATGTGACATATACTGTAACGCTCACAAATTCCGGTGCTGACGCCGCGCCGGGCGTTGTTGTTACGGATGTGCTGCCTGCGGGTCTGACTTTTGTTTCTGCGACACCGAGTCAGGGGTCAGCGTCCAATTCCGGCGGGACCGTTACCTGGAACGCTGGAACAGTGGCTGTGGGCGGAACGGCGCCGACGCTTCAAATTCAAGCCACGGTTACAAGCGCCGGAACCATAACCAATACCGCTCAGGTGACTGCATCTACTTATGTAGACCCTGACTCTAACCCGAATGATGGAACGGGCGATGATTTTGCAAGCGTCCCGATTACAGCTGTT
The DNA here is from genome assembly GCA_049680405.1 of Salaquimonas sp. Classification (GTDB taxonomy): domain Bacteria; phylum Pseudomonadota; class Alphaproteobacteria; order Rhizobiales; family Rhizobiaceae; genus Salaquimonas. The sequence continues at coordinate 1,543 of JBAUHS010000086.1, read as the reverse complement.
CCAGGGCCTCCAAGAATTACCCTGACAAAGGTTTCCAATGGCGGGGTAGGCGGGTTTACGTTTACAGGTAATAATGGCTGGACGAGCCAGACGATTACAACGGCGACTTCAGGCGTAGGCGTTGTCGGTGCGACCCAAACTCTGACGGCCGCTGCAACCGCAACGACAATTACCGAAGCGGCTGTTGCAGGTTTCGTGATGACGGGGGTTACCTGTACTGGAACAGGCGGAGGAACGCAGCCGACTGTTAATTTATCAGCTCGCACCATTGCCTTTACTGCAGCCCAAATGGCCGCTGGGTCCAATATCGCGTGTACTGTGACGAATAGAGCCACTGTTGATCTTGTTGTAGCAAAAACAAAAACCGCAGGGACCTATTTTCCAGCCAGCACTGTACCCTTTTCCATAACCGTCACAAACAACGGCCCAAATCAGGCGACCAATGTTTCACTAACCGATCTATTGCCAGCTGGGCTTACTTATTCATCTCACAGCGCCAGCCAGGGTAATTACATCCCGCAACCCGGTTCTGGCGTATGGACTATCGGGACGCTTAACAATGGATCAAGTGCAACGCTCACGATCAATGCGACCGTAAATAGCGGCACGGCGGGTTCTACAATTACCAATACGGTCACTGGCGTCACTCTGGATCAAATCGATACCAACGCGACACCAGATGATTTGAGTGAAGCGGTGACAATTTCGACAGTGCCGCCGCCGACAGGATTGCCTCGATGTGTTGGAACCAATTTGCTTTCCAATGGTGGGTTTGAAATTCCGGTGACAGCTTCAACTACTTTTGTCCAAACGTCTCCAGCTAATGTTCCCGAATGGACTACTACGGATACCACGATTGAAATTTGGGACTCAGGTTTTAATGGCGTGCCGGCTCATACAGGCGTTCAATTTGCAGAGATAAATTCTACAGGCCCGGGAACTTTGACTAATTCGGCTGCTGTGGTGCATCCGCGTGCTGAGTTGCAGGTATATTGGGCGCATCGTGGTAGAACGGGCACGGACACTGGCGCCATGGTAATCATAGATAATGGAGGGAATGTTACCAACGCTCCTAATTTCTCTTCCGGCACGGCAGCTTGGAGTGAGTACGGAGTTACCCATATCGCTTCAAATACTGCGACGGGTGTTTCGTTGAACTTTTCATCTGTATCAACGGCAAGCCTACCTGCATCTGGCAACTTTCTTGATACGGTCGAAGTTTGCCAGACCTATATTACCATTACCAAAGCATTTGCTTCCAAAACAGATGTTGATGGCAGCGGTACCGACAGTGTTGGCGACACGGTCACATACACATTCACAGTTTCCAACCCGGCGGGTAATGAAAAAGGATTTACTTCTGTTGAAATAGTTGATGACAAGATTGGTACGTTTGTAGCTGTTCCGACTGCTGGCGATGACGGGGATAATATTCTCGAGCCAGGAGAGACATGGACAGTAAATAGGACATACACAATCGTCCAGGCTGATCTTGATGCTGAACAGGTTGTGAATATTGCTTATGCTCAAGGTAATACGGGCA